>JAWWPC010000255.1:0-17165 GCA_033851055.1 Kribbellaceae bacterium | reverse complement strand
AGCGCACCCAGGCCGGCGCCCGGATCCCGGGATGCTTCGTCTTCATGCTCGGGCTGAGTTCAGCAATTCCGGAGAAGCATTCCGGGCCCGCTGAGCACTAGTGTCGCGTGACGCTGGTTCCTTTAACGATGGCGGTGTCCAGGTGGGTGCATCGCAAGGCGGAGGACCTGCCTCGATGCCCAGCATCGTGGCTGGTTCTCCAACGCCGCGAGGTGCCCGCCTGGGCGCCGCCAGCGTTAAAGGAACCAGCATCACGCGACACTAACTCCGAGGAAAAGAGAGACTTCCGTATGCCGATCAAGAACGTCGTCGTCAACTGCTCCGATGTGCAGCGCTCGGTCGAGTACTACACCAAGTTCCTGGAGCTCCAGGTCGTCGGCGAGGTGACCCCGCAGCGGGCCCTCCTCGACGCGGTCAGCGCGACCATCGAGCTCAGGGCGGCGGCCAAGCCGGCTGATCAGAGCACCTGGATCGCCGACGATCTGCAGAAGGGCTTCCGCCACATCGGATTCAAGGTGGACCGCCTCGACGAGCGTGCCGACGCTCTGAAGGCTGCCGGGGTCCCGTTCCACCTGGACCCACTGGACGCCGAGGGCGCGGTCCGGATCTGCTTCTTCTACGACCCCGACGGGACCCTGCTCGAGATGGTCCAGGGCGACCTGCAGTACGCCTCCGTGCTCGACCCGGACGGTGTCGCGAAGGAGCGCGCCCTCGGTGTGCCTAGCCGGCCGCGGTTCGACCACATCGCCGTCACTATCGAGGACCGGGCCAAGACCAGCGGGTACTACAAGGAGAACTACGGCTTCTCCTTCATCGGCACGATCGAGCAGCCGCACGATTCCCGCGGGTTCAGCATCGGGTATCTCAAGTCCGGCGACACCGTGATCGAGGTCTTCACCTACCAACGCGAGAAGACGTTCCGCGAACCGCAACTCGACGTCGCGGGCTTCGCGTACGCCGACCTCGCCGGTGACCCGCCAGATGATCTGATGGAGGGCTCGGCGCCGGACGGCACCACCGTGTACGTCGACCCGGACGGCTTCGCGTTCTCCGTCACGGCATGACGAGTCCTTCGAGCGCCGACTGGCTCCGGCCACTTGGGTCGACGGGCCTCACCGTGTCGGCAGTGTGTGCCGGTGGTGCCGTCCTCGCCGGCATGCCGGAAGTCTTCGGGTACGACGTCAGCTCGGCCGAGGCGATCGCCGTCGTACGAGACGTGCTCGACAGCCCGTTGCGGTGGATCGACACTTCCAACGGGTACGGCGACGGGGAAAGCGAGCGGCGGATCGGCGCTGCCCTTGCCGAGTACGGCGGCTTGCCCGACGACTTCCTGGTCGCCACCAAGGTCGATGCCGCCGGCAAGGACTACTCCGGTGCCAGGGTCCGGGCGAGCGTTGCTGAGAGCAAGCAACGTCTCGGCCTCGATCAACTGCCGCTGGTCTACCTGCATGACCCGGAGTTCCACGACTTCGACTCCATGCGCGACGCTGTCACGACGCTGATGCGACTCCGCGACGAGGGCGAGATCGGGCATGTCGGACTTGCCGGCGGCAACGTTCACGAACTGGCCCGCTACCTCGACCTGGGCGGGTTCGAGGTCGTGCTGGTGCACAACCGCTGGAGTCTGGTCGACCACAGCGCGGACTCGCTGATAGAGCAGGCCCTGGAGCTAGGGATCGCCGTGGTCAATGCGGCGATCTACGGCGGCGGCATCCTCGCGAATCCCTCCGGTGGCTCCAAGAACTACGGCTATCGCGAAGCCCCGGCGGCAACGCTGGAGGCGGTCGCGTTGATGGACAAGGCCTGCCGCGAGTACGACATCGACCTCGCGACCGCGGCATTGCAACACTCGGTCAACGACCCGCGGATCAGCGGCACCGTCGTCGGTTTCAGCAAGCCCGCGCGGTTGCAGCGGATCACCGCCTCGCTGGAGACCGAGATCCCGGCCGAACTGCGGGACCGGCTGGCCGAGCTACTACCCGACAAGCAGCACTGGCTGGAGGCAATATGACGAGCTTTCCCGACGAATTCGTCTGGGGCGCCGCCACCGCGTCGTACCAGGTGGAAGGGGCGGTGGCCGAGGACGGCCGCGGGCCGAGCATCTGGGACACGTTCGCCCGTACACCCGGCCGGATCGCCGACGGCGAGACCGGCGACATCGCGGACGACCATTACCACCGGTACGCCGAGGACATCCGGCTGCTGGCCAGTCTCGGGTTGAAGGCGTACCGGTTTTCGATCGCCTGGCCGCGGGTGGTTCCGACGGGTAGTGGCGCAGTCAACCCGGCCGGGCTCGACTTCTACCGCCGGTTGGCCGAGACGTGCCTCGAGAACGGCGTCACGCCGTACGCGACGCTCTATCACTGGGATCTGCCGCAGCCGCTGGAGGATGCCGGCGGCTGGCTCGTGCGCGACACCGCCGAACGGTTCCGCGACTACGCCGCCGTGACCCATGAGGCGCTCTCGGACGTGATCAAGCAATGGATAACGCTGAACGAGCCGTGGTGCTCGGCCTTCCTCGGCTACGGCAACGGCGAGCACGCGCCGGGTCGAACCGTTGGAGCCGAGTCACTCAAGGCGGTCCACCATCTGTTGCTCGGCCATGGATTGGCGCTCCAGGCCATCCGCTCGCCTGAGAGTTCAGTGGGTATCGCACTCAACCCTGCACCCGTCTACGCGGCATCGGACTCCGAGGCTGATCGTGATGCGGCGCGCCGGGCCGATGGTCTGCGGAACCGGCTGTTCCTGGATCCGTTGCTGCTCGGCAAGTACCCCTCCGACGTACTGAACGATACGGGGATGTCGGACTGGTTCGCCCAGCACGACCGCGATCTCGCGCTGATCTCGGCGCCGCTGGACTTCCTCGGCGTCAACTACTACTGCCCGCAGACGGTCGCCGCGCCGGAAGGCCCGATCAGCGACCCGGGCAAGCCGAGTACCGTGCCTGGCAGCGAAAACTTGGTTGCCGTCGACACCGGTGCAGAGCGCACCCAGATGGGCTGGCCGATCCAGCCCAGCAGCCTGCGCGACGTACTCAAGACGATCAACCTGCTTGCGCCGGACCTGCCGTTGTACGTGACCGAGAACGGTGCGGCGTACGCCGATGTCGTGGCCGATGACGGCTCGATCGACGACGAACTGCGGCGGGTCTACCTCGAACAGCACATCGACGTCTGCCGTCAGGTCGTGAACGAAGGCCTGCCGCTGAAGGGCTACTTCGCGTGGACGTTGCTGGACAACTTCGAATGGGCGTGGGGCTTCAGCCGCCGCTTCGGAATCGTGTACGTCGACTACGCCACGCAGGCGCGGACCATCAAGAAGAGCGGGCTGTGGCTGCGGGACTTCCTGAACCGCTGAGGGCCCTGCTTGAAGTTTGGTGCGGAGTGAGCTGGCTGTGCAGGACGAGTGAGGCGGCCCCCAGCGCGGCGGCGCTGGGGCCCAGCTTCGACAACTCCACCCGGGTCGGGTGAATGGCCCGGACGTACGAGAGCCGGCCGAGCTCCTCGGCGGCCACCCGGACGTAGATGTCACCCGCCTCGCTGAGCGCGGGGCCGGCCAGGATGATCTGGTCGAGGTCCAGCAGGTTCGTGATCGACCGGAGGGCCTTGGCCAAATACATCGCTGAGTCCTCGATCAGCGCCAGGCACTGCTGGTGGCCGGCGCTTGCTTGGCGGGCGATCCGGGCGAAGTCGGCGCGGACCGTAGCCCTCCTGCACTTCAGCCCCAGCTCCCTGACCAGCTGCGGGTCCTCCTTGGCCTGGCTGACGACCCGGGCAGGCGCGGCCAGGCTCTCCAAGCAGCCCTGGCCACCACACCAGCAGTCGGGGCCGTTCACGTCGAGCACCATGTGGCCGATCTCCCCCACGTTCGAGGAGGAGCCGCGGTACACGTCGCCGTTCGTCACCAGCCCGAGCCCGAAGCCGGCGGCCATGTACACCGTGGCGAAGTCCGTCGACGATGGGATGCGACCGGCCCAGAACTCGCCGATCGCTGCACAGGTCGAGTCGTTCTCGACCACGATCGGGTGGTCGATCGCGGCGCTCAGGGTGTCGCGCACCGCGAACGGCTCCCAGGTGTACGTCTCCGCATTCGTCCGCACCAGCTGGTGCCCTGCACCCTGCCGGCCTGCCAGCGCGACCCCGACGCCGACGAGTGTGGCCGGCTCGATGTTCGCCTGGATGATCAGATCCTCGAGTTCCTTGGTCAGCCGCCTGACCACCGTCGGCGGCGCGTCCCGGTCGATGCCCATCGAGGAGAGCTGCTCGATCACCCGGCCGCTCATGTCGGTCACCACGTACGTCGTACTGGGGCCGTCCAGGGAGATGCCGACGGCGTGCCGCGCGCGCGGGTTGAACTGCAGCAGCGTCGCCCGTTTGCCTCCTGTCGGGTCACCGAGGCCGGTCTCGATGATGAGGCCGTCGGCCAGCAACTGCTTGACCACGCGCGAGATCGAGGCTCCGGTCAGCCCGGAGCGATCAGCCAGATCGACGCGTGTCACCACGCCGCTCGACCGGATCAGGTCGAGGATCGCGCTGTGCGTCTCCTGGGCTGTAGCACCCTTCAGAATCTTCGCCACGTCACACCCTCCCGAAGCGAACTTTAGTACACAATGTAACGAAGTGCTGCTCTCCAACCCCTTGTAAACCATCGACCGCGATGTAGACCACCCAACGATGCGCCGAATCTGATCCGGGTTCTGAGCCGGCAACCCGCCAGAAGTGACGAATCGCTGAGATTTGCACATGCTGCGACCTGTGGATGAAGCACGGCGTGAGACCGTCGCCCGCCCTAGACTCTCGTGGCATGGATGTCATGCCCAGCCGTCCCAAGGTCTTCATGCTGTCCGATGCCGACCGCAAGCTGGTCCACAGCGGTCCCGCGCTGGTGGGACCCGACGGCAGCCGACATGAGGTACCGCCAAAGGTCTACGAAGCGATGCAGTTCGTCGAGGCTGCGCTTGCGAAGGGCCTCGCTGTGCAAATCACGCCGCTACGCCACGAGTTGCCGATCGACGAGGCGGCTGGCGCGATCGCGATGCCCCGGCGCGATCTCCGCTCCTACGTCGCAGGCGGCGAGATCCCGTTCCGGTCCAGCGAGTACGTCGACTGGGTGCGACTTGCCGACGTACTCGCCTTGAGCCAGCGAGTGAAGGCTCAGCGCCGGGTGGCGCTTGACGAGATGCTCAGCGAACCGCTGTGGGAGGACGGCGATGACGCCCGGTCGGCCGCGGACTCGGACCGGTAGCGTCACGCGACGGCAGAGCCGCAGCGGCAAGCCGCGAAGGTTATCTGCCAAAGAGCGCCGAACCAGACGGGGTCAGCGGGGGTCGGCCCAGGTTAGGCGGAAGCTGACGGCGCCGAAACGGACGTGGTCGCCGGCCCGGACCTGCACCGGGCTGGCGATCCGGAGACCGTTCAGGTGGGTGCCATTCAGCGAGCCGAGGTCAGTCAGCACCCAGGCGTCGCCGGTCTGCCGGAGTTCGGCGTGAAAGCGGGACACCGTGATGTCCCCAAGCCGAAGGGTCGCCCCCGGACCACGACCGATACGGACTGCCGCAGATCCCGGCCGCGGCAACGCAAGGCCCGGTACGGCGACCGCCGGTACGGCTCCACGCGGAGTGACGGTCAGCCGCGGGATCTCGGCAACGATCCGCCGCAGCAGATTGACCAATTTGGATTCGCTGCGGGGCAGGTCACTGGTCGCGTGTTCCAGTTCGGTACGGCTCTGGGCCCCGAGCACAAACTGCATCCGGCGAACGAAAGTGTCGTGCGAGAGGCGTCCGCTGCCGGCGCCCTCCCGCAGGATGTCGAGCGCTCGGTCCCGCTCAGCATCCGACGGCCGAGTCATCTCAAGCCGTGGGGACGTCATACCTGGAATTCTCAGCTCCCGTCGCTCCGGTGTCCAGCGCGGCGTCCTGGGACTAGACCCGTACGCCGTTCAGCCAACTCTCGGTCTCACTCGGACTCCGCAGGCGAACGACGGTCAGGTGGGTCGAGGCGGGCGCCCTGGTGGCCCACAGCCTGTCCCGCACGGTCAGCGGCGCTTCCGAATCGACCGGTGGTCCCTGCGAGTCGAACAGCCACTGCTCCCCCGCCGTGATCTGGTCGATCACGCTGGGGAACTCGGGCGCCATCCGCATCCCAGGCCCGTAGTACAGGTCGTCGAGCTCGTGGTACTCGAGGCCGAGTGCAGGCGCCAATCGCCGGCCGAGGGTGGTCTTGCCCGACCCCGTCATCCCTGCGATCAGAACCCTGCGCATCTTGTCGTCAGACCTTGGCGGTCAGTACGTCGGCCAGGTCGAATTTGACCGGCTCCTCGAGCTGTTCGTAGGTGCAGGACTCGGGGGTCCGGTCGTCACGCCAGCGGACGAACTGGGCGGTGTGCCGGAACCGGACACCCTCCATGTGGTCGTAGCGCACCTCCACCACCCGCTCCGGGCGCAGCGGTACGAAGCTCAGGTCCTTGCCCGCCTGCCAGCGGCTGCCTTCGGCGTTGCGCGGCGTACGGTTGCCCTCCTCCTGCTTGGCCCACGCCCACGGGTGGTTGTCGAAGTCCGTGACCAGTTCCTGCATCTCCTGGAAGAGTTCCTCGCGGCGCGCCATCGGGAACGCACCGATCACGCCGACGCTAGCTAGCACACCCTCGGCGTTGTAGAGGCCGAGCAGCAACGACCCGACCCGGTCCGGGCCGCTCTTGTGCAATCGGTAGCCCGCGACCACGCAGTCGGCGGTTCGCTCGTGCTTGATCTTGAACATGGTCCGCTTGTCGGGCTCGTACAGACCGCCCAGCGGCTTCGCGATCACGCCATCCAACCCGGCCCCCTCGAACTGGTGGAACCACTCCGTGGCGATCGCCTTGTCGGTCGTCGTCCGGGTCAGGTGCACCGGTGCCGCGGCGGACGCGAGCGCCTGCTCCAGCGCGGCCCGGCGTTCGGAGAAGGGCCGGTCGGTGTAATCGGTGTCGCCGAGGGCCAGCAGGTCGAAGGCGACGAACCGCGCCGGCACCGTTTCGGACAGCATTTTCACCCGGCTCGCCGCGGGATGGATCCGCTGCTGCAGCATCTCGAAGTCCAGGCGGTCACCGCTCTCGCCGACGAGCACGATCTCGCCGTCGATCACGCACCGCTCGGGCAGATTCGCCAGGAACGCCTCGACCAGCTCGGGGAAGTACCGGGTCATCGGCTTCTCGTTCCGGCTGCCGATCTCAACCTCGTCGCCGTCGCGGAAGATGATGGAGCGGAACCCGTCCCATTTGGGCTCGAAGCTGACGTCGCCGTCGGGGATCTGCTTGATCGGCTTCGCCAGCATCGGCGCGACCGGAGGCATCACGGGTAGGTCCATAAGGCTCATTCTCACCGACGTGCCGGGTCGCGGACAGCATTGACCCGGGGACTATGCCCGCCAGAAGCGGCAAGCCGTATCAAGCGGCATGATGGACGCGAACGCTCTCCCTCGTTCCACCGGAGGTACCGAGATGTACGACGTCGTTCTGCTCGTCGAGCAGGAGCTGACCGAACCGGACGCCGAACGCGTCGTCGCGTTGCACGACGAGCTGCCGGACACGGTCAAATACCACGTGCTGGTCCCGTGCCATAACGCCGAGGCCGGGGTCGAGGCCTCGCTCGGCGCACTGGGGACGGCGGACCTGTACGCGGGCGGGATCGAGGACCAGCGCGAGGACCTCGCCGAGGCGCAGCGCGCGATGGACGACGAGGCCGGGGGCAACAGCACCCGCAGTGTGCAACGGCTGATCGACCTGGGCCAGCGGGCCGAGGGCAGCATCACGCACGACCGGCCAGTCGACTCCGTGATCGAGAAGGTGAGGGAGGTGAACGCGCAGGAGGTCATCATCCTGACTCGCCAACATCTGGTCGCCGAGTTCTTCCACCTCGACTGGTCCGCGTCCGCCCGCCGCCACCTCGGCGTACCGGTCCTCCACCTCCTCGAGCACGAGGCGGATTCCGCCGGCTAGTGGTGTGATGCTGGCTCCTTCACGATGTCGGCGCCCAGGCGGGCGGGACCAGCATCACGCGACACTAGGCGATCGACCGAAAAGCGTATCGGTGATCCCCGATATATAGGGGATCACCGATACGTTTGCGCAGAAAGGTCCCGTGCTTAGTGCAGCAGCAGGGCCGCGTAGGTGAGGCCGCCGGCGAGAGCGCCGAAGATGAGGCTGAGGCCGGCGCGCAAACCCTGCTCACCCTCGTCGCCGTAGTACCGCCCGTCCTCGGAGTGGTAAGCGAGCTTGAATCCCGTGTAACCGGCCCCCAGCACCAGCGCGAATCTGACCATCGGGCCACTCCCTCACGTCAGGACAGACGCCACAACTCAGGTACCCCGCATTCACGCAACTAGACCGTCGCGGTGCTGTCCGACTGGGCGAACTGGGTGCGGTAGAGGTCGGCGTACTCGCCGTTGAGGGCCAGCAACTCCTCGTGGGTGCCGCGCTCGACGATGTTGCCGTGGTCCACGACCAGGATCTGGTCCGCGTTCCGCACGGTCGACAGCCGGTGCGCGATCACCAGCGAGGTCCGGCCCTCCAGCGCGGTGTCCAGCGCTCGCTGAACAGCCACCTCAGACTCGGAGTCGAGGTGCGCCGTAGCCTCATCCAATACGACGATGCGCGGCGCCTTCAGCAGGAGCCGGGCGATGGCCAGGCGCTGGCGTTCGCCACCGGAGAGCCGGTGGCCACGGTCCCCCACGACCGTGTCCAGGCCGTCGGGCAGCGACGACACCAGGTCCCACACCTGGGCCGAGCGCAGCGCATCCTCCATCTGCTCGTCGGTCGCGTCGGGCTTCGCATAGGCGAGGTTGGCGCGGATCGTGTCGTGGAACATGTGCGCATCCTGGGTGACATAGCCGATCGCGTCGTGCAGCGACTGCAGTGTCACCTCGCGCACGTCCTTGCCACCCACCCGGACCGAGCCGCGGGTCACGTCGTAGAGGCGGGCGACCAGGTTCGTGACGGTGGTCTTGCCGGCGCCGGACGGTCCGACCAGCGCGACCATCTGGCCGGGTTCGACGGAGAAACTGATCTCCTCCAGCACCTGGGCGGAGACACGCTTGTCCAGCACCGCAACGGACTCCAGGCTCGCCAGCGACACCTGCTCCGCGGTCGGGTAGGCGAAGGAGACCCGGTCGAACTCGAGGGTGGCGGCGCCCGCCGGCAGCGCCTGCGCGTCCGGCGAATCGGTGATCATCGGCTCCAGGTCCAGCACCTCGAAGACCCGCTCGAATGACACCAGCGCGGTCATCACGTCGACGCGCACGTTGGACAGCGCGGTCAGCGGGCCGTAGAGGCGGCCGAGCAGGGCGACCAGAGCCAGCAGCGTGCCGACGGTCAGCGTCTGCCGGACTGCGAGGTTGCCGCCGACGCCGTACACGAGAGCGGTCGCGAGCGCGGCGACCAGTGTCAGGGCGGTGAAGAAGACCCGCCCGAGCATGGCGATCCGGATGCCCAGGTCACGAACCCGGCCGGACCGTTCGCCGAACTCCTCGTTCTCGATCTCAGGCTGTCCGAAGAGCTTCACCAGCAGTGCGCCGGCGACGCTGAACCGCTCGGTCATCGCCGTCGACATCTCCGCGTTCAGCTGCATCTGCTCCCGCGTCATCGCTGCCAGCCGACGGCCCAGGTAGCGGGCCGGGAGGAGGAAGATCGGCAGGATCAGGATCGCGACCACGGTCAGCTGCCAGGACAGCACGAGCATCGCGCCGACCACCAGGATCAGGCTGATCACATTGGACACGACGCCGGACAGGGTAGAGGTGAAAGCCTGCTGGGCGCCGATCACGTCGTTGTTGAGCCGGGAGACCAGCGCACCGGTCTGGGTCCGGGTGAAGAAGGCCACCGGCATCCGCTGAACGTGGCCGAACACCTTGGTCCGCAGGTCGTAGATCAGACCTTCGCCGATCCGCGCGGAGAACCAGCGCTGCATCAGCCCGAGGGCCGCCTCGACCACGGCGAGCAGCGCCACCACGAGCGCAAGCGCCGTGACCAGGGCGCCGTTGCCCTTGACGATGCCGTCGTCAACGATCTTCTTGAACAGCAGTGGCGAGGCGATCACCAGCACCGCGCCGGCGATCACCAACACGAGGAAGACGGAGATTTGAAGCCGGTAAGGCTTGGCGAACTGCACGATCCGGGGCAGGGTGCCCTTGGCCAGCTTGCGCTCGATTACCGACGCGTCCTGCCGTCGCCAGCTGGCCGCGCCGCCGCCCATTCGCATCCCTGATGACATTCAGTGCCCTCCCGGTCGACAAAACGCCGATACCCATGAACCTTGACAACGCTTGAGGTCAGCCGAAGCTTCCCGCCAGCTCCGCCAGCCGCCGCGCCTGCGCCTCCCGCTCGGCGCGCAACTGGTCGACGTACGACCGGTCGGCCGCTCCGAGCAACAGTGCCTTGGTCTCCCTGATCGCACCAGGCAGCGGTGTCAGCAGCGCGTCGCTCAGGTCCTTGACGGTCGCCGCCAACTCCTCGGCCGGTACGACGATGTTGGCCAGCCCGAGCTGGCGAGCCTCGTCGGCCTCCACCCAGCGGGAGGTTGCGCAGATCTCGAGAGCCCGGGAGTAGCCGACCATTTCGACCAGCGGCTGCGTGCCGCCCAGATCGGGCACCAGGCCGAGGGACGGCTCGCGCATGCTGAACTTCGCGTCCGACGCGACCACCCGAAGGTCACAGGCGAGTGCCAATTGGAATCCGGCACCGATGGCATGGCCCTGGACTGCGGCGACGCTGACGAACTCCGGCCGGCGGAGCCAGGAGAAGCCCGCCTGGAACCCTGCGACGATCTGGTGGGCCTCCGCTGCAGGTTTGGCGCCGAGCGACAGCAGCGGCTCCTCGCCGTCCACCGCATCGCCCATGATCAGCCGACGGTCCAAGCCGGCCGAGAACGACAGTCCCTCGCCCGATACCAGGACCAGCCGGACCTCGGACGGCAACGTCGTACCGAAGTCGGCCAAAGCTCGCCACATCGCCGGCGTCTGCGCGTTGCGCACCTCCGGCCGGTCGAGCACCACCCGGGCCACCGGCCCGTCCACAGTCATCCGCAATCCGAGATCCGTCATGCCAGTGAACATACGCGAATCGACACCCCTTTCCGTGCGGCGTCGATCACCCTGTGGATATGCCGGCCAGCTGTGGATATCAGGCCAGCGAGACGAGGTCCGCGTAGTCCTGGGTCCACAGGTCCTCGACGCCGTCCGGAAGCAGCAGCACCCGCTCCGGCTCGAGGGCCTCGACCGCGCCCTCGTCGTGAGTGACCAGCACGATCGCGCCGGCGTACGAGCGGATCGCGTTCAGCACCTCGGTACGGGAGGCGGGGTCCAAGTTGTTGGTGGGCTCGTCGAGCAACAGCACGTTCGCCGCCGAGACGACCAGTGTCGCCAGCGCGAGCCGGGTCTTCTCGCCGCCGGACAACACCCGAGCAGGCTTGTCCGCGTCGTCGCCGGTGAACAGGAACGAGCCGAGCACACTACGGGCCTGGGTCTCGTTCAGGTCCGGGGCGGCAGACTTCATGTTCTCCAGCACCGTACGGTTCACGTCCAGCGTCTCGTGCTCCTGGGCGTAGTAGCCCAGCTTCAGCCCGTGCCCGTCGATGACCTCGCCGGTGTCGGTCTTCTCGATCCCGGACAGTACTCGCAGCAGGGTGGTCTTGCCGGCACCGTTGAGACCCAGTACGACGACCCGGCTGCCACGGTCGATCGCCAGGTCGACGTCGGTGAAGATCTCCAGCGAGCCGTACGATTTGGACAGTTCCTTCGCCATCAGCGGGGTCTTGCCGCACGGCGCCGGGCTCGGGAAGGTGATCTTCGCGACGCGGTCGGAGACGCGCTCGTCCTCGAGCGATGACATCAGCTTCTCGGCCCGCTTCAGCATCTGCTGGGCGGCGGTCGCCTTCGTCGCCTTGGCGCGCATCTTGTTCGCCTGGTCGGTCAGCTGGGTGGCCTTCTTCTCGGCGTTGGCGCGCTCGCGCTTGCGCCGCCGCTCGTCGGTCTCGCGCTGGCTCAGATAGGTCTTCCAGCCGACGTTGTAGACGTCGATCTCGGCCCGGTTCGCGTCCAGGTGGAAGACCCGGGTGACGGTCTCGTCGAGCAGGTTCACGTCGTGGCTGATCATGATCACGCCACCCGCGTACGTCTTCAGGAAATCCCGCAGCCAGACGACCGAGTCGGCGTCCAGGTGGTTGGTCGGCTCGTCCAGGAGCAGCGTCTCGGCCTGCGCGAACAGGATCCGGGCCAACTCGACCCGGCGGCGCTGACCACCCGACAGCGTGCCGAGCGGTTGTCCGAGCACCCGGTCCGGCAGGCCCAGGTTCGCCGCGATCCGGGCCGCCTCGGACTCGGCCGCGTAGCCGCCCGCCGCGTGCAGGTCGGCCTCGGCCCGCTCGTACCGACGCATGCCCTTCTCGCGGGTCCGCTCGTCCGCGCTGGCCATCGCCTTCTCGGCGTTCCGCATCCGCTGGACGACCTCGTCCAGCCCGCGCGCGGACAGGATCCGGTCCCGGGCCAGTACGTCGAGATCGCCGGTGCGCGGATCCTGCGGAAGGTAGCCGATCTCGCCGGAGGACGAGACCGATCCTGACGCCGGCAACGATTCGCCGGCCAGGATCTTCGTCAGCGTGGTCTTGCCGGCGCCGTTGCGTCCGACCAGACCCACCTTGTCACCGGGGCCGACCCGGAAGGAGGCGGGCGCCAGCAATTGCCTGGCCCCGACACGTACCTCGAGGTTGGAGACAGTGATCATCAGCGGTGGGCCAGCGTCCTTGGGTCGGGGTTCTCTTGCACGATGGGCGGGTGTCGGGCAGGCGTCACGAGAGACGGCAGACTTCCGGCACAGAGCACTAGTGTATGTGGTGTGAAATTCAACCCTGACGCCGACTTGGACACCAGCGGTGTCGAGGATGTCCGAGGCAGCGGCGGAGGCGGCAGCCGGATCCCGGGCGGCCGGATGGGGATCCCGGTCGGCGGCGGCATCGGGGGAATTATTCTGCTCGTCGTCATCTTGCTGCTCAGTGGCGGCCTCCCCGGCGGTGGCACCGACGAACCGGCCGCGCAGAACACCGAGCCTGGCAACCTGGGCTCCTGCAAATCAGGCAAGGACCTGGCTCAGAACCGGGACTGCCGGTTCGTCTTCTACCAGAACTCGATCGAACGCTTCTGGGCCGGCGAGCTACCGCGCCGCGGGAAGAAGTACAGCCGGGCCCGGCTGGAGGTCTTCGACGGCTCGGCGAACACCGGTTGTGGCCCTGCCACCAGCGCGGTCGGGCCGTTCTACTGCCCGACGGACCGCAAGGTCTACCTCGACATCGGCTTCTTCCGGGTGCTGCAGACCGATCTGGGTGCTCAAGGTGGCGATTTCGCCGAGGCCTATGTGATCGCGCACGAATACGGCCACCACGTGCAGAACCTGTACGGCATCCTCGGCCAGATCAAGTCCCGCGAGGGCCCGACCTCCGACTCGGTCCGTTCCGAACTGCAGGCGGACTGCCTGGCCGGGGTCTGGACGAGGCACGCGACGACGGTGCCGGACAGTAACGGCAGGACCCTGATCAGCGGGCTGACAAACGACGACATCAACCGCGGCCTGGACGCGGCCGCAGCCGTCGGCGATGACCGGATCCAGAAGAAGGCCCAGGGCCGCGTCACCCCCGAGAACTTCAGCCACGGCACCGCCAACCAACGGGTCCACTGGTTCAAGACCGGCATGGGCTCAGGCGACCTCACCGCCTGCGACACCTGGTCCACCGACGCCCTCTGACAGAACAGCGATCTTGGGAGCAACCCGGCCAGCTGACCTCCCCGGCGCATGTTGGTCCAATGTGAATCTCCTGCCGCGTCCGTGCTGTACGTCGTGCCTGCAATTCGGGAACGTGGTCTTCCCGCCCCGACTCGCCGCCAGACCTCGACCTACCGCCGCGACTAACAGCCAACTTGGCGCCAACGGCTGAGCGGGTGCACAAGGTAGAGCTACGGGTCCACCTTTGTGCACGACCTAATCACCCCAACCCGATGCCAACGACTGAGCGGTACACAAAGGCAGACCCAGCGCGCGGACCCGCCCCTCGGGCACAACACGGAGCCGACTACGCGACAGCAGTTGGGCGGTTGCGGTTAGGCGACAGCAGCGGGGCGGTGGTAGCTCGGGAGGAGTTCGTGGACCAGGGCGTCGGTCTCGGACTCGGCGCCGCGGGGGCCGCCGTGCTTGGCGATCGCCGCGTACATCTGGCTGGCCACCGTGCTGACGTCGCTCTGGGTACCGAAGTGGGCAGCCAGGCGGAGGGTTGCCCGCCACAGGTCCTCCGAGGCCGGCGAGAAGCTCAGGCCGGTCTGCAGCACCGTACGGGCCAAGTTGCCGTCGTTGTGCCGCAAGCTCGCCTCCGCCAACTTCAGCGCGCTGTCCACGATCGTCTCGGCCATCCGCCGCTCGATCCCCGACGTCGCCAGCCAGGAGTACCGACCGGCAGGCAGGTTCGACCACGACTGGCCGTGCACCAGGCTCAGCGCCGTCGACAGCGGTCCACGCGGGTCGTCCATCATCGAGGCCTGCTTGGCCAGGGTGCGGAACACGTCCCAGTCGACCCGCACGATGCTGCGGTTCAGCATCCAGCGGCCGCTTTCGTCGGCGTACATGGCGTCCAGGCCAAGCCACTGCCGGGTCCGGTCCAGCGCCGCGTCGCGGAGCTCTTCGCTGATGCCACGCGGCCAGATCGCGCCCGCGAGAACGTTGGGGTGGACGCCGTAGTCCTGGCTGGCCAGGAAGGCAACGATCTCGATGGACAGCTCGAGCCGCCCGTCCTCGATCTCGCCGCGCGCATCCACCTCGACCGGGCCGAGCAGGTCGATCTCGACCGGCGCCGCCTTGCTCAGGTCACTGGAAGAGAACTCGTACGCCGGCATGTCCTGCTCCGCCCTTCGCTTGTCCAGCGCCTCTGTCTCGGCCACGTCGAACAACGCGACCAGGTCCGCGAACTGGGCCGGGTTGATGCTGTGGGCATCGACCTCGAGGCCGAGCAACCGGCAGACCGCCTGGTTCTTCTCATCCACCACGAACCGCCACGGCGAGTTCATCACGTCGCCGACCACCACCGCGGCGATACAACGCTTCGGGTCGGCCGCCAGCCGGTTGAGCCGCTCGGTCTCCTCCGGCGAAGGCGGCGCGGACACGAAGATGATCTCCGCACCCCAGAGCAGCGTGTCCGGGTGCGACATCCGTACGGCGGCGACCGAATCCGCATCGCGACGGCCGCAGGCCTGCACCTGGGCGTCCGTACGCCGGGTCACCTCGTGCAGGGCCTCGTCCAGCGACGTCCAGTAGCTCAGCCGGCTCGGCGCCAGCGACGACAGGTCGTCACCGAAGCCGACCATGCTGACATGGGCGCCTTCGGACCACAGGTTCGTGGCCAGTTCGGCGGCCAGCGATCCCACCACATCCCGCGCTGAGTTAGTGACACCGCCGAAGCTTGCGATGCCACGGGCGGTGTCGAGATCCACCAGGATCGTTGCGCCGTCGGCGTTCTGGCCGATCGTCACCAGGGTCGGGTACGGCGCTGGCGCGGTGATCTCGCCCTCCGGCGCGTACGCCCGGCGCAACACCCATCGGCGTCCCTCGGCAATGACCTGCCACGGCGGAGGAGGCGGCGCCGGGGCCGCCCCCGGCTCCAGCACGAGAGTCAGTGCCTTGTCGGTCACGAGCGCAGCCACGACGGCCGGCATGGGCTGATTCTGCTGAGTCATGTTCGCGCCGAGCTGCCGCAGCGAGTTGTCGACGAACTGTGCGGTCGGTATGTCGGCCGCAAGCCGCAGGCCGACCTCCGTCTGCCGGTGGCTCGCGGCCTTCGGGCCCGGGCCCTGCGCCCAGCCACGGCGACGCTTCAGCGCCAGCGCGAGACCGGCGGCCAGCAGCGTCGCGCCCAAGCCGTAGATGCCGGCCTGGACCGGGTCGATGCCGCTGCCGGCGTCGACCGCCACCGGAGCGTCGTGCACCCGCGTTCCGCCGGCGGCCGGGTCGCCCGGCCGCGCGTCGTCGGTGGTCGTACCCGGATCGTGCGCCGCGACCTTGCCGGTGCCGTGATCCGTAGGCTTTGCATCCTTCGCCGTCGGGTCGTGCGCCGCGCTGCCGATCTCCACCGACGACCGCTTCTCGGTGCCCTGCTCCTCGAACCAGCGGCCGTCCTTACTGACCTTGGTGTCCTTGCCTTGATCAACGGTCGTGATCTTGCCCTTGCCGGTCTTGAGCGTGGTGTCCTTGATCACTGGGGTGGTCTTGTTGTCGAGCGCAACCTTCACCGTGTGCACGCCGGGTCCCTTGGCGTCGGCCGGGAGCCGCACCTGCCAGCCCGGCAGGATCAGGTCCGGGTTCGTCAGGCGACGTCCGTCCGGCTGCAGCTTGTTGTGGTTGAGGTCGTAGATCTCCTTGTACCGACGCCCCTCCCCCAGGTAACGCTCGGCGATATCCCACAGGCAGTCGTAGTTCCGCCCTTGCGGCGGCTTGACCTCGGTGTACTTGATCACCTGGCCGGCCTGGTCGTTGTTCGTCCGTACGCCGGTGCGGGTGTTGCCGCTCAGCACCTTGCTCCGGGCCTCGGTGTCGAGGAACGTGCTGCGCTGCGTCTGGTCGCCACCCTGGGTCGCGCTCACCGAGGTCGGCGCCGCCAGGCTCGTGGTCACGGCATTGGCGGTCGGCAGCGTCACGCTGGCGGCGCCGGCGATCAGTACGACGCCCGTGATCAACCGGCGAGCCAGGGTCTGCGAACCGCCGCCGAGCGGGATCCGTGGCGAAAGCCCATGGCCGCGGACCTCCGCGACGGCCTCGGCGATGAGGCAGATCACGAAGTGCAGCCAGGCCACCCAGATGAAGAACGCGATGATCCCCAGCACTGTCTCGGTGCTCAACTCGCTGAACAGCACGTCGCGGCTCGGCATCTTGTCCGGCCACGGGGTACCGAAGAACTTCAGCAGGACATACGGAACCCCGCCGACGATCGCGAGCATCGCGAGCAACGAAACGAAGCCCTTCAGCCGGTCCGCGGCCGCATTTCCCGACCCCCGCTGCGGCAGCCGTGCCGATCGCACCGGCGCACTGCTCTTCACCATCGTGGTCCCTCCATCGGCCTCACATCAGCCACCGATCGTCTGCACTTCCTGCACCGGCAACCGCTGCAC
>JAWWPC010000251.1:0-4103 GCA_033851055.1 Kribbellaceae bacterium | reverse complement strand
TTCCGGCGGCCCCCCGCGCGACAAGCAGTTGTGCCGTCGCCTGTGGGACGAGTCCGAGCGGCTCACCGGGGTCAAGTTCGATCTGTGAGCGCCGGGGCCGGGGAGACGAGCGCGCCCTCCCGCGGCCGTTATGGGGTGATCGGGGCGCGCCGGCAGGGCTGATCCGGCGGTCTACGCCAGCAGCTTGTCAACACGGGACGAGCCGGGCATCAGAATTTTCACCGAGGAAGGTGAGCAGGGCCTCGGTCAGCTCGGCCGGGCGATGTCAGCCGGCCACCTCAGCCGGCGGTGGCAGGTGAAGTCCCGAGCGGGCGTCGTAGGTGGCGCGAGCGGCATCGATCAGGGGCAGGTGCTCCGCGCTCCATTCGAGCAGTGGGGCGGTGGCGCAGAGCAGCGTCCGGCCCATGGGGGTCAGCTCGTAGGCCACGTGCGGCGGCATCACGTTGTAGACCGTGCGCAGCACGACGCCATCGCGTTCCAGGCCGCGCAGCGTCACGGTGAGCATGCGTTGGCTGATCCCGTCGATGCCGCGCTTGAGCTCGGTGAACCGCTTCCGGCCGTCACCGAGGTGGGCGACGACGTAGAGCGACCACTTGTCCGCGACCAGGTCGAGGACCTCCCGTATCCTGCACCCATTGGGGTCATGCGGACCGACCCTGCCCTCCGGCACTGTTACCTCCAGGGAACCGGGGCACCCAAAAGTGCCTGATTGCGCGGACATTGCCGCCAGCAAGATGATGACTGTGGTTTCAAAAGAGTACCGAGGAACCAAACAGAACTACTAGACCGTATCTCAAGCATAGGGAGCGTCATGATCTCGACCGAAGTCCAGATCCCCGGTTACGTCGCCGGCCGGTGGACCATCGACACCGTCCACTCGCATGTCGGCTTCGTCATCAAGCACATGATGGTCAGCAAGGTCCGGGGCCACTTCAGCAGCTTCACCGGAGAGATCGTCACTGCCGAGAACCCGCTGGACTCCACCGTCACCGCCACCATCGAGGCCGGCTCGATCGACACCAACAACCAGATGCGCGATGACCACATCCGCTCTGCGGACTTCTTCGAGGCCGAGAACTACCCGACCCTCACCTTTGCCTCGACCGGCCTCCGTTACGAGGACGACCAGTACTTCATCGACGGGGACCTGACGATCCGCGGCGTCACCAAGGCGGTCACCCTGACCGCCGAAACGCCGGAGTTCGGGCCGAGCCCTCAAGGCGGCACCAAGGCCGGCTTCTCGGCCACCACCGAGATCAAGCGGTCCGAGTTCGGCGTGAGCTACAACGGGCCGATCCCCGGTGGCGGCACCGCGCTCGGCGAGAAGGTCCAGATCGTCCTGGAGATCGAAGCCGACCTCGCCGACTGACCGCGTCGCGCCCGGAACCGCAGGCCCGTTGTCAGGTGTAGGCCCTCGGAAGATCGGCGAACTCATCCTGACGCATCACGAGCCTCTCCTCCCGCAGCAGCAGAGCGCGAACCATGTCGCGACCTCCAACGCCGTGATGCCCTTGAGCCACTCCCGCGGAGTGGTTCCGCACAGCCCCACGTAGCGTCGGACTGCCCTCGAGCAGGTCGGAGATCGGCTCGGCCGGCTCTTCAGCGGCCACGGAATTCCCTGGCCGTCCGCGAGGCAGCCGTGCCGGCTCAGGTAGCAGTACGGGTCGTACACGAGCTCTCCCGAAGGGGAGCGCTACGACGTACGAATCCGGCGGAAGGCCGACCCGGTGATAGTCCGGCTCTGTCTCGTCCGGCGCGGCGAGCTGGTCGTCGTCAAGCCAGACGACGACCAGGGAGGAGACGGCGTCCGGGTCGGCGACCGGCGTGGCGGAAAGGTAACCGGGCCGGCTCACGTGGGCCGACGTAGGGCACCGGTCGTTGCGCCTCGACCCCGCCGTCGCTGCATAGGTCCGCGAGCCGGACGCCCGCCCGCTGCATCCACTGCCTCCGCCGATCACTGACCCGGGCCAGACATGTCCATGTCGCAAGTAGCCGGTCAGACACGCGACGAAAAACGCGTGACAACACAGGGTTGTCGAAGCAGGATCGACAACCTACTGTTGTCTGCATGAGCGGTGAGCCACTGGACGCGCGCGTCCTGATCGAAGCGGTGCAGGAACGGGCCTCGGGCAGCACCGATCCGCTGGTGCTGCTGGAAAGCGCGGTCACGGTCGCGGCTGAAGCCGGGGATGCCGCGGACCGAGTGGTCGAGCACTACGTTGGTGCGGCCCGCGCGGCCGGGCTGTCGTGGACGGTGATCGGCGAGCGGCTGGGGGTGTCCAAGCAGGCCGCCCGGCAGAAGTTCGCGCACCGCCTGGAGGTCAGCGACCTGGTGGGTGAAGCGGCCGAGGCGATGGTAATGGTGCCGCGGCTGGCCGCCTGCCTGGACGTCGCCTACGCGGCGGCCGAGGCCGACGACAGCGTGCCCGGCACCCAGCATCTGCTGCTGGGGCTACTGCACGTCGGGGTGGCCGCCAACATCCTCGACCAGCTCGGCGTCACCCGCGACAAGGTCCGCGACACCAGCCTGCGCCTGTTCGAACCCGCCGTCATCACCAGCGGCGACGGGACCGAGCGGCGGGTCGTCGGCGACGGCGAGGCCGACAACGCGGTGCTCCAGGCCCGGCGGATGGCGGCCCGGCGCGGCCAGAGCCAGGTCCGCAGCGAGCACGTGCTGTTCGTCATGGCCCTGGACCCGGGCTCGTCCGCCCGCCGCGTCCTCAACGACCTCGGCATCGACCCCGACCAGATCAAGAAAGAACTCGTCGACTGGATCCCGCCGCACCCGCGTCCCCGCCGCCGCCTCGGCAAAGGCCGGGACCGCAGCGGACGGGCCTGCTCGTTCTGCGGCTGCACCGACCCCGGCCGGGCCATGGTCGCCGGCCCCGGCGTGTGGATCTGCGGCGAATGCCTCCAACTGAGTGCGAGCATCCTGCGCACCGAACAGACCGGCGTACGCACCGGCTGACCACCTTCCGCAGCCGCAGGCGTTCATCCGGTGCACGCTGCCAGGGCTTCCTCGCGGCTGCGGTACTGCCGCATCCACCCCCGTGGACGCAACCGCGGCAGACGAGGGATCCGGCGGAGGGCGGCGGTTGATTGGCCATCAGATCTTCCCGAGGACGGTCGTTACGGTCCACGGTTCACCCCCCGTGAATGGACACGAACCGAAGTGTGTCCCGAGCGAGTCCCAATTCACCAAAACGTCTCCCCGGAGCTTCTATCGACCTGTCTGCTCACCGATTCTTCACCTGTCCGTAACCGACTGGTCCGGTCGGGCCGTGAGTCTCTAATGGCACGTCGAGGAATGATCGCCGAGGCCGGCGTCCGGTGTTTCGGAGGTCGCGACCGAAATACGTGGGGGCAGGAGCCGCCGTCCATGACGTTTGAGGAGGACCGCAAATGATCGCTCGCTCCGCCGCGGTGCACCCGGCCCGGGTGGCCGCCGTGCTGCTGTGTTTGGCCGTCGCGTGGATCCACCTGCAGGATCAGGGAGGCCTCCCCGGGGACAAGAGCCCGCACTATGTCGGCGTCGGCTACTACCTGCTGGAGGCGGTGGGGGTGCTGTGCGCCGTGCTACTTCTGCTGGCCAGGAGAGGCTCGGTCGGCCGGGCGGGTTGGCTGCTGACGGTGGGAGTCGCGCTGGGCCCCTTGCTGGGATATGTACTCTCGCGTGGTCCGGGGCTGCCCGGCTACAGCGATGACAGGGGGAACTGGACCGAGCCGCTGGGCGTCGCCAGCGTCGTGGTGGAAGGCGTGCTGCTGGTGCTTGCGCTGGCTGCCCTCGTGGCGGAATTGCGGGCCCCTGCGAGCAGTAGGGACGGGGCAACCGCTAAAGCGTCCGCTGACGCCGTGACGCAGGACGATTCGCTTGCCTCCCGTTAGTTAGTGGCCGTCGGTTGCGTCAGAGGGCTCCCGCCAACTTCGCCAAGCCCTCGGCAACCACGGACTGTCCTTCGCCAGGCGGAGCTGAATCTGCACCCACGGGATCCACTCCCACAAGAGCAGAACATGCGCTCATCCGCTACTAGCGGTTGTGTGACCGATGCCTGGGGCGGCCATGGATCCTGGCTGGTCCAGTTGTCGCCGGCGCACCCTCCCTG
>JAWWPC010000217.1:0-21101 GCA_033851055.1 Kribbellaceae bacterium | reverse complement strand
CTGCACGAGCTGGATCAGGAACTCGGCGACGACGTGGTCGTCTTCAGCCGGGATCGCCGGGTCAGTCCGTTGATGACCCTGCTCGCGGCCGTCGGTACCGTGCTCGGCCGGTTCGCCGCGCAGGACGACATCGTGATCGGCACGGCTGCACTCCGGCGCCCGGTCGGTGCCGCGGGCAACGATGACAGGCCTGCCGGCCCGGGCTTCAACCCGATCCCGCTCCGCGTCGACCTGACCGGTGAACCGGATCTCGGCGAACTCGCCCAGCGGGTCCGCGAGACAACCACTGCCGCTATCGACCACGCCGGTGCCGATCTCGGCTCGCTGACCGAGGAACCAGTGTTCCGGGTCCTCGTCGAGTTCGATTCCGGCCCGGCCGATCCGGAGGTCGGCGCCGAGCTGGATCTACACCTGCGGCTGGCCCAGCATGCCGGCGGGATCCGCTGTACGGCGGACTACAGCGCCGACTTGTTCGACGAATCCACGATCCAGCGGCTGCTGGACTATGTGGAAGCCGTGCTGCGGCGCGCGGTCGCCAGGCCAGATTCGACCCTGCCCGAGTTGATGCAGGTCACAGACGCCGACCGGCTGGTTCTTCGTGAGCTGGAAGGCGCCACGGCTGAAAAGGTCGGCGAACCGAGCGGGCTGCACACCTTGTTCGAGCAGCAGGTCGCCAAGACGCCTGAGGCGATTGCGCTGATCCAGGGCACTCGGGAGATCAGCTATGCCGAGCTCGACCGGCGCTCCAACGCCGTCGCGTGGCAGTTGGTGGACCTCGGTGTCCGGCCCGGCCAACTCGTGGCCGTCAGAGTGGCCCGTAGCGCCGAACTGGTGGTCGCCGTACTGGCTGTGCTCAAGTCTGGTGCGGCCTACCTGCCGCTCGATCCCGGCGTACCGGAGTCGCGCTGGTCCTTCATGACAGCGGACGCGGGAGCGGTCGCGTTGGTCGGCGACGATGCCGCGTTGGCTGACCGGCTAGGTCTGCGGCTGGCTCCAGTCGCGGCAGTCGATGGCGATCCGCGCGCCAAGCAGGCGCCGCCGATCCGCGCCGCTGCCGATGATGTTGCTTACTGCATCTATACGTCCGGCTCCAACGGCAGTCCGAAGGGTGTAGCGGTTCCGCACCGTGGCCCGGTGAACCTCATTCGCCAGTACCTGCGGACGCGGCCGTCGCTGCGTACGCTGCAGTGGACCTCGTTCGGGTTCGACGTCCATGTGCAGGAGATGTTCACCGCGCTGGCCTCCGGCGCCGCGCTGGTTCTGGTCGGTGAAGGGAACCGCTTCGAGCCGGTCGCCATGGTCGCGGCGTTGCGCGAGCATGAGGTCGAACGGCTGTTCATGACGTTCACCCCGCTGAGCGCGTTGCTGGCCGGTTCGCCCGAGCTGCCCGCGCTGCGGGAGATCGTGGCGGCCGGCGAGGCGATGGTGCTGACGCACACGTTCCGCGACTTCCTGATCACGCACCCCGACTGCGCACTTTACAACGAGTACGGCCCGACCGAGGCGTCGGTGATCGCCACCATCCATCAGGTCGACGTGGCTGAGGACCGGCCGTCGATCGGACGCCCGATCGACGGTGTCGTGGTGCGGCTGCTGGACGAGGCACTCAGGGCAGTGCCGGTCGGTGCGATCGGTGAGATCCACCTCGGCGGCGTGGCGGTGGCGCAGGGCTACCTCGGCCGGCCGGACGAGACCGATCGGGCCTTCGTCGACGACCCGGCTTCGCCCGGCGGCCGGCTCTACCGCAGCCGTGACCTCGGGCGCTGGCGTCCGGACGGCACGTTGGACTATCTCGGCCGGGTCGATGACCAGGTCAAGATCCGCGGCCACCGGGTGGAGCCGGGGGAGACGGAGCACGTGCTCGCAGACCTGTCCGGCGTGAGCGATGCCGTGGTCGTCGCTGGTATCGACCCATCCGGAGAGACTTGCCTGCTCGGCTACGTCGTACTGGCTGACGATGCACCGGCAGACCTGGCCGGGCTGATGCGGGAGCTCGCTGAGGAGCTCCCGAGCTACCTCGTGCCAGGGGTCCTGGTGCCGATCGACGAGCTGCCGCTGAACGCTAGCGGCAAGCTGGACCGCTCGCGGCTACCAGCCCCGGAATGGCTCGTCGGTTCTGCACCGCGGACGGGGGGTTAGTCCGGCGGTAGCCCTCCCGCGCCACCGGCCTACCGTTCGCGGTGCAGAACCCGCGTCGATCCTCATCCCTCCTGAGGACCGGTCGCGACCCTCCCTCGCCGGCGGGTCAGCGCGTAGCCGCTGAGCACGCAGATGAGTAGGGAATCACAGGCGCAGACGGATCCGACGTTACCGAGTTTCGGCCCGTTCCCACGAGATTCCACCGAGGTACGCAGGCTGCCGTCGCTGTTGGTAGTGGTGACCACGAGGGCGGTGAACAAGGTTGCGAAGATCAACAGAACGACCTCGTCCATCACATCAGGACCTGTCCCTATGGTCGAGCGCTGTCCCGGCCAGCGCTGGTGAACGGACGAACATCCGGCTTAACTGCCGACACGTGCGGCGAAGGGTTATCCTTCGCCGCACCCGCGGCCGGTCAATCCCTGGCATGCAGGCCCCCCTGATTGCCCTTGGATGACGTGCCCCCCACTCCATCCATCCGTTGCATCGCGTACGCAGGGGCCGCCGTTACAAGGATCGCGGTAAAAGGTAAAAATTGCGCAAGAATGCACAGGATACCCCTTACCGCGCGGCCTAGATGCGTGTAAAGGGTCGCTCAGCGTGTCGGGGTGGTGACGTTCCCGTCCCTGTATTCAATGGCCAGAAATCAACTCAGCCGCAGGGCATCCCAGCCGAGCCGGGCTGCGCCGATCAGGCCGGCGTTGTCGAGCTTGGCCGGTTCGACGGTCAGCCCCGCGACGAACGGCAGTTGCGCGAGCCGCTTCACCCAGCGCTGCACCGGTTCGAAGAGCACCGGACCGGCCTTCGCCACGCCGCCGCCGATCACTACGGTGGTCAGGTCCACCGTCACCGCAGTCGCGACGATGCCGGCGGCAAGGGCTTGGGCGCCGTCGTCGAAGACGGCCAGAGCGATCTCGTCCCCGGCCGCCGCGTCGGCCGACAGGACGGCGGCGTCCGCGGTCTCGCTCGTCCGCCAGCCGCGTCGTCGGGCCCGGGCGACCATCCGCGGGCCGCTGGCGTAAGTCTCCACGCAGCCGTACGAGCCGCAGGCGCATGGCTCGCCGTCCAGGGCGACCACCATGTGGCCGAGGTGGGCGGCGTTGCCCGACTGGCCGAGCAGCGGCTTGCCGTCGACCACGATGCCGGCGCCGACGCCGGTGGACACGACTATGCCGAGCAGGTTTTCCACGTTGCGGCCGGCGCCGGTCCAGAACTCCCCGAGCGCGAAGCAGTGTCCGTCCACGCCGAGCGCGACCGGTACGTCGCCGACCAGCGCGCGGACCCGGTCAACCAGGGGGAAGTTCCGCCAGCCGGCGATGTTCACCGGGGACACCAGGCCCTGCCACTGATCCAGCGGGCCGGCCGAACCGATCCCGATCGCCGAGGGGGTCGAGTCGCCCTGCACCCGGGCGATCAGCTCGCCGAGCGCGGCGAACACCTGGTCCGCGTCGCCGGATGGCGTCGGGATCCGGTCCGTGGTAAGGACCAACCCGTCGGCATCGACGATGGCGGCGGCCATCTTGGTACCGCCGATATCGATGCCGAGAACGGTCGCAGCCTCGTCGCTCATGAATCCCCCAGTTCAGTGGCGGTGCAGATTGTCAGGTTGAGTGCTGTCGCCGGGATGTTCGAGGCCGTGCACCAGCCGGATCCGTTCGTGCATCGCTGCGTTCAGCCAGCGGGCGAACGCCTCCAGCCGGGCGCTGTCCAGCAGTTCGGCGTGCCACCTCTGCACCGGGACATCCGGGTCGGCCGGCGGCTGCTCACCGAGCACGTCCGCCGCGTAATCGAGTTGGGCTCGCGGGATCCGTACGTCGCCGCTGACCAGCGCGGCAACCCGGCGTACGGGCTCGGAACCGGCCAAGGCGGCGGCGGTGATGGAACCTACTGCGACGGCGGTCGACACGTCCAGCGACTTAGCCGCACCAACCGGTACGGCGTCACCGCGGCGGCTGAGCTCGTCCACACAGAGCCGCTCGGTGAGCACGACCTGAGCAACCCACCGGGTCAGCTGCCTCCCCTCGCGGCTGTCCGGCCGGGGCAACACACAGGCGGCGTCGCCGGCCCGCAGCGCGGCAAGTCGCTCGTCCAGCAACGCTCGGGGGACCGGCTCGCCGTTCAGATAGGCCATCACCCCAGCCGGCGCAGGAGGTGCGTGCTGGATGACCTTCATGCGGTGATCTCCAGCCGCACGGTGGGCGTGTACTGGGCGCGACCGAACCACATCACCTTGGGCAGTACCCACGCATGCGCGGCGCCGGCACCCACCGGAGCCTGCACGGGA
This sequence comes from Kribbellaceae bacterium, assembly GCA_033851055.1. Lineage (GTDB taxonomy): Bacteria > Actinomycetota > Actinomycetes > Propionibacteriales > Kribbellaceae > Kribbella. Next base: position 16,678 of record JAWWPC010000217.1, on the reverse strand, counting down.
ACTGGCACGATCACAGAAGACTTGGCCGGTACGACGACCGCCTGCAGAGGCTCGGGTAGCCAGGACCAGGTCCCGTACGGCGATGCCAGCTGCAGTTCGGCCCGGATCTCCGAGTAGGTGTCGTTGGTGAACGTCAGCTCCAGCGAAGCATGTTCGCCCGGAGCCAGCCGGAGATCAGAGGTCGAGGGGGAGACGGTCAGTCCGGTAGGCCGCCCGGGCTCTCCGTCGACCGCACCGGAGCCGTGCTCGGGTGCCTCGGTCGGCGCGAAGCCGAAGCCGAGTACCGCGGTCAGGTCCGGACTCTCCCCGACAAACACCGTGACGACGTCCTCGACCGCCTGGACCCCGGTGCCACCGGTCAGCACCCGCGCCGCAACGAAGTACTGACCAGGAGGGCAGCCCTCCGCCGGAGTGACGTTGGCGAGATAACGGACATAGCCACCGGGCTCCAAGGAGAGCGGACGGTCCGGCTGGTCGGAGGTCCACCCCTCCGGCAGGTCGAGGGTCAACCGTCCGGCAGCCGCCGCATCGACGTACTGGTTGGCGATGACCATCGAGACCTCGAACGGCTTGCCGGCAGTCCGTGCGACGGTGGGGGAGACCGACAGGCTGACCGGCAGGAAACCCATCTGAGCCGGGCCGCGGTTGTGCAACCAGTACCGCGAGTACGACGGTTGCGCGAGCTCGCCGACCGGCCCCAACACCGGACCACCGGCAGCCGCGGCATGGTCGAGATCGAGGACGAAGGTGTCGACGGCGGAACCGGGCAACGAGACCTGGAGCTTGCCGTCGGCAACATCTGCTCGAGCGCCACGGTTCTCGAGCAAGTCCGCGTAGGTGGCAGCAGAGATCGGCAGCGCTGAGGTGACTGAGGCCGTCGAGCCGAGGCCGGTCGCTTCGATCAAGCGGACCGTCACGCCGGCCCGCGGGTCTGCAGTACGCCTGGAGCCGTGAGCGATCGGGTTGCCCGCCGGCTTGAGCGTGGAGAGCAACACATCACGCTCCGGCGATACCTGCAGCAGCGAATGAGTAGCGGGCAACGAACCGGCGTGCGAGTCAGTAGTTGCTGCTAGCAACGGTGACGAGAACTCCTGACCACGGGACGGCAACTGCAGGGCACGCCAGTCGCCGTCGCCCGTGGCGAGGGCATAGCGGAACTCGTGCGTCCAGTGCTGCAACTGGAACGACGAACCGTCCGGCGTGGCCCGGCGCGGCGGATCGATCCAGATCCCCGACGGCCAGCCGGTGCAGGACCTCAGCAACGAGGCATGGAGCGCACCGGTCGCATCCACCGCGAAGCCGGGCAGCCCATAGGTGAGCAGCGCGACCGTGGCGTCGGTGAAGTCCTCCACCACGCCGTCGCCGTGCACGGTCGCCGTCACGCGAGCATCGGCCAGATCTGCCAGGACGGTCTGAACAGCCGCGTCAGAAGGCAACACGAGCGCGGAGATTGCCCGCACATCACGCACATCGGCATTCGGCTGCCACACCTCGGCCAGCGCGGTCCGCGCCGGGACGAACACCGGCCCATCGCCCGGAAGAACGCCGAACTCCTCGACCAGCGAGTCGGTCAGAGCGCTCGAGCCGACCAGGATGCGCAGATCGGGCAGGTTCGAGTCCACCTTGAGGAACCCGTACCGCGAACCACCCGCCAGCGAGGTGGTCGCCGTGACCCCCACCCGCGCGAGCGCGACCACGAGGTCCCGCACATCAGAAGGCTCGGACCCATCCGGTACGACGATCTCCGCGACCGCGAGCGGACGCGTACCGACCTCGTTGCCAGCGGCATCGACCAGGTCGATCCGGGCGGTCGCGCCGAGCCCGAACCAGGTATTGGCCGGGTTGTCCAGCGTCCACGGTGCCTGCTCGCTGTCCACGTCGATCAGCCCGAACCCACGGCCGACCACGGCACCGGCGACCTCGCTCAGCGGCAACGCCCCGGGCACGTCGGCGGGGAACTTGACCCGCACCAGCCGATCGGACTGCGAGTGATCCAGGATCCGGGTGGTGAACTCGATCCGGTCCAGGCCCACATAGACGGTGCTCACCGACTCGTACGCGATCCCGTCCACCTCACCGCGACTGACCACCCGGCTGCCGAGCGGGCTGGACTGGGTGAACACCTTGGCCGGCGCCGACGTAGACCCGACCACCGGGCCGGACGGTGTCAGGTGCCACGGGCCTTCACCGAACCTCGGGTGGTCCGGGTACTCCTCGTAGACCCGCAGTTCGTTGCCGAGTCCCTTCAGCACCTGCCGGCCGGACCGCTTGTCCACGATCCCGCTGACGGCTCCACCCCGTGAGGGGTCGACCGTGACGGTGAAGAACTCGTTCTCCACCGAGTCCGCGAAGTCAGCCGGCGCCCAGCCACCCGCCGTACCGGCGGCCAACCGGTACGTCCGCCACCCCAACGACGGCACATCCTTCGCCAGGAAGGTCAAGGTGTCACCCTCAACGACGGACGGCACCTCTTCCCCCTCCGCATCCACAATCCTTACGTCCGAAGGTTCTTCGGACGTAAGGGGGACGGTGACGAGGTCGGTGCGGGTGAAGGAGAGGGTGTTGGTGACGACGACGGGGGTGCCGCGGGCGCCGTCGCCGGTGGTGTCGATGCGGGCGGCGAAGGCCTGCAGAGCAGCGGAGCGGGCGGCGTCGGAGAGGTCGTGGGCCTCGCGCCACCCGGTGACGAGGTCGATGTATACCTGATCGGACTCCGAGCCGGTGATCGCGTCGTGGTGCGCGCCGAATGCGAGTTGCCGCCACACCTTGTCCAGCGCAGCCTCGGCGAACGTCCCCAGGCCGAGCAGATCGGCGAAGGTGCCGAGCTTCTCGGCGTCGACCGCGGCCACCTCGGCGGCGCGCTGAGCCTGCTTGGTGTCGATGTACGACACGTCCTTGCCGGTGTAGATCGGGTTCATGTCGCGCGACTGCGGCGACGGCTTGCGTCCCTCGGCGTCCAGTTCGCGGCGCACCCGGTCCATGAAGTGCTTGGTGGTGCCGCAGACGAACTTCGGCCATGCGTACCGCGCCGCCCAGTCGTGGTGGACCGCCGTGATCCAGTTGTTGGGCGGGGTGTAGTCGCCACCGACGGGCAGCAACGTATTCTTGGTCGCTGCCACCGTCTTCAGCGTGGCAAACAGCTGGTACGCCGTCTCGCCGGCGGCCTCGACGCTGGGCGCGTTCTGCAGCTGCCAGCCCGGGCCGTAGTGGTCAGGCATGTAGTGAGTCAGTACGCCGTCGCCGCTCGGGCTGATCCACTCGAACTCGCTCGCGAACTGCATCACTGTCGCTGTGCCGGACTTCGGCTCGGACCAGGTCTGCCGCAGCGGCCCCCACTGGTGGAACGGGCCACGGGCCCAGGCGCTACCGGTCAGCCCGGCCTTGGCCAGGTAGCCGGGGAACTGCGGATCATGTCCGAACACGTCCAGCTGCCAGGCATTCTGCGGATCACCGCCGAGGATGTCCCGCTGATAGCCGACGCCGTACACGATGTTGCGGATGGTGGTCTCGGCGCCGGTGAGGTTGGTGTTCGGCTCGTTGTAGGTGCCGCCGATGATCTCCACCCGACCCTCGGCGATCAGCCGGCGCAGCACCGCGCGGTTCTCGGGGAAGGTGTCGAAGTACGGCTTGAGGTAGTCGAGCTCCGCCAGCACGAAGCAGTACGCCGGATCGCGCAGCGCGAGCTTGAGGTGCGCATCGACCAGCGAGAACGCGTTGTGCGTGTAGACCGGCCGGGTGGTCCCGTCCGGTCCCTGCAGATCCCAGCTGGTCGTGTAGGCCGCCTGCGTGTTCCACCAGACCGGGTCGTAGTGGAAGTGCGACACCATCACCATCGTCCAGCCGGGCTCGGCCACCACGACCGGCCCGCTGTCCGCTGCCAGCTCCCGGTCCCCGCTCAGCACGGTCACCGTGGCGTCGACCGAAGTCCCGTACGCCGCGCGCAGGTCGGCGGCCAGGTCCAGCGGTACTTCGACTGTGGTGGACCCGTCACCCTCGGCGACTTCCGCCGTACCGGAGACGCCGGCGCCTGCCACGCGGACGGTCAGGGGGCCGTCGGACGCGGTCCGGTCGAGCTCCACCCGCAGGATCTGACGCGGGTCGTCGTCCCTGCCGACGAAGATTTCTGGCGAGGAGACACGGGTGATCTGCAAAGTCACGGTCGTTGAGCCCTGTCGAGAGCGGTTAGGTCGAGAGACAACGTTATCTGTAACCGGGCCGTACAGCGAGAGGTCAAGCCGGTGATTCCGGCCCGATCACGCGCGTTAGTGCTTGATTTCCGATTCGGATTGTGGTTAACAACACCTGACAACGATGCCCCTGATCGACCAGGGGCGCGGTTTCCGAAGGCCCGGCGCTCGCTGTCCGTGACGATGGCCGGCGGCTGATCCTCCGTTTCGCCTGGCTCGCCGGAAGAGGGTGTACGACCTGGTGATGAGCGCGCACATCGTCTTCACCGCGTACGACGACGCGCCCGCCACGCTGTCCCACCGGGTCCTCACCGGCCCGCGCGGGTCCGGGAGGCGCTGCAGTTGCTACTGGAGGGCCACGACGGCGAGACCTTCGTCCTGTGCACCGGCATGCCGGAGGATCGGGCGATCGTGCCGGCCGGGCGCAACCTCGTCGTACCGGAGGCAGTCGCAACCGCGCTCACCCGGCGTTGGAAGTCCAGATGAGCTCGGGTTGCAGAAGTTGCCTGAGCCGATCCGCGTCCCCGGCAACCAGAGCATTCTCGCGCGGGTAGGACGGATGCAACGAATCACGATGACCTTGAACGGCAGTGCCTCTGTTACAGGACCGCGCCGCGTGGCGCCACCTCCACGGCGGAGACGCCCCGTGCGTACAGCACCATGAGCCGGTCACCATGTCTGCAGCGAAGCATGCCGGCATTGTCCGCAAGCGCCGAAACGGCATGCTCGATGACTTCGTCGTCACCGACGGCGTCGGACTCCTCGTACGTGACATCTAAGTGATCACCGCTCGTGAGTCGGACACGTAACACGATGCCTACCATGCTCACGCAGCCTAGGCGTGCCAGTCGTCAGCCGCCATCAGTGCCGCGGCCAGAAGGGATTGTCGACCCTGACCTCACTGTCCCGCCTGCCGGCTGGCGCGGCAGGATGGGGGTCGTGACTCCGACGCTTGGCGACGTGATCGCCGTACTAGATCGGTTGTACGACCCGTCCTGGGCGGAGAGCTGGGATGCAGTCGGGCTGGTGACCGGGGACCTTGGGTCGCCGGTCCGGCGGATCCTGTTCGCGGTCGACCCGATGCGGGTGGTCGTGGACGAGGCGATCGCGGGGGACTTCGACCTGCTGGTGACGCACCACCCGCTGCTGCTTCGAGGTGTCAACAGCGTGGCAGCGACGACGCCGAAGGGCAGGGTGATCCACGACCTGATCCGCTCGAACACGGCGCTGCACGTGTGCCACACCAACGCGGACAACGCGAACCCGGGGGTGAGCGATGCCCTCGCCGCCGCCCTCGGACTGACCGCGACCAGGCCGCTGAAGGCGTTGCCGTCCGAGCCGACGGACAAGATCGTCGTCTACGTGCCGGTCGCCAAGACCGAGGCGATGATCGAGGCCCTCGCTGCCGCCGGCGCCGGGAGGATCGGCGAGTACGAGCGCGCCGCCTGGAGTTCGATCGGCGTGGGCACCTTCCGCCCACTGGCCGGTGCCAACCCGACGGTGGGACGGGTTGGCGAGATCGAGCGGGTCGAGGAGTCCCGGGTCGAGATGGTGCTGCCAAGACACCGGCGCCGGGCCGTGATCGAGGCCCTGCGGGCCGCGCATTCCTACGAAGAGCCGGCTTTCGACTTGTTCGAGCTGGCGGCGCTCCCGAGCGACCTCGGCGGCGGCCGGGTCGGCGTATTGGCTCAGCCGATGTCGCTCAGCGCTTTCGCTGAAAATGTCGCGAAGGCCTTGCCCGCGACCGAGCACGGCGTACGGGTGGCGGGGGATCCCGAGGGGCTGGTCGAATCGGTTGCGGTGGTCGGGGGAGCGGGCGACTCCGAGTTCGACCGGGTGCGGGCGGCAGGGGTCGATGCGTACGTCACTGCCGATCTGCGGCACCACCCGGCGACCGAGGCTCGCGCGTACGACGAGGGGCCGGCGCTGGTGGATGTTGCGCACTGGGCGAGCGAATGGCCGTGGCTGGCGGATGCGGAACGACTCCTGATCTCGGGTTTGGCAGCGCGGGGCAGTAGCGTAGACACTCACATCTCTACCGTTCGAACAGATGCCTGGACCCTCCGGTTCTAAGCGGATATACAACTGAACCCTTGAAGGAGCCGACCCTGAACGCCGAGCCCGCTGTCCAACGCCGGTTGCTGGACCTGCAGGATCTCGACCTGCAGCTGGATCAGGTCGCGCACAAGCGCAAGTCCCTGCCCGAGCACGCGGCCGTTGCCGAGCTCGGCAAGGAGAAGTCTGTGGTGGACCGCGACCTGGTCGCCGCCGATACCGAGGTCAGCGACCTGCAGCGCGAGCAGAAGAAGGCCGACACGGACGTCGAGCAGGTGCGGCTGCGCAAGGCGCGCAACCAGCAGCGGCTGGACTCCGGCCAGGTGACCTCGCCGAAGGACCTCGAGGGTCTGCAGCACGAGGTCGTCTCGCTGGACCGGCGCATTTCCAACCTGGAGGACGCCGAGCTCGAGGTGATGGAGCGGCTGGAGGCGGCCGAGGCGGTCCAGGCCGACCTGCGGACCAGGGCCGACGCTTTCGCAGGCCGACAGGCGGAGCTGGAATCCACCCGGGATGCCGCGCTGAAGGAGCTCGACGAGCAGCGCTCCTCCCTCGGCGACCAGCGCGCCAAGGTCTCGGCCGAACTGCCCACGGACCTCCTCACGACGTACCAGAAACTGCGGGAGCGCAACGGCGGGATCGGCGCCGCGCCGTTGGTCGGCAAGCGCTGCATGGGCTGCCGGATGGAGCTGAACCCGTCCGACCTCGGCCGGATCAAGGCGGCCGCACCCGACGTGGTGCTGCGCTGTGAGGAGTGCGGCCGGATCCTGGTCCGTACCCCGGAGACCAAGGTATGAGCCAGGGCCCGGAGCACGTTATCGTCGAGGCCGATGGCGGCTCCCGGGGCAACCCCGGCCCAGCCGCGTACGGCGCGTTGGTGCGCGACCCGGAAACGGGTCAGGTGATCGCCCAAGCGGGCGCCACCATCGGCGTGGCGACCAACAACGTCGCCGAGTACAGCGGCCTGATCTCCGGACTCGAGCTGGCCAGGGAGTACGCGCCGAACGCTTCCATCGAGGTCCGGATGGACTCCAAGCTGGTGCTCGAGCAGATGGCCGGCCGGTGGAAGATCAAGCACCCGGACCTGAAGCCCCTGGCGATGAAGGCCCAGTCGCTCGCACCGTTCGGCACCGAGTGGACCTGGGTGCCGCGGCTGCAGAACGCGGCCGCGGACGCCCTGGTGAACATGGCGCTGGACGGCAAGCCGGTCCCGCTTCGCCCTACTGAGGCAGCCGCAAAGGTGGCTGCCCCGACCGAGCCGAGGGATCAACAGAAGGCGTTGCGGGGCTGGGGTGCTCGGGCCGAGCCGGCGACGCAGTTCATCTTCCTGCGCCACGGCGAGACTCCCCATACGGCGGACAAGCGATTCTCGGGCTCCGGTGGAGACAACCCAGGGCTGAACGAGACAGGTGAGGCCCAGGCGCGGGCGGCAGCGTCGTACCTGTCGACGATCGGTGGCGTCGACGTTGTCGTGTCGTCGCCGATGCGCCGGACCCAGCAGACGGCCGGGATCGTGGCGGAATCACTCGGACTCGACGTGGCCGTGGCGGACGCGTGGCAGGAATGCTCGTTCGGCGACTGGGACGGGTACACCTTCGCCGAGGTGCAGCACAAGTGGCCGGAGGCACTGAACGCCTGGATGGAGTCGACCGCCGTCGCACCGCCCGGGGGCGAGTCGTTCGACATGTGCGCCCGTCGGGTCCGGTCGGCACGTGACTCGGTGTTGTCGTCCTATCCGGGCAAAACGGTCGTCGTGGTCTCCCACGTGACGCCGATCAAGCTGATGATCCGGTCGGCGCTGCAGGCGCCGATGACCTCGCTGTTCCGGATGGAACTCAAGCCCGCGTCTATCACCGAGATCCACTGGTACGCCGACGGCTTGGCATCATTGAAGAGCTTCAACCTTCAGCCATCGCTAGTGGTCTGACTTGGGGTGTGGCACGCATCTCCGGCGCCCGGGCAGGCACCTCGCTGCGTTGTCGTTCGGGGCACGATGAACCCACATCGAACCCCTCCTCCGCCTTGCGATGCACCTACCCGGACACCGGAGCTACGCACCACACCCCAAGTCAGACCACTAGTCTGACCCTGGCGAGCCCGTACAACGATGTGCGGGGGAGGCGAGTGGACGGAGTGGTTGGGTGCCGTATCAGAGGGTGCGTTTCGTCGAGGCAGTCCCTGAGGTCTTCCGCGCGTCGCTGCAGGCGATTCGGGCGGAGCTCGAGGTGCCTGCCGAGTTCCCGGTCGAGGTAGTCGCCGCCGCTGCGGCCGCGGCGGCGAACCCGCGGTTGTCCGGCGAGGACCGGACCGACCTCGAGTTCGTCACCATCGACCCGCCGGACTCGATGGATCTGGACCAGGCGGTGCACATCGAGCGCGCCGGCGACGGGTACACGGTGCACTACGCGATCGCCGACGTGGCCGCGTTCGTGCAGCCCGGTGATCCGATCGACGTCGAGGCGTGTAAGCGCGGCGAGACGCTCTACGCACCTGACAAGCGCACCCCGCTGCACCCTCCGCAGCTGTCCGAGGGAGCGGCATCGCTGCTGCCCGACCAGGTCCGCCCGGCGCTGCTGTGGACGATCGCCGTCGACTCGCACGGCGAGGGCACAAACGTCGTGGTCAAGCGTGCGCTGGTCAAGTCGCGCGCGAAACTGAACTACGCCGGCGTCCAGAAGGACCTCGACGCCGGTACGGCGTCGGAGTCGCTGCAATTGCTGCGTGAGGTCGGCAAGCTCCGCGAACAGCGCGAACGCGAGCGGGGCGGCGTGAACCTGCCCATCCCGGACCAGGAGATCATCGCCGCGAACGGCGAGTGGAGCTTGGAATTCCGCGCCCCGCTGCCGATCGAGGGCTGGAACGCACAGATCTCCCTGCTCACCGGGATGGGCGCCGCACACCTGATGATGTCCGGCGAGATCGGCATCCTGCGAACCCTGCCGGACTCCCATAACGAGGTACGCCGCCGCCTGGAGAACACGGCGAAGGCCCTCGGCATCCCGTGGCCGGTCGGCAAGTCGTACGCGGAGTTCATCCACGGCCTCGACCCGTTGGCGCCGGCGCACGCGGCGATGCTGGCAGCCTGCACGGTGCTGTTCCGCGGCGCTGGCTACACGTCCTTCTCCGGTGGCGTGCCGGAGCAGCCCGAGCACGCGGCGATGAAGTCGGAGTACGCGCACGTGACCGCTCCGCTCCGCCGGCTGGTCGATCGCTGGACCAGCGAGATCTGTGTGGCGCTCTGCGCGGATCAGCCGGTGCCGGAATGGATCCGTGAGTCGATGGACGACATTCCCAAGATCATGGAGGAGTGCGACCGCAAGGCACACGCCTACGAGCGCTCGATCCTCAGCATGGTCGAGGCCGGGCTGGTCGTGGACCATCTGGGCGCGGAGTTCGATGGCGTCATCACCGACGTGGACGAGCGCGACCCGACCCGCGGCATCGTCGCCCTGTCTACCCTTGCGGTCGAGGGACGCGTCTCCGGTACGGCGCTCCTCCCACTCGGCCAGCCGGTCCGCGTCAAACTCGTGGAAGCCGACATCGCCAAACGCACTATCGCCTTCCAACTGACTAGCTGAGGGTGGCCTCGACTGCTGCCGTGGTTCGTTTGACGTCGCCAGTGGCGAGCAGGTCGAGGAGTGCGCCTCTAAGAACGGCCAGTACGCCGGTACGCCGTGCCCGGCCGCGGGTGGTCCTGCGCTCGGCCGGGGCTTGGGCGGCTGCGAGTAGCTCGAGCCAGTCCTCGACGGTTGAGCGGGCGAAGTCTGCCCAGGGCCCGTCAGGCGAGACCAGAGACCGGCCGTAGGCCTCGACCCACAGTTTGAGCAGCGGCTGGTGCTCCTTGGCCGCAAGCCAGGTCCACAGTTTCCGCGCGACCACCTCCAGGCCGGGTGGCTGGCCGTCGTACTGGGCGGTGATGCTGGCGAGTAGTTCGAGCTCGTCGCTGCGGGCGTGGGCGAGCAGTGCCCTGATCAGGCCGTCCTTGCTGCCGAAGAGGAACAACAAGACCCGTGGGCTGGAACCGATCGCGGCCGCGAGCGGCCGGAGTGACAGATCGGCCAGGCCGTGCGTGAGTGAGCGTCCGGACGGGCGCGGTCACGGCCTGGGCGGACGGCTGGTCGACACCTGCGTGGAGTTCGCCCGAGCCGTCGGCTACAAGCGGATGGTGCTGTGGACGAACGATCCACTGGTGGCGGCGCGGAAGATTTATCTGGCGCGAGGGTTCAAGCTGATCGCGGACGAGCCGCACGGCCTCTTCGGCACCGACCTCCTCAGCCAGACCTACGAACTAGATCTGATGTCGAGAGGGTGACGGCCGGTCCGACGTCTCACGTGGACGCACCCGTACGGGGTGCCTGCTTGGGAGATCGCGATGAATTTGCCTGAGGTCGTCTCGCGTGAGGAGTGGGTCGCAGCGCGGAAGAAGTTCCTGGCGGAGGAGAAGGAGTTCACCTGCCGGCGGGATGCGCTCAACGCCGACCGGCGCCGGTTGCCGATGGTCCAGATCGACAAGGACTACGCGTTCGAAGGTCCGGATGGTGCGGCCAGTCTGCTCGACCTGTTCGAGGGTCGGCTCCAGTTGGTCGTCTATCACTTCATGTTCCAGCCCGAGTGGGATGCGGGCTGCCCGAATTGTTCGGGATTCGCCGATGAGATCGGCCAGTTGGTCCAGCTGAACGACCGTGGCACAACCTTCGCCGCCGTCTCGCGGGCGCCGTACGGGAAGATCGCCGCCTTCAAGCAGCGGATGGGCTGGAAGTTCCCCTGGTACTCGTCGTACGGGAGTGACTTCAACTACGACTTCCACGTCACGCTGGACGACTCCGTCGTGCCGTTCGCGTACAACTACCGCACCAAGGCCGAGTGGGACGCCCTCCAGGTCAACGAGCACCTGCAGAGCGAGCAGCCGTTCGACCTGCACGGGATGAGTTGCTTCCTGCGGGTCGAGAACGACGTCCACCACACGTACTCGACGTACGGGCGGGGGACCGACTCGATGGGCTTCACCACCAACGCCATCGACCTGACCGCGCTGGGCCGGCAGGAGGATTGGGAGGAGCCGAAGGGTCGCACCACCGGCCTTGGCGCCAAGGCAGGCGACCCCAGCATCCGCCTCCGCGACGACTGCTGTGGGGAACGGGCCGGTCTGTAAGCCGGATCCTGTGGCTTGGCGCGTCTTGCGGCGCGCCAAGCCGGCGACCATCCATCTACGGTGACCGTTGCCGGCCACCTCTAGCGGCCTACCCGCGAGCTCGGGCGGGCAGCCCTCGAACGCTCGCGCAGGCAGCGGTTGCCCGCCGCCCTTCTTGGCCTTGCTCCACGTGGGGTTTACCAAGCCTCCGCAGTCACCTGCAGAGCTGGTGGTCTCTTACACCACCGTTTCACCCTCACCCGCACTTCGATGACCTTGTATCACCGAAGCCGCTGGCGGTCTGTTCTCTGTGGCACTGTCCCGCGGGTTACCCCGGGTGGGCGTTACCCACCACGCTGCCGTGTGGAGTCCGGACTTTCCTCGGCGCCGCCGGTTGATCGCGAAGCCGCGACAATACCGGCGAACGACGCGGTCGCCCGACCGACCCGTTCCCTGAACAGGGTATCGGTTGAGCGGCTTCCAGACGATTCCGTTCAGAGCGAGGTAGCGGAGACCTCGGGCCAGCGGCCGTCGGCCGTGCGCTCATATGCCTGTACGTCGATGACGGCGTCGAGGTTCAGCGGTCCGTAAATGTGCGGGAACGTCTGCCCGCTGCCGTCCAGGTCCTCGTCGCAGATCGCCGAGACGAGCCGGTCCGTGTCGATCACCAGTAGACAGAGCGGCTCGGTCACGTCGGCGTAGGCAAAGTTCGCTACCAGGCTCACCTGCTCCGGCCGGGAGGCGTGGATGAAGGTCGCACCGTCGTCCAGGCTGTGGCCGCGGGTGGAAACCCGGTAGCTGCCCGCTTCCCTGGCGGCGTTCCACTGGTCGACGAAGGCGATGTGCAGGATCGACGTCATGGCCCGAGACTATCCAGATCGGTCATTGTTTAGGGTCATCGCATGGCGACGGCTGAGCGAGGACCCAAGAAGACGACCGCAGCGAAGGACAAAGACCCGGCCGGTACGCCGACGCCGACGCAGTCCGAGCCGGAGCGCGTCCCGGCCGACGACCTGAAGTCCACCCAGCATGTGCTGACGATCGGTCGACGCAAGCTGAAGTACACCGCCACCACGGGGCGGATCGTGCTGCGCCAAGAAGTACTCACCGATGGCGCGTTCGACGGCCACCAGGCGAAGGCAGAGGTCTTCCTCACCGCTTACACGCTGGATGATGCCGACGCGACCAAGCGGCCGGTGACCTTTGCCTTCAACGGCGGCCCGGGGTCGTCCAGCATCTGGCTGCACCTCGGGTTGCTCGGCCCGCGCCGGGTGGTTTCCGGTGATGCCGGGGAGTTGGCCCCGCCGCCGTACGGGCTGGTGGACAACTCGGAGACGTTGCTGCAGCACAGCGACCTGGTGTTCATCGACCCGGTGTCGACGGGCTACTCGCGGACGGTGGAGGGGGAGAAGCCGGGCGAGTACCACGGGTTCACCCGCGATCTCGAGTCCGTCGGCGAGGTGATCCGGCTGTGGACCTCGCGCAACGGTCGCTGGATGTCGCCGAAGTTCCTCGCCGGTGAGTCCTACGGTACGACTCGGGCGGCCGGGCTCGCCTCGCATTTGCAGGACCGGTACGGGATGTACCTGAACGGCGTGATGCTGATCTCCAGCGTGCTCGAGTTCGGCACGATCCGGTTCACGCCTGGCAACGATCTGCCGTACGCGCTGTTCCTCCCGTCGTACGCAGCGATAGCGCACTACCACGGTGCCAACGGGGACCGGGCACTGGAAGAGGTACTCGCGGATGCCGAGGAGTTTGCTGCCGGCGTCTATCCGCAGGCGCTTGCCCAGGGCAACCGGCTGTCCGCGGGGGAGCGGTCCGCGGTGATCACCCGGCTGGCAGCACTGACGGGGCTGTCCGAGGACTATGTCGACCGGGTGGACCTCCGGATCGAGCATGTCCGCTTCTTCACTGAACTGCTGCGGGAGCGCCGCCAGGTGGTCGGCCGGCTGGACGGGCGCTTCACCGGCTGGGACCCCGACGCCGGCCGCGAGCACTTCGCCGAGGACCCGTCGTTCAGCGCGATCATGGGACCTTACACAGCTGCGTTGAACCACTACGTGCGAGCGGAGCTGGAATACCTGAACGACCTGCCGTACGAGGTGATCTCCGGCGCTGTGGGCGGCGACTGGTCGTACAAGGAGTTCGAGAACCGACAGGTCACGGTCGCGGACAAGCTGGCCGCCGCGATGCGGTCCAACCCGCACCTCAAGGTGCACGTTGCCTCCGGCCACTACGATGGTGCGACGCCGTACTTCGCCACCGAGCACACGTTGGCCCGCTTGCAGATTCCGGACGAGCTACGCCCGAACATCGAGACCGCCTATTACGAAGCAGGTCACATGATGTACGTCCACGAACCATCACGGGTCCAGCAATCCGCCGACCTGGCCGCCTTCATCCGCTCCGTCTCGAACCGACGAGCGCCGTAACGGAACTGCCCGAGCTCGTCGCCGCCACGACTGCGCAGTATCTGGGTCTGATCGACAAGGCACTGCCTGGTCAGGTGGCCGGGCTCTACCTCACCGGGTCGGTGCCGCTCGGCGACTTCCACCCGGGCTCGAGCGACATCGACGGCGTCGTCATCCTCGCTTCGCCGTTGGAGAGTTCCGAGCCTGTCAAGGAGGTCCACGCGGCGCTGCCGACCAAGCCCGCGTACGACGTGACCTACCTGACTGCTGCCCAGTTGGCGGCTCCGCCGGACCCTAAGAAGCCGGTGGTGTTCACGTTGGATGGTGTCTTCAGGGTGGCACCGCATGGTGGGCCGGTCTCGCCGGTGTTGTGGTCGGAGATAGCGCGCTACGCGGTGCCGGTGCGGACTGCACCCGGTCTTGTCGTGCACGATGACCAGCAGGCGCTGCGGGACTACACGCGCGGCAACCTCACGTCGTACTGGGAGCCGACTCTCGACAAGGTCGCCACGGCCGTCGAGAGCCTGCCGGACGAGCAGGTGGTGGACGAGTTCATCGTGCCGTGGTGCACGCTCGGCGTGCCACGGCTGCATGCGTTGCTGGTCACCGGCGAGATCGTGTCGAAGACCGCTGCCGGGCAGCACGGCGCTGCCGCGTTCCCTCAGTGGGCGTCGTTGTGCGAGCGCTGCATCGACCACCGCGCGGGCGATCCCCAGCAGTTCACCGTCGCCGATGCGAAAGAGTCGGTCGAGTTCGGCCGTGCGATCATTGCCGCCGCGCTCGAACGGCAGGAGGGGGCGGTCGATGACGAAGATGCTGACTCTGATCAGCTCGCCCGATCGAGCAACTGAGCGTGGTGAGCGGCGCGGTGCTCCATCGGCACGGCACCAACTCGCCGGTGACAACGGCCCGCATGTAGGCGATGGCGTCCCCGACCCGGAAGCCGCCGCGCCCGTGTAGCGCCGCAGCCAGCCTGACGACTCTGTGATGCCGACATGCCTTGAGCGTGGCTCAAGGCCGCAGCCGACGACGACCACAGCGGCGACAGGCTGGCCGAGGTGGCGACCAGGGGTCCGTCTGGGACCTGTTTTCAACCGCCCCGTGGGTCGAGATCGCCTGACCCCGGGACTGGTTTTGGGTGCACCGTCCTCAGCTGACACGGTGGCCCTGGGGCAGTTGTATCTCGACACCTACGAGCCCGGAAGCGCCAGCGACACGGTGCCGACCGGCCGATAGCGGGGGAGGAACTGACCACGTCCCGGCGGGGTGCTCAGCTCCTGCAGTACGCCGAGGCTTCCGCGGTACACCGACAGGGCTTCGTCGCGGCCGGAGCGCGCGGGACCACCGTGTTGCCGCGGTTCCGTGCTGCTCGATGGATGGTGGTGTGCGGGCGTGGGTCAGTGTTGGTTGTCGTCGGTGGCCGGGTGCGTTCCGGTGTGGTCGACGCGGACGGTGAATCCGTGCAGGGTGGTCCATTCCAGTGCTTCGTCGGGGAGTCGTTGGACGGTCCAGCCGCCGTGGGTTTTGATTCTGTGGCTGTAGCGCCGCAGGGGTCTGAGGTTGGTGGTGCTGGTCTGGCCGGGTGGCCCGGTGGGGTTGTAGGGGTCGACGTGGTCCAGGTCGGTGCTCATGGTGGTGGTGGCGGTGCCGTAGGGGAATTGTTCGACGGGGTGGGTCAGTTTGACGTGTTCGCGGATCCGGTCGGGTATTTCGTAGGCGTCGACGCTGATTTTGTTGTTGAGGTCGATGACGGGTTTGAGGATGACGTCGTTGTGGCCGAGGAGTTCGGTGAGTTGGCTGGCTAGGTGCGGGCCGATGCCTTCGACGCGGACGATGCCGTCGCCGGTGGCGAGGGTGGTGTCGGTCAGGTGTGCGTACAGCACGATCTTGCCTGCGTTGCGGCTGGTGCCGGCGCCGAGGCCGGTGCTGTAGGCGGCGTGTTTGATCGCGGCGAGCCGGCCGGCCAGGGCTCGTCGGGAGAAGGCGTCCATCCTCGGCGCGGGCTGTTCGGCGTCGCGGCGGGCGGTTTCGACGTCCTCGTCGGCGGGGTTCCATGGCGAGGTGCTGACGCGGGTGGGGGTGTCGAGCGGGTCGGGCAGGTCGCTGCTGCTGGGGTGCGGCGCGTCGCGGTCGGTGTCGTCGTCTGCGCCCGGCTCCTCGGCCGGGTACCAATCCCGGTCCACTCCGCCGCATTCGTCAGCAGCACCGCAGTCGTCGGCCCCGCCGGACTCCTCGGTCCCGCCGTGCTGATCGGTCCCGCGGTGCTGGTCGGCATCACTGGACTGGTCGGCGTCGCCGGATTGGCCGGTCGGCGTTAGACCGGTGGTGTCGTGCGGGCGGTGGTCACCGACGCGGTTTGCCGAGCCGCCGGCGCCTGCGGCGTCAACGCGGTCGTCGGTCACGCTCATGGTGCTCGTGGCGCTCGCTGTGCCTGTATCCGTGCCCGTGCCTGAGCCCGACTCCTTGCCCGCGCCTGAGCCCGACTCATTGCCCGCGCCTGTGCCCGTGCCTGCGCCCGAGCCTGCGGTTGGGTCCGCGCCTGTATCCGTGCCTGCGCTTGAGCCCGACTCGGTACCGGTGGTGTCGTGCGGGCTGTGGCCGCCGCGGGGTGCCGATCCGGCGCTTGCGGCGTCAACGCCGTCGTCGGTTGCGCTCGGGGTGCCTGTGCCGGCGCTCGCGGTGCCCGCATCGGCGCCCGCGGCTGTGTCTGCGGCTGTGTCTGCGGTTGGGCTGGCGCTGGTGGTGTGGGTTTTGGCGAGGTGGCGGGCGACTTGGATGAGTTCGTGGGCGAGGGCTGGGTCGGACAGGATGCCGAGTGCTTTGGCGCTGCGTTCGGTGAGGGGGTCGGTGTCGCCGAGGGCTTGGAGGGCGTCGGCGATCTCGCGGATGGT
>JAWWPC010000282.1:0-4314 GCA_033851055.1 Kribbellaceae bacterium | reverse complement strand
TGGATACAGGAGGAGGTGCCAGATGTGCAAGAAGACCAGGTAGATCACTCGAGAGACTGGCTTCAGGACGATTTTGTTCCCTTTGAAGAGGAGGATTCGAGTTCAGACGAGTCATTTGAGTCATTTAGTTCAATTATAGTCTAGTTCATTAATAGCATTTGTTGCGCAGCACCTAGCATTGATCACCAGTATAAATACAGTGTGGTGTTGATGCTTTCTGCTTCGCGACGATTTTCGGTTGCCCGACGACTTCGCTTCCACCGACTAGGAGCGAATGCGACGTAGGAGTGCCCGTAAGCGAGCCGACGATTAGGATGCAACGGTGAGGCATTTTCGAGACAAACACCTCCAGGATCGGCAGTCAGTGTTCCCAATGGATGGATTACTAGTGGATATCCAATCCAATCCACCTTCTTAATGGATGGTGGATTGGCTTTTTATCTAATCCATTAATCCATTGGATATCCATTGGATATAAATGGGGCTCGGATTATTTTGGGGCTCCGGGGGGGGGCCGCGGGGGGGGGGGAGTTGGGCTCGGGACAGCCCGTACAGCCCGAACAGCCAATCAAAGCTCGGATTAGTCTCAGAGCTTTGATAATTCCCACATTTTTTACCTAAATTTGTTCTCTTTCTTGCTTTCTTCCTTGATTATTCGAGGTTATTGAAGACATTATGACGTCGTACGGATCAGATGATGAGTCTGAGATGGCTCAACTCGCTGATGCTATTGATGTATCCCTCTCTCAACTTCTTCCTTCCACAGAGACCCCTACCAGCCCCTCGGAATCATCAATAGGGACCTCCTCGATTGATCCAGGTGACACTGGATCCGAATTTGAGGCTCCTGTACGGGGCCCAGTTAGTCTCGAGTCTTTAGTCGTTGCTACTCGCAATCAAGGGAGTAGAAAAAGAACCCGGATACAGGCTCAATTATCATTTTCATCTGTATGTTCAGCCCTCTGATTAGACAGTTCAATGCTGATATATTTAATAGCCTACGCCTACACCTTTACCTCGACAGAGCTCTCTAAACGTCTCAAGATCTCGCTCAGTTGCCTCCTCTATTCTCTCCTCTGCGCCTTCCTCGACTGTCTCGGCTCAATCGTCACTCCCTCCCTCGATTGAACTCGGATCCGAGGCTATATCGGCAGCTCGAATTCCAATTATATCGGATGATGGGTTTGATGATCTACCAGTCTCTGTCCTTGTCCCTTCGGTTATAGGGGGTTCCTTTGCACCTGCCGGTGATACAAGGCAGTCTAAGAGAGCCCGTGCAAAGCGTAGCTGGATATGGGATCATGGGACGTCTCGACTTATTGAGGGTGAGAAGTGTTGGGTGTGTAATTATTGTAAGTGAAGTGTCTCTTCTAGTGATCTTTCTAATTCTTGACAGGTGTAGATCTAGCTAGCCCTATATTCTACGATATAACCAACGGAGTAAGTATGCCGAATTTACATCTACGAAGACCACCTCACTCTTTATACCCTGACGACGAACTCCCTCCTCCCGTAACCCCTACGGTTTATACTCAACTGCTCAACAACCAATCATACAAGTTCACAGCAGAAGGGTTTCGGTCTAAGCTCTGCCGGATGATCGCTGTTTTACACCTCCCATTGAGTCTAGTCGAGAGCTTTGAATTCAGGGATTTGATGTTATATTGCTGTCCTCATCTACGTGGCAATGATACTCTTCCAAAGAGTAGTACGACGGTCAGGGCATGGCTTTTAGAGATGTTTATTGCCTCTCAAGTTATACTGGTCAAGCTTCTCTTTGAGTCTAATTGCCAAGTCCATGTCTCATTTGATCTCTGGTCGTCTCCCAATTACTATTCTATGCTAGGCATCGTGTGTCATTTTATCGATCGAGATTTCAAAGCTCGTACGGTCTTACTTGGGATGAAAAGACTTCTTGGACCTCATAGTGGTGCCAATATGGCAGAGCTTTTGATTAAAGTAATCAAGCTTTATAAGCTAGAGAAAGTACTAGGTTTCTGTGTGTTAGATAATGCTAGGGATAACGATACCTCTCTACGTTCAGTTCAAGCTTATCTTCTCACACAAGGTATAATTTGGGACGGTGATGCTCATCGACTACGTTGTTTCGGTCATGTAGTCAGTCTTGTTGTGAATGCCTTCACTGCCAATAAGCCTCTACACTCTCTTAAAGTAAGGAGGCCTAAAGGCTCGCCTAAAGTCAAGTGGATTCGGCCTGAGGATGCTATTTCTAAGCTACACCATATTATCGTCTTTATTATGGCAACGAGTCAGCGAATTGAGGCCTTTATGGAGATCAATAATCAGGTTGATGATGAAGTTCTACATCCGGTCCGTGAGAACGATACTAGATGGTTCTCAACTCTTTTGATGTTATTACGGGCAATTATACTCAAGAATTCAATTGATCTCTTCGTTGCTAGACATCAAACTTTAGCCAAAGATGAGAATAATCTACAGGGTTATACTCTTAGTTCAGACGATTGGCACTATTGTACGGAGATCATTGCTTTTATGAACCCACTCTATCTGTTGGTTAAAGAGCTAGAGGGTAAATCAGTATCTGGTATATACCCCACACGACTAGAATGCTATATTCTAGTGAACGAAGTACTGACTGACGATATATTAGGTCTACATGGGTACGTAGGAGACGTTCTTCCAGCGTATAATTATATGCGGGAGCATATGAAAGAGCAGCTCGAGTTCTTTAATCCAAACCCTAACGCCGATGATCTTGATGACGATTTTCAGAGATCAAGAATCCAGATCAATATTCGTAACGCTACAGAGAAGCTCATGAAGTACTATAAGCTTCTTCAACTACAGCCTATTTACTATGTGGCAGTTGTTTTAGTCCCATGGCAAAAGTGGGCCTATTTTGAAGATCAACTTGATGAAGAACACATGACGGCGTCGGAGCTTCGAACAGTGAAGAAGGCTATACAAAGGCTTTGGGATGATAAGTATGCCATTATCCAGACCGAGACCCCTGATCCTCAACCGAAGGTCTCTTCAAGTGACCCGAAGCTTGCTTCTAAAAAGAAGCCCTCTCTGCTGAAAGAACATATGAAGAGAAAGAATAAGGACCGCCAACCCCGGGAGGCTCTAAAAGATGAGTATCTGAGATATTGCCAACTGGATGTTGAAGAAGAAGATGAGAAAATAACTCCTCTAGATTGGTGGAAAGCTCATGCAAAGGAGTTTCCAAGACTAGCTCAATGGGCTAGAGATATCTTTTCAATACCGGGGATGTCAGCTGAAGTAGAACGTCTCTTCTCTAGTACGAAGTTGATGTTGCCGGCGGCAAGGAACAACTTGAAGGAAGATATAATTGAAGCAGCTGAATGTATTCGGAGCTGGACACTTAGTAGAATGATATTAACTGATTATTTTGAGTATTTGCCTGAAAATTTACGGATAAAAGAGCAGATACGGATGGAAAATATGTTGAAGAGACGGGGTAAAGAAATACTAGAGGAGATGGTAGAGAAATTGGATTAGATAGCTTCAAAATTGCCTAATCAGGATGGATATCCATTGGATATCCATCCAATAAGCGATCCAATCAATCCAATGGATTGTACTTTCTTATTGGATTGGATCTGGATTGAGAACTTCCTTATTGGATTGGATATGGATTAGGTGATAATTACTGGATATCCATCCATTGAGAACACTGGGTCTCTCAAACCTCAGTCACGCAAAGTGAGGCGCCAACCCACTACGATATGAAAGCGCAATATTTCTTGCAGTACGTCTGTGGCTAATAGTCAACGTCGGACACCCAAATCTGCAGAAGATCTTTCCAGGCAAAACGCAAATTACCTGGAGTCAGGATGATAGCATCGAAGGACTTCTCGCAGCACAATTTTCGCCATTTTTACAGTGTTCCCATTTTTCGGGAGACTTCCAGTATCCGCGAGATCTTATTAATGTCTACGACCTTGAGAGGATGACAGGTGGATCGTAGTATAGACTGATCATCTTGCTGACCATTTGCGGTTGGATTTGGATCTCAGGACAATCTCTCTTTATCATCACATCTCCATCCTTAACCGCCATTAACTCGCAGAGAACAACTGTATGTAGGCCACCACCACCTTCTGTACTATCACTTACAGTAGGTTTAGGGGCCTCTTGCCAGACGGCTTACTTGATGAGACCATTCAGACTATGGCGCTTCTTATCCCAAGAAGCAAGCAATATTGACTGCAAAACGTGGTGTCATCGCCAGAAAAGGCTGAATCCCTACACCCTTGATGCCAAGATCAGCGACTTGACCCTGAGTCCAGCCGCGGGCCGGAAACCAGG
>JAWWPC010000306.1:0-2859 GCA_033851055.1 Kribbellaceae bacterium | reverse complement strand
TGGTCGAGACAGCGCCCAAGTCGTTACGCCATTCGTGCAGGTCGGAACTTACCCGACAAGGAATTTCGCTACCTTAGGATGGTTATAGTTACCACCGCCGTTTACTGGCGCTTAAATTCTCCGCTTCGCCCCCAAAGGGACTAACAGGTCCTCTTAACGTTCCAGCACCGGGCAGGCGTCAGTCCGTATACATCGTCTTACGACTTCGCACGGACCTGTGTTTTTAGTAAACAGTCGCTTCTCCCTGGTCTCTGCGGCCGAACCACGCCAGCCCGCGAAGGGCTTCACGCAACCCGGCCCCCCTTCTCCCGAAGTTACGGGGGCATTTTGCCGAGTTCCTTAACCACAGTTATCTCGATCGCCTTGGTATTCTCTACCTGACCACCTGTGTCGGTTTGGGGTACGGGCCGCATGAGAACTCGCTAGAGGCTTTTCTCGGCAGCATGGGATCACCCTGCTTCGCCTCAATCGGCTATGCGTCAGGTCTCACCGTCACCACCACGGATTTGCCTATGGTGGCTGGCTACACCTTTACACCAGTTCTACCACTCACTGGCGGGGCTGCCCTCCTGCGTCACCCCATCGCTTGGCTACTACCGGTTTGGGTTCCGCGCTCACCACCCCCCGCCCCCGAAGGGGCTGAAGGCAGCTCGGGCGGTTAGCATCACCGACCTCACCAGGGACGCGCTCATGCGGGTACGGGAATATCAACCCGTTGTCCATCGACTACGCCTGTCGGCCTCGCCTTAGGTCCCGACTTACCCTGGGCGGATTAGCCTGGCCCAGGAACCCTTGGTCATTCGGCGGGGGAGTTTCTCACTCCCCTTTCGCTACTCATGCCTGCATTCTCACTCGTGCGGCGTCCACGGCTGGGTCACCCCGCCGCTTCACTCCCCGCACGACGCTCCCCTACCCGTCCACACGACTGCGCACCCCCACGAATGAGGGTGCGGATCATTGTGTGAACGCCACGGCTTCGGTGGTGTGCTTGAGCCCCGCTACATTGTCGGCGCGGGATCACTTGACCAGTGAGCTATTACGCACTCTTTCAAGGGTGGCTGCCTCCAAGCCAACCTCCTGGTTGTCTGTGCGACCCCACATCCTTTCCCACTTAGCACACGCTTAGGGACCTTAGCCGGTGGTCTGGGCTGTTTCCCTTTCGACTACGAAGCTTATCCCCCGCAGTCTCACTGCCGCGCTCCTGGCTCGCCGGCATTCGGAGTTTGGCTGATTTTGGTAGGCTTGTCGGCCCCCTAGACCATCCAGTGCTCTACCTCCGACGAGAAGCACGCGACGCTGCACCTAAATGCATTTCGGGGAGAACCAGCTATCACGGAGTTTGATTGGCCTTTCACCCCTACCCACAGCTCATCCCCCAGGTTTTCAACCCTGGTGGGTTCGGGCCTCCACGACGTCTTACCGTCGCTTCACCCTGGCCATGGGTAGATCACTCCGCTTCGGGTCTACACCCCGCGACTATGGCGCCCTATTCAGACTCGCTTTCGCTACGGCTACCCCACACGGGTTAACCTCGCCACGAAGCATAACTCGCAGGCTCATTCTTCAAAAGGCACGCCATCACCCCGAAAGGCTCTGACGGCTTGTAGGCACACGGTTTCAGGTACTATTTCACTCCCCTCCCGGGGTACTTTTCATCTTTCCCTCACGGTACTAGTCCGCTATCGGTCATCAGGGAGTATTTAGGCTTACCGGGTGGTCCCGGCAGATTCACAGCAAATTCCACGAGCTCGCTGCTACTCGGGAGCATGATCCAGACCGCGTGCAGTGTTTTCGCGTACGGGGCTCTCACCCACTACGGCGACCCTTTCCAGAAGTCTTCCACTAACACCACACCACGACCTCGCAGACCCGGCAGAGTCCACACGACCACATCCCACAACACCCCAGCCGCAACGCCCGCCGGCTTGACACGACCAGGGTTTAGCCTCATCCGCTTTCGCTCGCCACTACTCGCGGAATCACATTTTGTTTTCTCTTCCTGTGGGTACTGAGATGTTTCACTTCCCCACGTTCCCTCCGACAGCCTATGTATTCAGCTGGCGGTGACACCCCATGACGGGTGCCGGGTTTCCCCATTCGGACACCCTCGGATCACAGCTTGGTTGACAGCTCCCCGAGGACTATCGCGGCCTCCCACGTCCTTCATCGGCTCCTGATGCCTAGACATCCACCATGTGCCCTTAAACACTTGTTCACAACAAGATGCTCGCATCCACTATGCAACACTCAACACACAACCACACCCCAACCAGAATCGACCACCACCACCCCGACAAGCAGAGCGTTAGACGGTCCAGGCCAGGAGCGACCAGAAAAAACAACCACCAGCAGGTGGGTGTCTTCTCAGGACCCAACAGTGTGCCGAACCCACCCAGCCCCGAGGGACCAGGAACAACCATGAATCAGAACTATGTTCCACCCAGCCACACCCGCAGAAAACATCCTTCCCCGAAGAGAAGAACCACGAGCATGGATTCAAGGAAAAGGAGAACCAACCCATCCGACCCTCAACAGGGCCTTCCGAGCCGGCCAACCTCACCACACGGTGAGACTCCTTAGAAAGGAGGTGATCCAGCCGCACCTTCCGGTACGGCTACCTTGTTACGACTTCGTCCCAATCGCCAGTCCCACCTTCGACAACTCCCTCCCGCAAGCGGGTTAGGCCGTCGGCTTCGGGTGTTACCAACTTTCGTGACGTGACGGGCGGTGTGTACAAGGCCCGGGAACGTATTCACCGCAGCGTTGCTGATCTGCGATTACTAGCGACTCCAACTTCATGGGGTCGAGTTGCAGACCCCAATCCGAACTGAGACCAGCTTTAAGGGATTCGCTCCACCT
>JAWWPC010000071.1:0-7666 GCA_033851055.1 Kribbellaceae bacterium | reverse complement strand
GGTCGAAGACGCGCGGGACGAGCGGACTGCGTGATGGCAGGCGCCGTTTACCTGGCGGACACGTCTGTCTATGTCCTGCAGGGGCGATACCCGGTGGTGAAGCAGCGATTCGAGGCCCTCGGGTGCCACTGTCCTCCATTACGACGAGGACTACGACCGCATCGCGAAGGTGACCGGCCAGCCGGTGGAGTGGGTTGCGAGCAAGGGATCGCTGTGAGGTTATCGAAGCTGGGGTTGGCCCTGGTCTGCCGGCTCAGATTGTTTTAAGGTCCGAACGGCCTCGCCCGACCGGTGGCGGGTCACCGCCGTTCGGGAGACTGACGATGAGACGAATCATCCTTGCTGTGTTCGCAGCCGGCGCGGCGGTCTGTGCCGCCACCATGCCGGCCGCGGCGATCAACTCGTACAACGCAACGCCTGCGCCTGAACGGACCGAGGTCGGGGCGTTCATGGCGCTGTGGGATCAGACGGGCGACGGCGTACCGGATCGCTTCGACTGGGTCTGCAGCGGCACGATGGTCGATTCGGACACCTACCTGACGGCGGCTCATTGCACCGCTGACTGGCCGGCTGGAACTCGCTTCTACGTCTCGCTCGAACAGAATGTCCAGTCGCTGCTGGATGACGCGGCGGCCGCTGGGCTCACCCCCGCACAGGCTGCCGCTGCCTTTGTGAAGGACGGTCACGCCGTCGAGGGTGACACGCATCAGGACCCGTCCTATCCCGGCAATTCCGCGGACGCGCACGACATCGGCGTGATCGATTTCGCCGGACGGCAGACAGCTCCGGCAGACGTCTGGCACTTCACCCCTGCGACCCTGCCGACCACGGGCCAGCTGAGCAAGCTGGGCAGCCGGGCCCTGGATGCAGCCGCCTGGACGGTCGCCGGCTATGGCACCCAGGAGGCGGTGAACGGTCCGGGTGGTCAGACCCATCCAGGCGGCGGCATTCGGATGAAGGCGCCGGTGGACTTCGATGCTCTGAACAAGACCTGGGTGCGGCTGGCGATGACCGCGCCGCAGGGCAATGGAGGCGCCTGCTACGGCGACTCGGGCGGGCCGAACTTCGTGACCTTCGGCGGCAAGTTGGTCCTGGCCGCGACCACGATCACCGGAGACACTCCTTGCTACGCGACGAATGTGACCTATCGGCTGGATACCCCGTCTGCGCGGTCGTTCCTGGCGCCGTACGTCAAGCTGCCCTGAGCTACTAGGCTTCACCGCGTGACCAGGTATCTCGTGGTGAGTGCGACCGAGGCAGAGGCTGCGTACGTACCCGAGGGGATTCCGGTTGTTGTCACGGGCATCGGCAAAACAGCGGCCGGGGTAGTGACGGCCAAGGCCCTTGCATCCGGCGGCGCCGAGGACCTGGTGGTCCTGAACGTCGGCACCACCGGCGCATTGCGGGACGGACTGGCGGGGATTTACCTGCCCAGCACCGTGCTCAACCACGACATCAATGCCGAGGCGATCCGGGCGATCGGGCTGGACCCGGTCGAGGTGCTCCCGATAGACGATGGCGACGGGACCGTGCTCGCCTCGGGCGACACGTTCGTGACCGACCCCGTGGTGCGGGCCAGGCTGGCGGAGCGGGCGCATCTCGTCGACATGGAGGCGTACGGCGTCGCCTTCGCTTGCCGGCAGTTCGGCGTACCGGTGCGGCTGGTCAAGCACGTGTCGGACACGGCGGACGAAGCCGCGATGGAGTGGCCCGCGCGGGTTGACGCCAGCGCCAAGGTGCTAGGTGAGTGGATTAGGACGAACTGCCGGTAAGAGCTCCCTGGCTCTGGTTCGGCGACCCCGGTCCTCAGCCGGCGGAGGTCCTCACGATCTTCGGCCCCCAGGGCGAGTGCCTGCACGTCCGCGTCACCGGGAAATGACTGACGGCGGATCAGGGGAGTAGTTCGCGGTGGATCAGCGTGAGGACCTGGGTCTCACGAGCCAGCCAACGCATGACTCCGGTGCCGCCGGCCTGGACGGCCGTGTTCGCGCGAAGAGCCTCGGTCACGTCGATCCAGACCGGTGCCAGCTGCAGGTTACGCTCGTAGTCGTCGAGTTGCTGCGCCGCGAAGGCCTCTTCCTGGGTGCTGCACAGGTAGTAGTGGGACGTCATCTTGAAGACTTCTGCCTCCGCTTCTTCGGCTCGGGAATACTCGATTGCAGACCCGAACAGTTCACCGATCTCGACTGGCTGCAGGCCGCACTCCTCCTGGAGTTCGCGCCGCAGCGCGGCATGAGGTGTTTCCCCTGCCTCGATGCCGCCGCCAGGGAACTTGTAGTCGCCATGTCGCGACTCCAGCAGGAGCAGCTCCGACCCACGAAGCAGTACGCCGCGAACGGCGGTGCGCACTGCGGTCGCTCCGGTCAGGTCGAGGCCATCGTCGTGAACCAGTTCGGCGAGCTTCCTGGTCAAGGTGCCTGCCTCAGGTGGTGGGAACGTCTCGCGGTATTCAACCCCACCACTGTGTTCCGGGCCACGGGTAGGTTGGCTTGACCTTGACCCTGGGGGCAGGGTTTAGCGTCGGTGACGAGGAGGCGGGATGCACATCAGCGATCTGGCGGCAAGTGCCGGCGTGACGGTGAAGGCGGTTCGGTACTACGAGTCGCAGGGGCTGCTCAAGCCCGGTCGACAGGCCAACGGGTACCGGACCTACACCGAACAGGACGTCGTGGTGGTCCGGGAGGTCAAAGCGCTGTTGTCGCTCGGATTGACCGCCGAGCAGACCTACCCGTTCATCGAGTGCCTGCGCGCCGGGAACGACCGGGCCGACGTGTGCCCGGCATCGCTGACGGCGTACCGGACCCGGATCGCGGAGGTGGACCGACGGATCGCCGAGCTGAGCGACCTGCGGTCCAGGCTGACCGATCTCCTCGCCGATGCCGAGAGCTGGCGGATGCGTAGCTCCGGCGTGACGACGACAGTGGGAGAACAGCGATGACGGATCTGCAGATAGTCGACGAGGGGAACTTCGACCGGGTCGTGCTTGGCGCCGACTTGCCAGTGCTGGTGGACTTCTGGGCGGAGTGGTGCCCGCCCTGCCACCAGATCGTCCCGGTTCTAGCGGATATCGCGGGAGAGCGGAAAGGCCGGCTCACAGTGGTGAAGCTGAACTCGGACGACAACCCGGCGGTTGCCGCTAGGTATCGGGTGATGGCACTGCCCACGCTGATGCTGTTCCATCGTGGTGAGCTGGTCTGGTCGGTCGTCGGCGCCCGGCCGAAGGCGCGGCTGCTCAAGGAGCTCGACGACGCGATCGCAGCCCTACCGGCCGGCGTCTGACGGACTGCCAGTGGGTGCGTTGGCGGGTGCGCTCATCCGCATCCGCCAGCCACTCGTACGGGATGGTCTTGGAGACGCCGATCTCGAAGCCCACATCCATGCTCTGCCCGGGCTACTTGCGCCATTGGTAGACCTCGACCAGGACGCCGTTGGGGCCGGAGATGTACGCGGAGGTGGTGCCCCAGTCGGTGTCGGTGGGTTCGAGGGAGATCTTGCCGCCGCGGGCGCGGATGGTCTCGATGTCGGCGCGGACGTCGTCGCTGCTGAACTGGAGCAGGGTTCCGCCGTGCGGGGTGACCTCGTCGATCATGGTCCCGCGGTGCAGGGCGATCGTCATCGCACCGGCCTTGACCTCCGCGTAGCCCTCCGAGGCGTCGCCGGTTACCTCCAGCCCGAGGACGTCGGCGAAGAACTCCGCCAGCTCCTGGTTCTTCTTGGCGGTGTCAGAGATCAGGCCGAGGTGGTCGAAGTGCAGGCTCATGAAACGACTCTCCTTGACTGGTAGTAACTTAGAATGCTAGCAATATAGCCATGACCGACGAACCTGCCAAGAAGGCGCAGTTCAACGTCTATCTGCCACCTGACCTGATCCGCCGGGTCAAGCACAAGGCGATCGACGAGGGCACGAGTCTGTCCGCCCTGGTCGAGCAGGCACTGACCGAGTACTTGGACAAGCATGGGGAGGCCCGGGGATGAGCAACCAGGTGGTACTACGCCCGCTGCGGTTCACCGCCGACGTACCGGCGATGCGCAGGTTCCTCGAGACGCTCGGGCTCAAGTCCCGGGTCGAATCCGAGCATGGCGGCTGGGTGGACATGGTTGCGGGCCGAGGCATGGTCGCGCTCCACGATTCGGCCTCCTCGGCCACCGGCGCCAAGTCGGGCGAGACCGGGCTGTCCTTCGAGGCCGACGACATCGAAGAGCTGAAGGAACGGCTGCAGGCGGCCGGCTACCAGGACGCGACAGTCTGGGACGAGGCCTACGGCCGGGTTCTGTCGGTCACCGCACCGGTCGACGCCGTGATCTGGGTCGACCAGCGCAATGACGATCTCTACGGCTACAAGTTGCATGACGCGAAGCCCGACGAGCGGTGGTCAGTCACGCCTACGTTGCAGGTCTCGGACCGCGATACCTGGCAGCATTTCCTCGAGACACTCGGGGGCGACAGCACGCAGCTCGTCTCGTTCGGACCACCTGCGGCTGAGCTCGTCGTACAGCTTGGTCTCAGTACGACGGAGAGCCTGGCCGAGGTGGAGCAACGGCTCGCCCAGGCCGGGTATCTGCCGACGGCGATCGGCAGCGGTCTCATCGTCGAGGACCCGGACGGCCAGCTTGTCACCGTGAAGCGGGCTTGACGCGCCGCAAGACGGACGGGGAACGAGCGGATCCCGGGCGCGTCGGCTAGGTTCTGCCCCGTGGGCGTACGGGTATTGGGTCCTCGCGACCTCTCAGCAGCGAGGGCAGTGATCGCCCGCGACCCGGTGATCAACGTGTTCGTCGACAGCCTGGTGCAGGCATCCGGACTCGATCCGCGCCGTGGTGCGGAGGTCTGGGGGTACGTCGACAGGGGCGTGATCGAGGCCCTCTGTCATGCCGGCGGGAACATGGTCCCGGTCGGTGCCGACGACGCCGCGCTGCGCTCATTCGCGGCGTATGCGCTCCGGCGTGGGCGCAACTGTTTCCAGATCCTCGGGCCGGCTCGCGCGGTCGACCAGCTCTGGACAGTGCTCGAACCGCACTGGGGGCCGGCCCGGGACGTCCGCAGCGATCAGCCGTTCATGGTGATGGACTCCGGACCGGTCATTGCGCCCGATCCGCTGGTACGACAAGTCGAACCCGTCGAGTTGTCGGTGCTCTATCCGGCCTGCGTGGCGATGTACACCGAAGAGGTCGGGGTGCCGCCGCAGACCGGGCCGGACGGGACGTTCTACCGGTCTCGGGTGGCCGAACTGATCCGGGCCGGCCGCGCGTTCGCCCGGATCGAGGAGGGCAAGGTGGTCTTCAAGGCCGAGATCGGCTCGGTCGGTACCGGCGCCTGCCAGATCCAAGGGGTCTGGGTGGACCCGTCCAGGCGCGGTCAGGGCTTGGCCGCACCCGGTATGGCGGCAGTGGTCGAGCTGGCCCGGCAGATCACGCCGGTGGTCACCCTGTACGTGAACGGGTTCAACATCCCGGCCCGGGCGGCGTACGAGCGGGTCGGGTTCCGGACCATCGAGACCTTCGCGACGATCCTCTTCTGAGAAAGTGGGGTGAAAGCACTGTCCGCGGGCCGATATCCTCTTTCGGTCAGTGTTCAACCCCTTTCCGGTATTGCTTGGAGACTCCCGTGATTCTGCGCCTGTCGTCGCTGTTCCTTCGCACCCTTCGCGAGGACCCGGCGGAGGCGGAGGTCCCGAGCCACCGGCTGCTCGTCCGCGCCGGCTACATCCGCCGCGTCGCGCCCGGCATCTACACCTGGCTGCCGCTGGGGCTGAAGGTGCTGCGCAACGTCGAGACCATCGTCCGCGAGGAGATGGACGCGATCGGCGCGCAGGAGTTGGTCTTCCCGGCACTGCTGCCGCGCGAGCCCTACGAGGCCACCGGCCGCTGGACCGAGTACGGCGTCAACGTGTTCCGGTTGAAGGACCGCAAGGGTGCGGACTACCTGCTCGGCCCGACTCACGAGGAGATGTTCACCCTGGCGGTGAAGGATCTCTACTCGTCGTACAAGGATCTGCCGCTGTCGCTGTACCAGATCCAGAACAAGTACCGCGACGAGGCCCGGCCGCGCGCGGGTGTACTGCGTGGGCGCGAGTTCGTGATGAAGGACTCGTACTCGTTCGACATCGACGACGCCGGGCTGCAGGCGTCGTACGAGCTGCACCGCAAGGCGTACATCAAGATCTTCGACCGGCTCGGCTTCGACTATGTGATCGTGAAGGCGATGTCCGGCGCGATGGGCGGTTCCGCGTCGGAGGAGTTCCTCGCCATCGCCGAGAACGGTGAGGACACCTTCGTCCGCTCGCCGGGTGGGTACGCCGCCAACGTCGAGGCCGTGGTGGTCCCGCAGGCGGCCCCGGTCGATGCGTCTGGCGTGCCCGCCGCTGAGGTAGTGGACACGCCGGAGACCCCCACCATCGACACGCTGGTGGACTCGCTCAACGCGAAGCACGCGCGCAGCGACGGTCGTGAGTGGACCGCCGCCGACACGTTGAAGAACGTGCTGGTGATGCTGGTGCACCCGGACGGCAAGCGCGAGCCGCTGGCGATCGGCGTACCGGGGGACCGGGCCATCGACGGGAAGCGGCTCGGCGCCCAGGTCGAGCCGGCCGAGGTGGTCGCCTTCGAGGAGGCAGACTTCGCCAAGAACCCGTCGCTGGCCAAGGGCTACATCGGCCCGGGCGTGCTGGGGTCCGAGAACAAGTCGGGGATCCGCTACCTGCTCGACCCCCGGATAGCCGAGGGCTCGGCTTGGGTGACGGGTGCGGACAAGTCCGGCTTCCACGTGATCAACCTCGTGTACGGCCGCGACTTCGCCGCCGACGGCACGATCCAGGCTGCCGAGGTGCGCGACGGTGACGAGGCGCCGGACGGTTCCGGTCCGCTGTCGTCGGCCCGGGGCATCGAGATGGGCCATATCTTCCAGCTCGGCCGGAAGTACGCCGAGGCGCTGGACCTCAAGGTGCTGGACCAGAACGGCAAGCTCGTCACAGTCACGATGGGCTCGTACGGCGTCGGCGTCACGCGGGCGGTGGCAGCGATCGCCGAGGGCAACCACGACGAACTCGGCCTGATCTGGCCGCGCGAGATCTCCCCGGCCGACGTGCACCTGGTCGCGACCGGCAAGGACGCCGAGGTCTTCGAGAAAGCTGCGGAGATCGCCGGCGACCTGGAGTCGCGCGGTATCTCGGTGTTGTATGACGACCGCCCGAAGGTGTCGCCCGGCGTCAAGTTCAAGGACGCCGAGCTGATCGGCGTCCCGACCATCGCCGTAGTCGGCAAGGGCCTCACGGACGGTGTCATCGAGGTCAAGGACCGCCGCTCCGGCGAGCGCTCCGACATCCCGGTGTCCGGGATCGTGGACCACCTCGCCGCGGTGGTGAAGAGCTGATCATCGGTCCGTTGTTCCCCGGCGTGTCGGGGTTCATCGGTCCCTTGTGACCACCTTCCTGGCCCGAATCTCTACTTGAGGGTTGGATCGCCCGCGGAACCCGGATGATCGCGGCACCCGATAGCGGGTTGTTGCACCGATAGCGGCCTGCTGGCGCCGATCGCAGGTTCTAACACGCTATCGGCGTAATAGCCCGCTATCGGGCTTAGCCTCGAAATTTCATGGGGTTCCGGCGTGTCGCTGATGGCAGGTGCTTTTGGCTGTTCTGGGGCTGTTGGTCGGGTTGGTGGCGTGCGG
>JAWWPC010000065.1:0-51359 GCA_033851055.1 Kribbellaceae bacterium | reverse complement strand
GCCGCCTGGACCGCATCGACGAACGCCTCGACAAGATCGACGAGGAAGTCGCCACGGTGGTCGCCGCCGGCGACAAGCACTCCACCGCCGACGCCCCCACAGTCATAGACCTAAAACTCCGCGGCCTAGCCGCCTCCTAACCCCCGCTCATCGGTCCCTTGTTCCCCGGCGTGTCGGGCATCATCGGTCCCTTGTGACCAGGGTGCTTCAGGGCCTGTGGACAGCCGGCGACGCAGATCGCGCGGCTCGCTCATCCTGCTGGGATGGAATTCGAGAATGCGCAGTCATTGCTGCCACAGCCGGACCTGATCTTCGACGGCCTGCCGTTCACCCGTGCCGATGGGCGCGCGAACGACCTTGATGCGACGCAGGTACGCCGGCTACTCAGGCTCGGACTGCTCCGCGCGGTCGTCCGCGGCGTGTACGTCGACTCACTGGTGGAGGACTCCGCGCGCGGACGTCCCGAAGGTGGATTTCGTTCGCCAGGCCAGAACGCGTGCCGTGAAGATCGCCAGGGCCAGCGGTCATTCGCAGACGCTGCTCGAGGGTGACGTCATTGACTGGCACGGCCTTCGGGTCACCTCGCCTCTCGCAACTGCCATCCACCTTGCGCGGCATCTTCCCCGACCCTTTGCCCTGTCCGCGTTGGATGCGATGGCTCGGGCTGAGTTGATCACCCGCGCCGCTGTTCAGGACGGCGTACGGAAGTTCCCTCATCATCCGGGGATTGTGAAGGCTCGTGAACTGGCGGCGCTGATCGAGCCGACCGCCGAGTCGCCAGGCGAGTCGTGGTTAAGGCTACGAATGATCGATGCAGGCTTCACGCCGCCGGTCCCGCAGATCGAGATCACCGACGGCGTCAACGAGTACCGCGTGGACATGGGCTTTCTCGATCCGATTCCGGGCACGGATCGACACCTCGGTCTGGAGTACGACTCGGCAGCCTGGAGGACACGGTCGGCAAGTTCCTCGGCGTCGTGCCGCTGTCACGGCGATGGTGAGCAGAGCGGACCGATGATGGGCGACACGCCGGGGAACAAGGGACCGATGAGCCTATTTGTCGATGTCGCCTACTACGAAGAACATGCTGCCGAGGATGGCGATCATGTCGGCTACGACGGTGTCCGGCAGCAGTTCGGGCAGGACGGCGATGTTGTTGAAGCTGGCGGAGCGGAGCTTCATGCGCCAGGGGGTCTTGTCACCTCGGGAGACCAGGTAGTAGCCGTTGATGCCGAGAGGGTTCTCGGTCCAGCAGTAGGTCTGGCCTTCGGGGACCTTGAGGATCTTGGGGAGGCGGACGTTGACCGGGCCGGCCGGCATCGCGCTGAGCTTGGCCAGGCAGGCGTCGACCAGGTCGAGGGACACCTTCACCTGTTCCAGCAGGACGGAGAACCGGGCGTAGCAATCGCCCTCGGTCCGCGTCACCACTCGCAGGACGCCGTCACGGGCCAGTTCCTCGTAGGCCAGGTACGGCTCGTCGCGGCGGAGGTCCGCGTCGACGCCCGAGGCCCGGGCGATCGGGCCGGAGACGCCGTACGAGGCGATCAGTTCGGGGGAGAGCCTGCCGATGCCGACGGTCCGGGCTCGGAAGATGTCGTTGTCCAGGATCAGCTCCTCGATGTCGGGCAGCCTGCGCCGCACCGCTGCGGACGCATCGCCCGCACGGCGGAGCCAGCCGATCGGTAGGTCCTCCTTGAGGCCGCCGACCCGGTTGAACATGTAGTGCATCCGGCCGCCGGACAGCTCCTCCATCACTGCCTGGATGGTCTCCCGCTCCCGGAAGGCGTAGAAGACCGGCGTGATCGCGCCCAGTTCGAGCGGGTAGGAGCCGAGGAACATCAGGTGGTTCAGCACCCGGTTCAGCTCGGCCAGCAGGGTTCGCAGCCAGACCGCCCGGACCGGCACCTCCAAGCCCATCATCCGCTCGACCGCGAGCACCACGCCCAGTTCGTTGGAGAAGGCGGACAGCCAGTCGTGCCGGTTCGCAAGCACCAGGATCTGGCGGTAGTCGCGGACCTCGAACAGCTTCTCCGCGCCGCGGTGCATGTAGCCGACGATCGGCTCGCAGTGGAGGATGCGCTCGCCGTCGAGGGTGAGCCGCAGCCGCAGTACGCCGTGGGTGGCCGGGTGCTGCGGGCCGATGTTGAGCACCATGTCGGTGGTCGGCAGCTCGGAACCCGCTCCGGTGCCGCCGCGTTCGTACAGCGAGTCCAGCCCAGCGGCTCCCGCGCCGATTCCGACGATGCGCTCCCTACTCATGACCCCTATCGTGACAGGCTGGTGTCGTGGACGACCTCTTCGCACCTACCGATGTCAGCTGGACACCGGTGTCGCCGAAGCTTGCGACGGTGCGCAGACTCACCGCCGCCATCGCCCTCGGCATCCTGGGTATCGCCGGACTGCTGGTGTTAGGGATGCTGATCGGTTGGCTGTACGGCGTGTTGGCGCTCGTGGTCGCGGTGCTGCTGCTGGCCTGGGCCTGGGTATTGATCGGCCGGAACCAGCGGTCCTGGAAGTACGCCGAACGCGAGGACGAGCTGCTCGTCAGCCACGGCATCATGTTCCGCCAGCTGGTTGTCGTCCCCTACGGGCGGATGCAGTTCGTGGACGTCGCCGCCGGGCCGCTGGAGCGGTCGTTCGGCCTGGCCACGGTGGAGCTGCACACCGCGACGCCGGCCACGGACGCCAAGATCCCCGGGCTCATCCCAGAAGAGGCCGGTCGGCTACGTGACCGGTTATCTGCGCTCGGCCAGGCGCAGGCGTGGGGCCTGTGACCGAGCCGCTGGCGCCACCGCAGGCGCAAGAACTCAGGGAGCAGGAGAGCGGTGTGCGGCTGCATCCGCTGACCCCGTTCGTGAAGGGCTGGGGCTACTTCGCCGTCGCCGCGGTGGCGATGGCCAACAACGAGGGCCTGCGCAGTGACCTGAAGCTTGCCGGCATCGGCCTGGGCGCCGTACTGGTCGGCGGCATGCTGCTCGGTGCACTGTCCTGGTGGTTCACCAAGTATCAGCTGACGGACGACGCGCTGCGGGTCGACAGCGGCTTCCTGTTCCGGCGGACCCGGATCATCCGGTTCGACCGGATCCAGGCGATCGACGTCGCCCAACCGTTCGTGGCGCGGCTGTTCGGGATGGCCGAGCTGCGGATGGATGTCGCCGGTGGCGGCAAGAGCGACGGCCGGCTGAGCTACCTGACCTACGAGCACGCCAGCCAGCTGCGGGCCACACTGCTCGCCACGACCAAGGCCGAGCCCCCGGCGCAGGACGAAGGCCCGCAGATCGAGGCGCCCCCACTGCTGGTGGTTCCGACCGGCCGACTGCTCGGCGCGACCGTCCTGTCGTCCACAGTGCTTGCCAGCTTGGCCGCACTGGTCTGGTTGATCGCGACCGCGACGGTGCTGAGCTTCCACGTCGGTCTGTTCGCCGCGGTCCCCCTGCTGCTCGGTGTCCTCCAGCCGATCTGGAAGCAGGTGGTCGGCAACCACGGCTTCACTCTGTCCAGTACACCCGACGGCCTGCGGACCAAGCGTGGCCTGTTCGATGTCCAGCGACAGACCATTCCGCCGGGCCGACTCCAGGGACTGCTGATCACCGAGCCGCTGATCTGGCGCCGGATCGGCTGGTCCCGGGTGGACCTGGACATCGCCGGGGTGGCGGGATCGAAGAGCGACGGCGAGGAGGAGAACGCAGGCGCGCAGCTACTGCCGGTGGGCGACCGCGTTGAGGTGGCCGGCGTGCTGGCCCGGGTCCTTCCGGGCTTCGACCTGTCCCGGATCGAGCTCCACCGCGCGCCGTCGCGGGCCAAGTGGCTGCGACCCATCGGCTGGCGCTCTCTCGCGTATGGCGTCGACGAACAGGTGCTGGTGACAGTTCGGGGCTGGATCAGCCGTCGGACCTCGATCGTGTTGCACCACAAGACCCAGTCGGTCCGGCTGGAGCAGGGACCGCTGCAGCGCCGGCTCCGGCTCGCCAACGTGCACGTAGACACTCCGACCGGCCCGACCGACGCCGTCGCCCTACATCGCGACATCGCCGACGCCGCCTCGCTACTGGAGGCTCAGGCCGACAGGGCCCGGGAGGCACGTCGGACTGCGGCTTCCCCGGCGCCGGACCAGACCCAGCCGAACGCCCCGAGGCCGGACGGATCCAGTAGCTCGGCAGCCTCCCCAGCCGACGACAGTTCGGCCACGTAGCGCTGCGGGTCTGTCCGAGCCAGTGCATGGTCCGGACGGGTGCCGCGGATCCCTAACGCCAACAGGGCCTCCCGTTGCGTGGTCACAGTCGAACCGGGAGCAGCAGCGGCCAGCGAATCGAGCGCCACATGCGCAGTGATGTCGCAGGAGCCGTCTGGCACCGGATCACACTCCCGCCCAGCCCGGAACCCGGTCAGCGTCCCGTACGGCGGCCGCGACTCCCGCAGGTGCCCGTAGTCGATCGCCACCGCCACACCGTCCTCAAGCCGACGTACGACGTCCGCCCAGGCTAGGTCGCGGGTCAAGCCGACCTCGGCCCGATCGCCGGGCATGGTGATGGGCCACCAGTAGTCGAGCCAGCGAAGGTCATTGGCCTCGACAGCCTCGCCCAGTGTCTGGTCGGCCAGCAAGTAGCGGGGGAAGCCTTCCGGATCTAGCTCGACCACCGGGCAGGTCAGGTTGTCGAGCCACTCGTTGGCGATGACCAGGCCGGTCAGTCGATCTGGCAGTAGGTCGTCCAGTTCAACCCCGTGAACCGTCAGATCCGGAGCCTGACGCTTGATCTCGAGCCCGAGCTCACCCCACCCGGCGCCGACGTCGGTGACGCACTCGGCCTCGACGGCTCTGGCCAGCCGCACGATCGCGGTCGCGAATAGCTTCGATGCATGCACCGACGTGCGGAAATGCTGCGCCGGTGCTTCCCGGCGATAGAAACCGTCATCCCCGTAGAGCGCCTGTTCCCAAGCCTGCTGAAACGTCATCACAGCGGCACCGCCGCCGGTCGAACCAAGGGCCCTTGCTCGCTCACAGCTCATCGTTACACGGCACTCAGCAAGGCTTCGAGGATGCAGGCGGTTCGAACGGCTGCGGCTGGTCGTAGGCTGGGTGTAACCGCACGACCCGTCTGGTACCCGATCCGGGACTGGAACGTAGAGAGTGGACATGGAACGCATCGGCATCATCGGCTCCGGCCGGGCCGGGAGCGCCTTGGGAGCAGCCTTGGCGTCCGCCGGATACCCCGTCGTCGCCGTCACCGCACGCTCGCAGGCCTCAGCGGAACGGGTCGCGCGACTGCTGCCCGGCGTACCGGTCCGCTCCGCGTCCGAGGTGACGGCCGCCGCGGACGTGCTGCTGGTCGCCGTACCGGATGATGCGATCGGCGCCGTTGCAGCCGGGTTGCCGTTGACCGCTGACCAGTACGTCGTGCACCTGTCCGGCGCGCACGGGCTGGCCGTGTTCGGGGAGACCGCTGCGGTGCCAGTGGCGCTGCATCCCCCGATGACCTTCACCGGTACGGCGGTCGACGTCGAGCGGATCCCCGGAGTGACGTTCACCGCGACCGCCCCGGAGCAGGCCAGGCCGTTCGTCGAGCGGCTGGTGTCGGATCTCAAGGCCGGTCTGCAATGGGTCGCCGAGGACAAGCGGGCGCTATACCACGCGGGTGTCGTGCACGGGGCGAACCACCTGGTCACCCTGCTGGTGCAGTCATTGGACGTACTACGGGCCGCGGGGATCGCTGACCCTGCGGCGACGATGCGGCCGCTGCTGACCGCGATGCTCGACAACACGCTGCGGTCCGGTCATGATGCGCTGACAGGGCCGATCGCGCGCGGCGATGTGGACACGCTGCGAGCCCATCTGGCTGCTCTGCGGACGATGCCGGGACGGACGGTTCCGACGTACGTCGAGCTGGCTCTGGCGACGGTGGAGTTGGCCGGCGCGGACGGGCGGCTCGGTGCGGTACTTGAGCAGGAGCTAAGACGGGAGGCACCACGGTGAGGCTTACCCAGACCAAGGCCGAGCTGCGGGCCGCGACAGCGATCCGGCCCCGGGCCGTCGTGATGACGATGGGCGCGCTGCACGACGGCCACGCGGCGCTGCTGGCGGAGGCCCGGGACCGGGTCGGTCCGGACGGCAGCGTGGTACTGACGATCTTCGTGAACCCGCTGCAGTTCGGGCCGTCGGAGGACTTCGACCGGTACCCGCGGACGCTGGCGAGTGACCTGGCGATCGCCAAGAACGAGGGCGTGGACCTGGTCTTCAACCCGTCCCGGGACGAGCTGTACCCGAACGAGCCGTCGATCACCGTGCATCCCGGACCGCTGGCGGATGAACTGGAGGGCACCTACCGGCCCGGCCATTTCGCCGGGGTACTGACGGTGGTGTCGAAGATGCTGCACCTGACCTCGCCGGACCTCGCGTTGTTCGGCGAGAAGGACTACCAGCAGCTGACGCTGGTCCGGGAGATGGTGTGCGACCTGGACATGGACCTGGACGTGGTGCCGGTGCAGACAGTGCGGGAGCCGGACGGGCTGGCGCTGTCGTCGCGTAACCGGTACCTGACGGAGACCGAGCGGGATGAAGCGCTGGTGCTCCACAGGGCGCTGATGGCCGGAGCGAAAGCCGGGATGAACGGCCCGGACGCCGTGATGGCCGCGGCGCACGCAGAACTTGAGGCGGTGCCGTCGGTGAAGGTGGACTACCTGGCCCTGCGGGCGCCGGACCTCGGCCCGGTGATCGGTCCGGGGGAGGCGCGGATGCTGATCGCCGCCGTGGTCGGGACCACCCGTCTCATCGACAACATCTCCATAACGCTGCGCTAAAAACGCTTGATACCGTCACGGAATGACTGCTGCACCTGCTGTGCCCCAGCGGTTGGCCGCGGCCGAACCTGGCTGGACCGACACCGTCGACGTGGTAGTGATCGGCTCCGGCATCGCCGGGCTGACGGCCGCCCTGCGGGCCCGTGAGCTGGGCTCGGTGCTGGTGGTGACGAAGGACGTCGTCGCGTCGGGTTCGACCCAGTGGGCGCAAGGCGGGATCGCCGCCGCGCTGGGACCGGGCGACTCGCCGGAGGACCACCTACAGGACACGCTGGTCGCGGGCGCCGGGCTTTGCGACCCGGCCGCCGTACGGGCGCTGGTGACCGAGGGGCCGGAGGCGGTGCGCGAGCTGATCGAGCTGGGCGCCCGCTTTGACACGCAGGCCGGCGGAGACCTGTCGCTGACCCGCGAGGGCGGGCACCACCGCAACCGGATCGCGCACGCGGGCGGTGACGCCACCGGGGCGGAGATCGAGCGAGCGCTGGTCGCGGCGGTGACCCGGGCACACGACATCCGGATCATCGAGCACGCGCTGGTGCTGGACCTGCTGACCTCGGCCGACGGAGCCGTGGCCGGGGTGACGCTGCACGTGATGGGCGAGGGGCAACTCGACGGCGTCGGCGCGATCCGCAGCCGCGCGGTCATCCTCGCCTCCGGCGGCATGGGCCAGCTGTACGCCGCAACGACCAACCCGAGCGTCTCCACCGGCGACGGGATGGCCCTCGCCTTGCGGGCGGGAGCGAAGATCCGTGACCTGGAGTTCGTCCAGTTCCACCCGACCGTGCTCTGGCTGGGCAAGGGCGCCAAAGGACAGCAGCCGCTGGTGTCCGAGGCGGTGCGGGGCGAGGGCGGGTTCCTGGTGGACCACTCGGGCAAGCGGTTCATGCAGGGACAGCACGAGCTGGCCGACCTCGCCCCGCGCGACATCGTGGCGAAGGCGATCATGCGGCAGATGCTTGCGTCGGGCAAGGATCATGTGTTCCTGGACGCGCGTCAGTTCGGCGACGAGAAGTGGCGGGTCCGCTTCCCGACCATCCTGGCCTCGTGCCGTTCGCATGGGATCGACCCCGTCCGCGAGCTGATCCCGGTCGCGCCCGCCTGCCACTACTCGTCCGGCGGGGTCTGGACCGACCTGCAGGGCCAGACCTCGATCCGCGGGCTGTACGCCTGCGGCGAGGTCGCCTGCACGGGGGTGCACGGTGCGAACCGGCTCGCCTCGAACTCCTTGCTCGAAGGCCTGGTATTCGCCCGCCGGATCGCGGCCTCGCTCGCCGGCGGACTGCCGGAACTCCGCGAGCCGGCGCCGGACCGGAGGGTGCCGGGCCTGGTCGACGCGGACGT
The DNA here is from genome assembly GCA_033851055.1 of Kribbellaceae bacterium. GTDB lineage: Bacteria > Actinomycetota > Actinomycetes > Propionibacteriales > Kribbellaceae > Kribbella. The sequence continues at coordinate 43,223 of JAWWPC010000065.1, read as the reverse complement.
CGTACCGGAGTTGCAGCGGGTGATGACGGTCGGCGCAGGCGTGATCCGCAGCGCTCGCGGACTGTCGGAGGCTGCTGCCACACTCGGCAAACTGATCGAGCAGGCCGCCGGGGAGCCGGGCACGCCGGGATGGGAGGCGACGAACCTGGTCACGGTCGCGTCCGCCCTGATCGCGGCGGGCCACACCCGGGAGGAGAGCCGCGGCTCGCACTGGCGGGAGGACTACCCGGATCGCGACGACGAGCACTGGTCGGGCAGTCTGGATGTGACTCTGCCGGCAGCAGGGGACGCTGCCCGGCCGATGACAGCGTTCGTAGCGCTCGAGGAACCACCGGAGGGGAAGTAACAGCATGGATGACACGCTCGACAGGCGATGGGTCGAGGACCTCGTCCGGGCCACCGTCGAGGAGGACCTGGCCGGAGGCGTCGATGTCACCACCACGGCGACGGTCGACGCGGAGCAGATCTCCGTCGCCGACTTCGTGGCCCGGGCCGACGGGGTGATCGCAGGGCTGCAGATCGCCGAGCTCGTGCTCCGGATGGTCGCGGGCAAGGACGAGGTGGAGGTCGAGCACTCGGTGGTCGATGGTGCCGCGGTCAAAGCCGGCGACGTGCTGCTGACAGTGCGCGGCAAGACCCGGCAGTTGCTCACCGCGGAGCGGACCACGCTGAACCTGCTCGGCCACCTGTCCGGTGTGGCGACGCTGACCCGGCGCTGGGTGGAGGCCCTGGACGGCACGGGTGCGGTCGTCCGCGACACCCGCAAGACGATGCCCTTGCTGCGGACGCTGGAGAAGTATGCGGTCCGGTGTGGCGGCGGTCAGAACCACCGGATGGGCCTGTCCGACGCGGCCCTGATCAAGGACAACCACGTGATCGCTGCCGGCGGTGTGGCCGAGGCGTTCCGGCTGGTCCGGAAGGCCTTCCCGGACGTGCCGGTCGAGGTCGAGGTGGATTCGGTCGAGGACGCGGTGATCGCGGTCGAGGCCGGCGCGGAGCTGATTCTGCTGGACAACATGGACGTGCCGCAGCTGCGGTCGGCCGTCGAGCAGGTGGCCGGCCGGGCGAAGCTGGAGGCGTCCGGCAGCTTGCGGCTCGACAACGCCCGTGAGGTCGCGGAGACCGGGGTCGACTACCTTGCGGTCGGGGCCCTGACGCACTCGGCGCCGGTGCTCGACATCGCGATGGACCTGCAGGAATCCTGATGCTGCTCGCCGTCGCGGTGGAGAACACCCGCACCCTCGTCGGTCTGCTCGACGGCGACTCCGACGCCAGCGTCAAACGGCACTGGTGGGTGGGGAGCGACCCGCGCCGTACGGCGGACGAGTGGGCGGTCCTGCTGGGGGGACTGCTGGCAGGGGAGGCCCCGGTGGACGGCGTGGCAGTCTGCTCGGCGGTCCCGAGCGTGTTGCACGAGCTGCGGGGCGTGGTGGCGCGCTACTACGCCGACGTACCGGGGGTGGTGGTGGAGCCAGGCGTGAAGACGGGGCTGCCCGTACTCGTCGACAACCCTCGCGAGGTCGGCACCGACCGGATCTCCAACGCCTTGGCGGCATTACACCGATACGGCGCCCCCTGCCTGGTGGCGGACTTCGGCACAGCCATCACGGTGGACGTGGTGAACGCCAACGGCGCCTTCGTTGGCGGGGTGATCGCACCGGGCATCGAGACGGCGATGGACGCCCTCGGCCAGGCGGCCGCTCAGCTGCGCAGGGTCGAGCTGGTCCGGCCGCGTTCGGTGGTCGCGAAGAACACCGTGGAGGCGTTGCAGTCGGGCGCCGTGTTCGGCTTCGCCGGCCTGGTTGACGGCATCGTCAACCGGATCATCGCGGAGCAGGGCCTGGACCGGTCGGCGGTCACCGTGGTCGCGACCGGCGCACTCGCCCCCCTGGTGATCGACGATTGCGACGCGATCGACCAGCACGAACCCTTCCTGACCCTGCTCGGTCTCCAGCGCGCCTTCATCCGCAACAGCTGACCGGCTCACCGGACCGGCGTCTTGCTTGTGGGCGGCCGCAAGGACCACGATGAGACAGTGAAATCCACCTATCGCGTCCTGGCTCTGCTCATCGCGCTTGGCGTGGCGGTCCAGACCATGACCATCGCCCTCGGCTTTTTCATCGTGCTGAAGGACAAGAACACTGGTGACAACATCGGTCTGGCGCTGCACGGCGTGGTGGGCGAGATGGTGATCCCGTTGATCGCCCTGGTGTTGCTGATCCTCTCCTTCTTCGCGGGTGTCGCCGGTGGGGTCAAATGGGCTGCCATCATCTTCGGGCTCGTCGTCTTGCAGGTACTGCTGGCCTTCGCTGCCCTCGGGGCTCCGGCAGTCGGAGCGTTGCACGGCCTCAACGCCTTGGCGCTGATCGCCGTGGCCGGGATCGCGGGCAGCCGGGTCGCCAAGCAAACGGCACCTTCGGCGGCCGATACTGAGGCAACCACCTAGAGTGTGGGCGACCGCGGCATCCCGAAGTCTTATCGGCACATGAACGGCTACGGCTCGCACACCTACCCGTGGATCAATTCCGCCGATGAGAAGCACTGGGTGAAATACCACTTCCACAGTGACCAGGGCGTCGAGCACCTGACCGGTGACGAGGCGGCCAGGATTGCCGGCGAGGACGCCGACTTCCACCGCCGGGACCTGCACGACGCGATCGAGCGCGGCGAGCACCCTTCCTGGACCCTGTCGATCCAGGTGATGCCGTACGAGGATGCCAAGACGTACCGGATCAACCCGTTCGACCTGACCAAGATCTGGCCGCACGCGGACTACCCGACACGCACCGCTACCGGATCGGGCCGAACTACCTGCAGCTACCGGTGAACAAGCCACGTGTGCCGGTGAACAGCTACGCCTTCGATGGCCCGATGGCGTACGACGACAGTGACGACCTGCCGGTCTACGCGCCGAACAGCGAGGGCCGTCCGTTCTCGGACCTGACCGGCCCGGTGGAGGACAGCTGGGAGGCCGACGGCGAGTTCACCCGCGAGGCGTACACCCTTCGGCCCGACGACGGCGACTTCAAACAGGCCGGCACCATGGTGCGGGAGGTCTGGGACGACGCCGCCCGCGAGCGCTTCGTCGAGACCGTCGCCGGTCACCTGCTCGGTGGCGTGAAGGGCGACGTGCTGGAGAGGGCGTTCCTGTACTGGAAGAACGTCGACGCCGAGACTGGCAAGAGGATCGAGGAACTGGCCCGCGCCGGCAATGGCCAGCCGAACCCCGGCACCGAGACGACCCAGGCCAAGGCGGAAGCCAACAGCTGACCCCGTAGCACGCGCAGAGCCCGCTGTCTGACCTGGAGTCAGGCAGCGGGCTCTGCCGCGTTTGCAACACGCGTGCAACTTTGTTGCCTTCGTCAACCCTGCTGGGGCAGAATGCGCAGGCCGAGGCCGTGGGGGACACTGGCCCGCTCAACCTGGGGGACCCCCTTGAAGTCAACCGCCGGCCCTGCTCAGCCTTGCCCTGCTGGCCGCCACCCTCACCACGCCCGCCGCTGCCGCCGAATACCCCACTTTCCAACGTCGTCATCTGAAAGGCGCCACCAGATGAAGAACTGGCCCGCCCTCGCCGTCACTGCCGGCCTGGTCGCGACCGGCCTCACTACCACCGAAGCCGCCGCTGCACTCCCGGATCCGGCTCCCACCAACGTCCAGATCAACTGGAAGGACGACACCTTCCAGTTCATCCACGTGACCTGGGAAGAGGACAGCCCGCAGCCGAACAAGATCGTGGCGCGTCGCCAGGGCGGGACGCCGGTGGCACAGGTCGTGTACGTCGCGGCCGACGGCCCCAACGAGGTGGATCTGCGGGCCGACCTGGTCGACCTAGACATACCGGTCATGGAGATCGGGGTCGCTGTCGACACCGGGGCCGGTGAGACGAGTCCGGTCGCTGTCTCGAAGCCGTTCGACACGAGCGATCCGCCGCCGCCGTCACTGGTGTCCTTCACGATGTCCGGGAGCAGCACGCTGGCCGTGAAGTGGCGGGCCGGCTCGCCGTTCGAGATCGACACCACCCCGGCCGACCCCTTGGAGGGCAGCGCGCCCGTGCTGTTCACTCCGCAGTACACCCTCCCCGAACGGACGACGGTGGAGCTGGCCAAACCGTCCGCGGCCACCGCGCTGACGTTCACCGGACCGATGCCACCGTTCACTTTCCAGGTCTCAGCGCAGAACGAGTGGGGCACCAGAGGGGCGGGCTCGCGCGTCTACGCGCAGCGCGGCGGGCTGACAGCCAAGATCCCGACCTGGGTGGTGGCGTCGTCGGCTCAGGCCAAGATCACGGGCACCTTCGCCAGCCCGAAGGCGCAGATCGTGCTGCAGGCGCGGAACAGCTCGACCAGCCCGTGGTATGTCGTGGCGTCGCAGACCTGCTACGACGGGAAATACGAGTTCGACCTCGGCGCGGCGGGGTCACGGCAGTATCGAGTGGCGATGCCGAACACGCCAGTGGATCATTTCGCCTATTTCGGCGGCTACAGCCCGATCGTCTCGACCACCGTGCAGATCTCCCCATATTCGGCCTTCTTCAGTAACGCCACCATCCGCCGTGGCGAGTCAGGCGAGGCGCGGCTCTACATGAGTCCTTCGATCGTGGGCAAGGCGATCCTTCAGCGCTGGAACGGCAAGACCTGGATCACCGTCGGCTCGGTCGCTATCGCAAACGGCATGGGCGTCGGTTACGTCCGCAGTACCACTCCTGGTCGCGTCGCGTACCGGTACTACGTCCCGTCCGCCACCCTCAAGGGCCTCTCGTACGCCGCCGCCTACTCCCGGACCTTCGTCCTCGCCACTATCTGAAAGGAACTGCTATGAAGTGGTTCGCTCTGGCTGTTCCCGCCGCCTTGCTGCTGTCCACCGTCACCGCGGTGGAAGCAGCCGCGGCCGATCCAGCGCCTACCAACGTCCAGATCACCTGGAAGGACAGCACCTTCGAGTTCGTCCACGTCACCTGGGATGAGGAGGCGGCGAGCCCGAACCGGATCGTCCTGCGGAAGCTAGGTGGGACGGTGGAGAAGATCGCATGGCATGTGCCGGCCGGCGAGCCCAACGAGATCGACCTGCCGAAGGACGTGGTCAGCCAGGTCGGGAGCATCAACGGCTCGATCGAGATCGGGGTGGCGGTCGGCACGGAGACCGGTGAGACCAGCCCGGTGGCGGTTTCCAAGGCGTTCGACACGATCGACGCCGGAACGCCGCGGATCGTGTCCTTCGCGCCGTCCGGGACCAGCACTCTGCACGTCGTGTGGAAGGCAGGCACTCCGGTGAGGAAGGACAACACGCTGGACGATCCGCTGGACCGCAGCGCACCGGTGATCTTCCGCCCGGTGTACAAGGTCGGCACCGCTGCCTCGGTTCCGGCCGGTCAACCGACCACAGGCACCGAACTGACCTTCACGGGCCCGAAGCCGCCGTTCGACTTCTATGTGATGTCGGAGAACGAGTGGTTCACCGGTCAACCCAGCGACTGGGTCAGCGCGAAGGCGACCGCCTTCACCACGAGGATCCCGACCTGGGCGGTTGCCGGCAGCGACACCGTGATCAGTGGGACGTACGCCGGGCCTGAGTACGCCCGGATCACGCTGCAAGCTCGGAACTCGCCGACCAGTCCGTGGTACGCGGTCGTCGGGTATGACTTCACCAACCACACCTACCGGTTCGCTGTACCCAGCCGGGGCACCCGTCAGTATCGGGTCGCAGTTGGCAACACCACGTCTGCACCGTACGCCAACGATGTTTGGTTCGGCGGCTACAGCGCGCCTGTCACCACGACGACGCAGCAGAAGGCCACGGTGAGCCTGAATTCCTACACCTATCGCAACAAGACTCCCGTACCGACAAAGCTCACCGTCAATCCTGCCGTCACCGGGGCCGCTGCCCTGCAGCGCTGGAACGGCAAGACCTGGGTGTTCATCACCAACGTGGCGATCAGGGGTGGCTACGGGACGGGCTACCTCAGCGCGACCACGGCCGGCCGGTTCACCTACCGGTATTACGTACCCGCCCACACGTACAACGGTCTGTCCGTCGCGGCCGCCTACAGCCCGAATTTCGTCCTGACGGTGAAGCCCTAGCCGTAGGACCAACCGGCCCAGTTGTCGATCGTCACGGTGATGACTGGGCCGCGGGGCGGGTCGAGACGGTACGGCGCGTACTTGGCCGCAAGTGATTCCACCGCGGCCGGGTTGTGCTGGTCGATCCGGGCTGCGCCGTCGGCCCGTACCCACCACAGCTGGGACCAGTCGGCGTCGTACCGGTCGCAGAGGATCGCCACGCGAGGGTTCCAGGCGATGTTGCGAAGACGGCGCAGGTTGGTCGTGGATTTCGGTTTCTGGTCGATCGCGATCACCAGTTCATCACCGGCGAGAGCAAACGTCACCGGCACGAGGTGCGGCCGCAGGTCCGCGCCGGTGCTGGCGAGGACGGCCCGGTCGGCGGCCGCAAGGCGCTCCCGGCAGACCGCGGTACCCAATCTCACGCAGCGACCCTACCGCCGTGCATCATCTGTCTCATGTCCAATGGGTAGGGTCTACGCCGCGCGGTTGTTCAGCCGCAGCGGTGAGGCATGTGGTGAGGCGCGAGCTCCGGAGCTCGAGAGGGTGGGGTGAGGTGAGATGGCCAGGTTCCGGCCTGTCTTGTCCATTGTCCTGGCCGCTGCGCTCGGGTCGGTGCTGCTGACAAGCTGCTCGTCCGATCCGACCCCGACGGGCGTCACGATCGGCTGGGCCGACAAGACCCATAAGGCGGTCCGGGTCAGCTGGAAGGATTCGGACGCGCCGAACCGGATCTCCATCGAAGGCGTGGTCAGCACCTCCCCGTCGTACGTGAAATATCTGGCCGCGACCGACCCGAACACCTGGGCGATCCCGACCAGCGCGTTCCCTCCCGATGGCAACTACAAGGTCGCGGTGGCGACCGGTACGTCGGTAGGTGGTACCACCAGCAAGCTGGCGCGATCGCCCATGTTCGACACCGACGGACCACTGCTGCCTTCGCAAGCGGTGGCGACTCCCAGCGGCAAGGATGTGGTGGTGACGTGGAAGGTGCCGCCGCCTTCGCAGGACTTCACCCCGGACGATCCGCTGGACGTGCCGGTCGGGAGCCAGGTCTACGTCCCTGTGATCGGCGTCGCGGGCCAGCCGTTGCGCCCAGCCAGCCCCGGGACCACCTCGACCCGGCAGGTGCTGAAGAATCTCAAGCCGCCTTACCTGTTCCAACTCCGGGCCGCGAACGAGTGGTCTTCGATGGCCGGCGGCGTGATCTCCGCACGCGTCAGCTGGACAACAGCGTCCATCCCGTCGCTGGCCACCTTCGGCCGGCAGATTCTGATCCAGGGCCGCACCATCCAGCAGGAGGTCAGCTGCGCGGGGGCTCGTTGCGTAGCGCAAAGAACCACCAGTGCGGGCCTGCCGATCGCGATGCTGGCCCAGAGCAAGGCGGGTGCACCTTGGGGCGTGGTCGGGCGGGCCACGACGATGGCGGGCGGCCACTTCCAGGTGCGGGTGAATACGGCCGCGACCCGCTCGTATCGCGCCTACGCCCCGGCGAGCAGCCGCGCCGGCTCATTGTCCGCGGCGTCCAGTAGCTCGGCCGGGCTGACCCGCAGCCGGCTCCAGGTCGCGTCCGCCGGCTACGTGAAGGGCAACGTGAAGCGCCGCAACGAGGTTGTGACTGCGACGGTGCTGGCTCGCCCCGTCGTGAACGGTGCCGCCACCCTGCAGTTCTGGACCGGCAAAGCCTGGGCCAGCGTGAAGTCGGTACGGATCGCCGGGGGCCGGGCCACGATCAGCTTCAAAGCGACCAAGCCAGGCATTTTCGCCTACCGCTTCCTCCTGCCGGGTACGGCGTACCGGGGCGGCCCGGTCTTCGGCACCGCCACCGGCAGTATGGTCCTCAGAGTCCTCTGATCCAGCGGCGATCAGGTCGGTTCGGGTTCAGATTCCGGCTCGGCAGGTCCCAGAGCGGCGGAGGTTGAGCGGCGTCGGACTTTGTAGATCGCGTACACCGCGACCACCACGGCGGCGATGGCCACCAGGGCCCAGACGGACAGCTGGCCGAAGATCTTGTCGGCGTTGTCGCCCACCTTGTAGGCGACGATGCCGATCACGCTCGACCAGACGATGCCACCTGCCGCGTTGGCGGCGAGGAACTGCGGGTACGGCATCCGCAGCATGCCTGCCATCGGGCCGGCGAAGATCCGCAGCAAGGCAACGAACCGGCCGAAGAAGACCGTCCAGACGCCGTACTTGTGGAAGTATCGCTCGGCCTTCTCGATCCGTTCGCCGGAGAAGTGGTGGAAGCGGCGGCCGAGGCGCTCGAACAGCCCGCGGCCGGCCTTGCGTCCGATGAAGTAGCCGATCGAGTCTCCGACGATGGCGCCCACGGCGGCCGCGCCGATCACCCAGACGAGGTTCAGGTTGCCGTGCGAGGCCAGTAGCGCGGCCGCGATCAGTGTGGTCTCGCCGGGCAGTGGCACACCCATGCTCTCCACCCCGATGACCAGCCCGACCACCAGATACGCCAGCGCGGCGATCCCCCCGGTCGGTATTGCGATGGCCAGGGCCTGCAGCGTCTCCCCCATGGCCCCATCCTGGCATCCCGACACAACCGAATAGCTACTTTCCCTCGGGACGCTCCGAGTTGGGCAGCTCGGGCGGGGTGCCGTTGGTCGCGCCATTGAAGGCCTTGGTGACGTTCTGCAGCGCCGAGGTGACCTCCGACGGGATCACCCAGAAGGTGTTGCCCGGCCCCTTCGCCAACTCGGGCAGCATCTGCAGGTACTGGTAGGCCAGCAGTTTCGGGTCGGGGTCATTGCGGTGGATAGCCTCGAACACGGTGTCGATCGCCTTCGCCTGTCCCTCGGCCCGCAGGATCGCGGCTTGCCGGTCGCCCTCGGCGGTCAGGATCCGGGACTGCCGCTGGCCCTCCGCCGTCAGGATCGCGGCCCGCTTCTCCCTGTCCGCGCGCATCTGCTTCTCCATCGATTCCTTGATCGACGGCGGCGGGTCGATCGCTTTCAGCTCGACCCGGTTGACCCGGATGCCCCACTTGCCGGAAGCTTCGTCCAGCACGCCGCGCAGCGTCGAGTTGATGTGCTCGCGGCTGGTCAGGGTCTTCTCCAGGTCCATGCTGCCGATCACGTTCCGGAGCGTGGTGACGGTCAGCTGTTCGATGGCCTGGATGTAGTTGTAGATCTCGTACGCCGCGGCGCGCGGGTCGGTGACCTGGAAGTACAGCACGGTGTCGATGTCGACAACGAGGTTGTCCTCGGTGATCACCGACCGCGGCTCGAAGGAGACCACCTGCTCGCGCAGGTCGATCAGCGGCCGTGGCCGGTCGATGAACGGGATGACGATGTTCAGACCTGGTTCCAGCGTGCGCTGGTAGCGGCCCAGCCGCTCGACGTTGCTCGCCCTGGCCTGTGGAACGATCCGGACCGTGCGTAGGACGAATATGACGGCGACGAGCGCGGCAATGATGCCGACGATCAACTCGGCCATGAATCCTCCCGGGGATGAACTAGCGCGGTAGCGCCTTCGATCGCGAAGACGTCGACATAGGTGCCAGGCGGGATGACCACGTCCGGGTCGTACGGTCGGGCGGTCCACTCCTCGCCGCCGATCCGGACCCGGCCGGACTGCCGGTCGACCTCGGTCAGCACGATCGCCTCCCGGCCGACGAGTGCGGCGACGCCGGAGCGCATCACCGGCCCTCTGGTGATCGCCCGGCGCGCGATCGGCCGGACCACGATGATCACGAGGACGGCAGAGATGCAGAACGCCACGAACTGCAGGCCGACGGGCAGTCCGAGTGCCGCGGCGCCGGCGGCGATCAGGGCGGCGCAGGCCAGCAGGACAAGGTCGAGCGTGCCGCTGAGCAACTCGGCAGCGCCGAGCGCCGCAGCGACCAACAGCCAGACCAGCCAGCCTTGCATGCCGTCACCAGCTCATGGGTTCCTTACCTCGAAGGTACTCCGCTCTCGGGGGTCAGTCTTCGGGAAGGGGGATGGCGGCGAGGTACCACTCGTAATCGATGGCGTCGTCGGGTGCGGCATCGGCGGCGCGACGCTCGTCGTACCGGTGGAGGGCGTCGTCGATCAGCCGGGTGAGCTCGTCGTACTCGGGCTTGGTGAGGCGGACGCGAGTCCTGATCAGGGTCATGCCGCGGCGCTCGCGCTCGTCCTCGGTGATCTCTGCCGGTACCTGGTCGAGCGCACGGCGGAGGGAGTCCAGGTACGTCGGAAACAGGCTCTGCAGGACCTGCCGGCCGGCAGGTCCCGCGGGCGGGTTGATGTCGATCTGGTCGGCCGTTGCCCGCCAGGGGCGCTCGCGACCGTCCGGGGAGGCGTCGGCCCGCTGCGCCAGGCCCCACTTCTCCAACGCCCGAAGGTGGTAGCTGACTGCGGACGGCGTCAGACCGACGAGGTCGGCACACTCGGTGGCGGTCAGCGTCTTCTTGCCCTCGTACAGCTCCTGGAGGATGAGCTGCCGGGCCGGATGCGCCCAGGCTCCGATCGCCCTCGGGTCGGTCAGCTCGAGTACTCTCCGCGCCACCAGGCCAGGCTACAACCTGAAGCAGTCGCTTCAGGTCGCCACCGAGGTCAAGCGTGGGCGCGCAACATCGGCATACCGTGGGGGAGTGACGATGCCTGCTCCGACGGTGGTGCTGCTTGGCACGTTCGACACCAAGGCGGCCGAGTATGCGTTCGTTCGCGACCGGCTCGCCGCCGCCGGTGTCCGCACGCTGTTGGTGGATGCGGGCGTGCTGGGTACGCCGGGGCTGCACGCTGATGTCAGTCGGGCCGAGGTGGCCTCGGCGGCCGGCGTGGATCTGGACCGGTTGCGGGACGCAGGCGACCGGGGCGCGGCAGTGACCGCGATGGCTCGCGGTGCGGCGGCAGTGCTGGCTTCGCTGTACGACGAGGGGCGCTGCGACGGCGCGCTGGCGCTCGGCGGCACCGGTGGTACGTCGATCGCCGCGGAGGCGTTTGGGGGGCTGCCACTCGGGGTGCCGAAGGTGGTGGTGTCGACCGCGGCCTCGGGCGACACCAGCGCCTATGTCGGCGAGTCCGACCTGGTGCTGATGCCGAGCGTGGTCGATGTCGCCGGCGTGAACCGGCTGTCAGCGCGGATCCTGGCGAACGCCGCCGCCGCGTTGGCCGGGATGGTGTCGGCCGCGCCGCTGCCGGAAGTGCGGGAGGCGCCGATGGTGGCGGCCAGCATGTTCGGCGTCACCACGCCGTGCGTGGACCGGGCCAGGGCGGTGCTGTCCGACCGCGGCTACGAGGTGCTGGTCTTCCACATGACCGGCGTCGGCGGCCGCACGCTGGAGTCGCTCGCGACCGGCGGCCACCTTGCCGGCGTACTGGACGTGACCACGACCGAGCTGGCCGACGAGCTGGTCGGTGGCGTGTTCTCGGCAGGTCCGGAGCGGCTCACCGGTGCCGGCCGGGTCGGCGTACCGCAGGTCGTGTCGGTCGGCGCACTCGACATGGTGAACTTCGGGCCGCGGGACACGGTGCCGGAGCGGTTCGGGAGCCGCAACCTCTTCGTGCACAACCCGAGCGTCACGCTGATGCGGACCACGCCGGAGGAGTGCGCGGAGCTCGGCGAGCGGGTCGCCGTCCGGCTGAGCGCTGCCACCGTGCCGGTGTCGCTCTTCCTGCCGCTGCGCGGGGTGTCGGCGATCGCGGTAGCAGGCGGGCCCTTCCACGACCCGGCCGCGGACGAGGCTCTGTTCGGGAGCATCAGGGCCGGGGTGGACAGGGCGGTCGTCGACCTGGTCGAGCTCGACACCGACGTGAATGACCCGGCCTTCGCGACCGCGATGGCGGACCGGCTGGACGACTACCTGAGGAGCGACGCGGATGCCGAGGATCGACCGTGACACCATTCTCGATCGGCTGCGGGCGAAGCGGGACCGTGGCGAGCTGATCGTGGGCGGCGGCGCCGGCACCGGCCTGTCGGCGAAGTGCGAGGAGGCCGGCGGGATCGACCTGATCGTGATCTACAACTCCGGCCGGTACCGGATGGCGGGGCGTGGCTCGCTCGCCGGCTTGCTTGCCTACGGCAACGCGAACGAGATCGTCATGGAGATGGCCGCCGAGGTGCTGCCGGTGGTCAAGGACACGCCCGTGCTCGCCGGGGTGAACGGCACCGATCCCTTCTACCAGCCGGAGGTGTTCCTGCCCCGGCTGGCCGCGCTCGGCTTCTCCGGGGTGCAGAACTTCCCCACTGTCGGGCTGATCGACGGCACCTTCCGGGCCAACCTCGAGGAGACCGGGATGGGCTACGCCGAGGAGGTGGCGATGATCGCCGCCGCGCACCGGCTCGGCCTGCTCACCACGCCGTACGTGTTCTCGGCTGCGGACGCGGAGGCCATGACCTCGGCCGGCGCGGACATCGTGGTCACGCATCTCGGGCTCACGACCGGCGGCGCGATCGGCGCCGGGACGGCTCGCACCCTCGACGAGTGCACCGTCCTGATCGAGGAGTGGGCGGCGGCTGCCAGGGCGGTGCGCGACGATGTGCTGCTGCTATGCCACGGCGGCCCGATCGCCGAGCCGGCCGACGTCCGCTACGTGCTCGACCGCTGCCCTTCGGTGGACGGTTTCTACGGCGCATCTTCGATGGAGCGGCTGCCGACCGAGCGCGCCATCACGACGACCACGCAGGAGTTCACCGCCCTCCGCCGCTGAGCCAATGCCAGGCCTACCTCCCCGGGCCGGGCCGCCCAGTGCAGCATCCGGGTCCAGTCCCCGTGTCGACGGGCGTGCCGATCCCAGACGACAGTTGCTCGGGATGCTCAGGTGCTCGGGGTGTGGACCTCCATGCATACAGGTGCGAACGTCCACGCACGACACATAAGTCGGGCTGATCCGGGGCACGCAGCGGGAGGGTCCCTGCTCTATCGGGGTTATGTGTGCGTGGGCGTCCGCACCTACCGACCCACCTGCCGGCCCAGCCCTCGATGCCCCACACAGATGTAGCTGGGGCGCCGGGAAAGATGATCGGTATCGCGGATGCGGCCCCCAGGTTCCCAGCCGACGCGATCCGCCCGGGAGTCCGACGCGTTCCGCCTGGGGAGTTCTGCACGCCGGTCGCCGGTGCTGAACCCCGATCCACCCCTGAGGGGAGGGCAGAGAAGGCTGCTGAGCCCTTGACGACGATAGTTGTGAAGCATTAACTTCACAACTATGAAGCGATCACTTCACGTTCCGTCGCTGTGGGCGCACCGAGATATGCGGCTGGTGCTGCCGGGCCGGGCGGTGTCGATGGCCGGCGATGCGATCGCGATGCTGGCCCTGTCCCTGCGGGTGTCCGAGCAGGGCGGTCCGGCGTCGATGACGATGCTCTGGCTGGCCTTCTCCGTGCCGCTGGTGCTGATGATCCCGGTCGCCGGGCGGATCGTGGACGGCGTCGACTCGCGCACCGTGCTGGTGTTGTCGTCGCTGCTGCAGGGCGCAGCCGGGGTCGGGCTGGCGCTCAGTCACGGACTGCCGGCGACGCTGGCGCTGGTCTGCGTTATGCAGGCCTGCCAGGCGGTGAACGGTCCAGCCTGGGGTGCGCTGGTGCCGCGGATCGTCGGCGAGGAGTTGGCCGGCCGCGCGGTCGGGCTGCAGCAGGCGCTGACCGGGATCGCGATGCTGGCCGGGTCCGGCGCGGGGGGCGTGCTGGTCGGCTGGTGGGGGATTCGCACGGCGCTGCTCGCCGACGCCGGCACCTTCGTCGTACTCGCGCTGGCCGGAGCGGCAGTGCGTACCCGGCGGCGGCCGGAGCCGGCCGCGGTCCGTCGTACGGCGGGACGGGGTGGGGCGCTCGCCGGCCTGCGGGTGATCGCCGCCGACCGGCTGCTCAAGGTGCTGGTGCCCGGGCTGTGGATCTTCATCCTCGCGGCCGAGGCGACGAACGTGATCGAGGTATTCCTGGTCACGGACGAGATCGGCCTCGGCGCGACCTGGCTCGGTGCGGTGTTTGCCGTGCAGGGCGCCGGCGGCATCGTCGGTGCGTACGCCGCAGGCCGGCTCGCCGACGACCGGCGGGTGCACGCCGTGGTGGCCGGCACGTTGGGCGTCGGCGTTGGCGGTGCGCTGATGGGTCTGGCGCCGTCGGCGGCGCTGCTTTTCGCCGGGTGCCTGGTGTCCGGCCTCGCCGGTGGGCTGATCAACGCGGGGACCGGCGCGCTGGTGGTGACCCGTGCGCCGGAAGCCGTCCGCGGCCGGGTGTTGTCCGCGCTCAACGGCAGCTGCCGGGCGTTTAGCGTGCTCGCGCTGCTGCTCGGCGGCGTCGCGGGTGCGACGGCCGGAACCAGGACGACGTACGTGGGCTGCGGCCTGCTGTGCGTGCTGACCGGACTGCTGCTCGCCGCCGGTCTCCGGCGGGGCCGCCGCCAGGCCGTCTCGTCGGCAAGCGATTCGGCGGCGGAGGCGGTGTATCACTAGCCTTGGGGCTTATGACAGAGCAGCCCGACATCACCGCGACCTCCGACGACGTACCTGAGCAGCTGCGGGTCCGCCGCGAGAAGCGGGACCGGCTGCTGTCCGAGGGGGTGCAGCCGTACCCGATCTCGGTGCCGCGGACCCACACGCTGAAGGAGCTCCGCGACCGGTACGACGACCAGGAGTTGACGCCGGACACCCGGACCGGTGAGCAGGTCGCGGTTACCGGCCGGGTGATCTTCCTGCGTAACACCGGCAAGCTGTGCTTCGTCCGGCTCCGCGAGGGCGACGGAACCGAGCTGCAGGTGATGTTCTCGCTGGCCGATCTGGGCGAGGAGGAGCTGGCCCGGTTCAAGACGCTGGTCGACATCGGCGATCTGCTGTCGGTCCAGGGCGAGGTGGTGACGAGCCGCCGTGGCGAGCTGTCCGTGCAGGCGACTGGCTGGCAGATGGCGGCCAAGACGCTGCGCCCGCTGCCGAACGAGCACAAGCCGTTGAACGAGGAGGCCCGGGTCCGGCTCCGGTACGTGGACCTGATCGTCCGCCCTGAGGCCCGCGAAATGGTCCGGATCAAGGCGGCGGTGCTCAAGTCGCTGCGGGCCACGCTGGACGCGCAGGGCTTCATCGAGGTCGAGACGCCGGTGCTGCAGCGGACCAACGGCGGCGCCGCAGCCCGGCCGTTCCGCACCCACCTGAACGCCTTCGACCAGCAGATGCTGCTCCGGATCGCGCTCGAGTTGGACCTGAAGCGGGCGATGATCGGCGGCGTCGACCGGGTCTACGAGATCGGCCGTACCTTCCGCAACGAGGGACTCGACTCGACCCATGCGGCGGAATTCTCGATGACCGAGGCGTACCAGGCTTATGGCGACTACGACTCGATTGCGGCGCTGACGCAGGAGATGATCCGCAACGCCGCCCGTGCGGTCGACCGGACGGTGGTGACCGCTCGCGACGGCTCCATGATCGATCTGGACCAGCCGTGGCGCGAGGCGACGCTTTTCGAACTGGCCTCCGAGGCTGTCGGTGAACAGATCGACGTGACCACCGACGCGGCTACTCTGACCAAGCTGGCTGACCAGCACGACGTCGACCTGCAGCCCGGCTGGAATGCCGGTGAGATCGCCCTGGAGATCTACGAGAAGCTGGTCGAGCACACGCTGATCCAGCCCACGTTTGTGCGCGACTATCCGGAATCGGTCCGGCCGCTGTCCAAGCCACACCGGGAAACTCCGGGCCTGGTCGAGGCCTGGGATCTGATCATCAACGGGGTCGAACTGGGCGTCGGCTACTCCGAGCTGAACGACCCGGTGATCCAGCGGGAACGCCTGGTGGCACAGTCATTGCTGGCGGCCGCGGGTGATCCCGAGGCGATGGAGCTGGACGAGGATTTCCTTCGCGCGATGGAGTTCGGGATGCCGCCGGCCGGTGGTATGGGGATGGGCGTGGACCGGCTGGTGATGTTGTTCACCGGGGCCGGTATCCGGGAGACCATTCTGTTCCCGCTGCTGCGTCCGGAGTGATCTGATCCGCGTTCAAAGTGATCTGACAAAAGGGGTCGCCGGACTGTTGCATAGCACAACCAGCGGCGTAATCCATTCCCGGGGTCCCGGCTTCTTCCGCTGGCCGGCGTACTCCGGATGAATACCGAAGGTCACCGTGCGATCGCTGTGTCGGTCGTCCCGGCGGGTTTTGTCACATCTTTACGCTCCATTCCGCCTGTGGAATGACAGCCAGCCTGTATATGAGGTACAAATCAGTATCAGTAATTCGCCACGGGGATTGTGTCCGGTGTCGGGCGCGGAAAGGACTGTCATCGATGGCGCAGAGGGTTCAGGTGGTTCTCGAGGACGATCTCGACGGCGGTAAGGCCGAGGAGACCGTGACCTTCGGTCTGGACGGTTCGACGTACGAGATCGATTTGTCCAAGAAGAATGCCGCCAAGTTGCGCGACGCCCTGGCTGGATACGTCGGTGCGGGCCGACGGGTTGCCGGCCGTCGTGGCGGCGTCGGCCGGGCGCGGGGACGGGGCCGGTCCGCGACCGACTCCGCCGACATCCGCGCCTGGGCCAAAGACAACGGCTACGAGGTGAGCGAGCGGGGTCGTATCTCCGCAGAGGTGCGTGCGGCCTACAACGAGGCCAAGTAAATCTTCGACCGATCGGTCCCGGTGCCAGTTCGATGGCGCCGGGACCGTCCGCATTCCGACCGTTTCACCAGGTGGACACGTCAAGCCGCGGGATAGCTGAGCGGACAGCTAGCGGCCTGAATTCGCTGGTGGCGAACACCGGGCACGCCCGGGAACACCAGACCGGCCCCAGCGGTTGTTCCCTTGTGATCCCCGGCAGAACGTCGTATAGAAGCAGACGGCGCGTTCGCTGTGAGCGAGTGTGTCGGTGCCGGGGACTAACATGCATGTACGGGGGTTGGACTACACGACACGTCCGACTCCTCTGAGGCAAGGAGCGCTTTGGCGATGTTTGAACGATTTACGGACCGCGCCCGTCGGGTAGTCGTCCTGGCTCAGGAAGAGGCCAGGATGCTCAGCCACAACTACATCGGGACCGAGCACATCCTGCTCGGCCTGATCCACGAGGGTGAGGGTGTCGCCGCCAAGGCTCTGGAGAGCCTCGGTATCTCGCTGGAGGCCGTCCGTTCCCAGGTCGAGGAGATCATCGGCCAGGGGCAGCAGGCGCCCAGTGGGCACATCCCGTTCACCCCGCGCGCCAAAAAGGTACTAGAGCTCTCCCTGCGTGAGGCCCTGCAACTGGGCCACAACTACATCGGCACTGAGCACATCCTGCTCGGCCTCATCCGCGAGGGTGAGGGTGTTGCCGCGCAGGTCCTGGTCAAGCTCGGTGCGGACCTGAACAAGGTCCGTCAGCAGGTCATCCAGCTGCTGAGCGGGTACCAGGGCAAGGAGACGACCTCAGCCGGGGCACCCACCGAGGGTGCGCCCAGCAGTTCGCTGGTGCTCGACCAGTTCGGCCGGAACCTCACCCAGGCCGCCCGCGAGTCCAAGCTCGACCCGGTGATCGGGCGCGAGAAGGAGATCGAGCGGGTCATGCAGGTGCTGTCCCGGCGGACCAAGAACAACCCGGTACTGATCGGGGAACCGGGCGTCGGCAAGACCGCGATCGTCGAGGGCCTGGCCCAGGCGATCGTGCGTGGTGACGTGCCCGAGACGCTGAAGGACAAGCAGATCTACACGCTCGACCTCGGTGCACTGGTGGCCGGGTCGCGCTACCGCGGTGATTTCGAGGAGCGGCTGAAGAAGGTCCTCAAGGAGATCCGCACCCGCGGCGACATCGTGCTGTTCATCGACGAGATCCACACCCTCGTCGGGGCCGGCGCGGCCGAGGGCGCGATCGACGCGGCGAGCATCCTGAAGCCGATGCTGGCCCGCGGCGAGCTGCAGACCATCGGTGCCACCACCCTCGACGAGTACCGCAAGTACGTCGAGAAAGACGCCGCGCTGGAGCGCCGGTTCCAGCCGATCCAGGTGGCCGAGCCCTCGATCGCACACACGATCGAGATCCTCAAGGGCCTGCGGGACCGCTACGAGGCGCACCACCGGGTGACCATCACCGACCCGGCGCTGGTCGCGTCGGCGCAGATGGCCGACCGGTACATCTCCGACCGGTTCCTGCCGGACAAGGCGATCGACCTGATCGACGAGGCCGGTTCCCGGCTCCGGATCCGCCGGATGACGGCGCCGCCGGACCTGCGTGAGTTCGACGAGAAGATCGCGAACGTGCGCCGGGAGAAGGAGTCGGCGATCGACGCCCAGGACTTCGAGCGGGCGGCGAATCTTCGTGACGACGAGAAGAAGCTCATCAACGCGAAGGCCGAGCGCGAGAAGCAGTGGAAGGCCGGCGACATGGACGTGGTCGCCGAGGTCGACGAGGAGCTGATCGCGGAGGTGCTCAGCACCGCCACCGGCATCCCCGTCTTCAAGCTGACCGAGGAGGAGTCCTCGCGACTGCTGAAGATGGAGGAGGAGCTGGCCAAGCGCTACATCGGCCAGGACGACGCGGTGAAGGCCCTCAGCAGGTCGATCCGGCGGACCCGTGCGGGTCTGAAGGACCCGAAGCGGCCGAGCGGCTCGTTCATCTTCGCCGGCCCGTCAGGTGTCGGAAAGACCGAGCTGTCGAAGGCACTGACCGAGTTCCTGTTCGGCGACGAGAGCGCACTGATCAGCCTCGACATGTCGGAGTACTCGGAGAAGCACACGGCCTCCCGGCTGTTCGGCTCGCCTCCGGGCTACGTCGGCTACGAGGAGGGCGGCCAGCTCACCGAGAAGGTACGCCGCAAGCCGTTCAGCGTGGTGCTGTTCGACGAGGTGGAGAAGGCCCACCCGGACATCTTCAACTCGCTGCTGCAGATCCTGGACGAAGGTCGCCTGACCGATGCCCAGGGCCGCGTGGTCGACTTCAAGAACACCGTCATCATCATGACCACGAACCTGGGTACCCGCGACATCGCCAAGGCGGTCAGCCTCGGGTTCAGCCAGTCGAGTGACTCGTCCGGGTCGTACGAGAAGATGAAGGCGAAGGTGGCCGAGGAGCTCAAGCAGCACTTCCGCCCCGAGTTCCTGAACCGCGTCGACGAGATCGTGGTGTTCCACCAGCTGCTGAAGGACGAGATCGTCCGGATCGTCGACCTGATGGTCGCGCAGGTGGAGGAGCGGTTGAAGGACAAGGACATGGGCATCGAGCTCACTCCGGCGGCGAAGCAACTGGTCGCCACCCGCGGGTTCGACCCGGTCCTCGGCGCCCGTCCGCTGCGTCGCGCACTCCAGCGCGACGTCGAGGACCTGCTCGCAGAGAAGATCCTGTTCGGTGAACTCCGTTCGGGCCAGATCGTCGTCGTCGACGTGGCGCCGGAAGGCTCCCTGAACGAGGACGGCACGACCGAGATCTTCACCTTCACCGGCACCCAGAAGGCGCCGGCACCGGATCTCGAGCTGACCGAGATCGCCGGCGGACCCAAGTCCGGCATCCAGGACAGCTGAGCCGCACGACAGAAGGCCCCGCGGACGGCGTGTCCGCGGGGCCCTTCTCATGCCTGGGCGCAGGTCCCGCAGCGGCCGCGCCGGCGGTAGTAATAGGCGGCCGTCGCCAACCCCACCGCGGCGCCCCACAACGGGAACGGGAAGAGCATCAGCCGCCCGAGGTTGTTCAGCACCGAGGAGTCGGGATCCCAACTGAGCTGAAGTAGCGAGGAACTCCCGACCAGCAACAGCGCGGCGGCCATCGTGCCCGGCACGAGCACGGCCTTCATCGGCACCGGACGGCCGGCGACGAACGGGATCCAGCGCGGCCAGACCTCGCCCCACGGCCGGATCAGTCCCAGCGTCACCACGCCGGAGGCGCTCGCGATCAGTCCGAGGCCGAGCCCGAACATCTTCATACCGGGCTCAGCGTTGAGCGCGGCTGCAGAGAAACCGATCGGATGCGGCAGCAGCCAGGTCATCCGCCACACGGCGTACGGCAGCGGGCAGAGCGCTGCGACCAGAGTCGCCCAGAAGCCCCAGCGCCGGGCTACCTCGGGCCGGGTCCATCGTGCTCCGGGTCGCCCGCAGCGTAGACAGCGAGCCCGCGCACCGCGCAGCCCGCGCACGCCGAGGGCGGCCCAGCCGGCACCGAGGATGAAGGCGCCGAACACGAACAGCGGCCGAGACCCGATCTTTTCCGGGATCGCTGCCAATCCGTCGGCGAGTTGCTGGAACGCGCCCCAGTCGAACAGGCCCGTCGTCAGTTCCAGCACCGTAACCAGCAGTACGAGCGCGGCCAGCACCAGCCGAGTGGTCCGTTGTCGCACTGCACCGGCAACCACCAGGACCGCCGCGGTCGGGAGCCCGAGCAGCACCAGCAGGTAGCCCGTCACGATCACCACGGTGATGTCCGGCGCCAGCAGTCCGAACACGATGGCCTGCACCGCGGTGAACCCCAGCAACGGCCGGTACGCCGACGAGGTCCATTCGGTCCGGCGATGCCCCACAGCCGCCGGTACGCCGAGGAACCCGAGCACCGCGAGCAGTCCCGCCCCCACCTGGTCCGGCACGAACGACAGCAGCGACAGCTTGTCGTTATCCGGCGGCACCGGGCCGAAGGGGTACCAGTCGGCGCCGAATAGCCAGAGCACGCCTAGGACGCCGTACAGGAGGGATAGGCCGGCCACCAGCAGGGGAAGGCGTCCGGAGTTCGTCGTAGCGGCCGGGGCTGTGACACGAGCAGTGGTTGTCATGGTTCCACGGTGCCGACGGGATGACCGCTGCCGCTTCGGTCAGACGGGTGGTCCGGGTCCCTCCGCCGGGTGATCAGGGCCGGGAACGGGTGCGCCGAAGACGGTCGATCGCGTCCTGGAGTTGCTGGTCGGTGGGAGCCGAGGTGCGAGACTGGTCCGCGATCAACTGTGCGGCGGCGCAGAGCAGCCAGATCACCCCGGAGACGACCGCAAAGGCCGGTCCTGGCCCCGGCCAGCTGTCGGTGGAGGAGTCCACTGCGTTCGCTTGCCAGGAGCCTGCTGCGTACACCACGGCCACGAACCCGGTGATCGTGGTGGCGATCTGTGGGTACAGCGCGGAGCGGACGACCAGCGCAACCACCGAGGCGACCAGGCCGACGAGCCAGGTCAACCCGAGCACCGGGTGGTTCTCGATGCCGAGCTGCCAGACCGACAGGCCGAGCCGTCGGCTGAAGGTCCAGGGCAGCAGCAAGGTGATCCCCGCGACCAGGCCCGCCAGCAGAGTGGCCCGGGCGAACCAGCGTTGCAGCCCGCTCGCCAGCTCCTCCTCGGCCGCATCGAGTTGGCGGGGGAGTTCCTCGTCTGGCAGCTGTTCGGGACTCATCATCGGGCGGGCTCCAGCCGGACGACATCGGTGCCGAGTTCGAAGTAGAGCGCCGGGCCGATGACCGTGATCTGGTCGGCAGCCTGCGGCACACCCTGGTCAGAGCCGGCGATGACCGTGACCCGGCCAGGCCCGTCGACCCGGTACAGGTGGCTGCCGTCGTACCCCCAGATCTTGCCGTCCGGTCCGGTGAACCAGTCGCCGTCCGTGGACCACTGGCCGGAAGGAATCCCGCCCCGGATACCGGCCGAGATGGGCCAGCCTGTTGCCGCTCCGCCGAGCAGCGTCGTCACCTTGCCATCGCGCGTGAGCGAGACCAGCCGGTCGTCCAGCACCATGGCAGCCGTGCCGGCGCCGGTTAGTGCCAGACCGTGCGCCCGCAGATTCCCGTTGACCTTGATGCGGCTCCGCTGCCCTGGACCATAGAAGGCGTAGCTGCCTTCGCCGACTGTGGTGATGAACCGGTCGCCGGCTGCGGCCGCGGACTGACTTCGTTGGTTGGCTGGGATCGACTGCTTGTCCCGCACCACGGTTGCTGTACGGGACCGTCCAGGGAGGTGGACGGTGAGGTCAGTAGAGACCTTGCTGCGGGTGGAGACGGTCCACCAGAGCCCGCCCTGGCCGTCCGGGGCCCAGACCTGCGCGGTGTTCGGTAGGCGGAGCTGCGACAGGCGTCCCCTGGTGTCCAGGACGAGTTGCCGGCTGGTTCCAGCGGTCGACCGGCCAGGGCCTCCGTCTGCAGCCACTGGTGGATCCACACTTGGCACAGGAGGCAACACGGTCGCCTTGTAGGCCGTAGCGCCCCTCGCCGTGGCCTTTCGGCGGTCGCAGCGCGCTGTCGGGCCAGGTGCGGCCGGGTACGACGCCGCAGCCGCCGCCGCGTTAGGTATCTCCAGGATCTGGTCGCCGCTCCCAGGAGAGACTCCCAGCAGGACAGTGCCATCTGGTCTCGCCTCGATGCTGTCCACATCGGTGACTGCGCCCGGTACTGGCCGCAGGACCCCATCTGGAGTCAGTACGGCGGCCGGGGATCCGCCGGCGAGCCAGAGGTTGCCGCGAGCGTCCACAGCGAATGTGTCCACGGTCAACGAGGAACTGGCCACGTCCGAGCTGAGCGGACAGTCGGCGGGCGCGATGCCGGTGAGCTGCTGTGCCTTGCCGCCACGCCGTACCAGAGCCAGGCCGGTTCGGCTGGTCCGCCAAGCAGTGGTGCCATCCGGGCCGCGCGAGACGGCGTTGCCGGGAGCACCCGGGCCGGGATTTACCAGGAACTGCTTGAGGACTAGGCCTGGCCGCAGCTTGTTGGCCGGGATCAGCCAGGTGTGATTTGAATCCCACAGCATGATCGAGCGGTCGGCCTGTTGGTGGGCTTGCGCCTGTCCTCTGCCTGTCGCCAGCACCTCGACTCCAGGCGTCACGTACAGCCCTCCCTCCGGGTTCTGGTGCGCGAGGCTGACATCGGCCGCCACCAGGTCCAGAGGCACCGCCAGCAGCGCCCAGGGGCGGTCTCCCGAGCCTCCAGCGAGCAGCACCATCCGGTTGTCGGCCACCCCCAGCAGCACCGGCGGGATCACGCCGTGGCTCACCGTGACCCTCGGCAGAGCTACCCCGTCCCGGTACTCGAATACGGTCGAGCCTTCTGAGCCGGTCCGGCCCAGCAGCCATTGGCCCGGCGTACCGTCGAGGTTTCCGGCCAGAGAAGCCAGTGGGTCTGAGGTGCCGATCGCGATCCGCATACCTAGGCGGTCGACCAGTTGGCCGCCCCGCAGATCCAGCAGCTGGTGGGGCGACCCCGCAACCACCTCAGGCCGGTACGCCGGTCCGGCTGTGGCTGGTGCGATCACTCCTGCCATTGCCGCGACTAGTCCGGCCACGACGGCTGTGCCGAGCCGGAGGGACCAGCCGGGCTCGCGGCGTCGTACGGAGAGAACTGTGGTGGTGGCACCAAGGCCTAGCAGGACTACGCCGAGGGCCAGGGCTAGCCAGGCTCCGGGGGCTACCCGATAGCCGACTCCGTCCGAGAGCGTTGGTGGCAACTGCATGACGGCGGTGAGGAACCCGACGATCACAACCACTCCGGTGGCGGCTCCGGCGGCAGAGAGCAGTGTCAGCCGCCCGCGCTGGATCTGGCCGGACTCGGTCGGTACGAGCGTCGCGACAGCTGTGTAAAGGGTTGTGAGAGCAGTCGCGGCGATCACGGCCGCCCAGGGAGCGAGATACGGGATCTCCCAGAGCTGGACCCTGGCCAACCCGGCCTCCGCGCCCCCCGGTCCCAGGGCCACCGGGTCGAGTAGTTCGCGCCACGGGAGCACGGTGGAGAGCAGGAGGAGCGCCGCGCAGGCGCCGGTGGCCAATGGCAGGCCGACGGACCTGATCGGGCTCGGCGAGCCCGTCCGGGACCCGAGATAGAGGAACACAGCCCGCAGTTCGGACTGGTTCAGAGGAATTTCGGAAGAATTTTCGGGGCTTCCGGCCGGATCTGCGAGCACCGGTCGCGGGGTTCGTGAGCGGCTCGCCCAGTGCGTCGCGACGCCGACGGCGAGACCTCCGAAGAGCACTGTTCCGGTGACACTCGGTGAAGTTCCGCAGCCGGTGCGCCCCTGCGCGATGAGGCCCGCGCAGGTCATCAGGGTGATCAGTCCGACCACCACCGCACCCCACCTGCGAACCTGCTGCCGCAGGGTGTTCCGGTCTGAACAGAGTCGGTCGGCGAGCAGCAGCGCGACCAGTACGACGGGCAGCGCCAAGGCGGGTCCGCGGCCGGTGACCGGTGCCGAGGTTGCCCCCCAGAGGTAACAGTCTGTACTCGCGGTGCCGGGCCATAGGACGGCCAGGGCGGCCCCGACGCCGAGGCACGCAAGAGCCGCACCATGCCACTCTGTGCGCCGCAAGGTGCTCCGATGCCGGAGCTCCTCGGTCCGGAGCAGGGCGGCCGCAGCCCCCGACTCGGTGGGAAGATCGCGCAGCGGCATGAGGAGAAGTTACCTGCTGGCTGATCTGGCTCGTTGTAGAAACGTGAAGTAACCAAGTGGACCCGGACTGTTGGTGAGAGGGGGCCGGAGATGGAATCATCTCGTCTCATGGACGCACCGCGTCTGCCGTTGACTCAGGAACCGGTCCCCGACGCCGGTTCCTTTGGCGTGCGGCAAGCGGGCGGCGTACTGGAGCGCGCACAGCGGATCGCGGACACCCTGCGGGAACAGGCCGAGTACGAGAACGACGCTGCCTTGGACGAGGCGGACCGGATCCGGGCCGAGGCGGAGCGGGTCCGCAACGAGGCCGAGCTGGCCGTCCAGAAGGCCCGCGCCGACGCTCAGTCGGCCGCCGGGCGGCTGCTCAACGACGCCGAGCGGGCCGCCGAGCAGCTCCGCCGCGAGGCAATGGCAGAAGCTGAGCGGATCCGCGCTGAGTCCCAGGCGGCTGCGCAGCAACGATTGGCCGAGGTCGAGGCGCACGCGACCCACCTACGGGAGGAGGTCGAGGAGCTCCTCGCAGACGCTCACCACACCCGCCAGACCGCACAGCAGGCGATCGAGGCAGCCAGCCGGGAGGCCCAGCAACTTGTTGCGGACGCCGGCGAGCAGGCAGCGCTGGTGTCGCAGGCGGCGGTCCAGACCGAGACCGAGCTGATCACCCGTGCCGAGACCGAGGCGAAGGAGCTCCGCACCGCGGTCGAGCGGGAGGCGGACGCGGCCCGCGAGCGGTCCCGGGTCGAGATCGCCGAGGCGCACGCCGAGATCGAGCGCCTCCGCGGCGAGAACAGGGTCGAGCTGGAGCGTCGGACGGCCGAGCTGGAGGAGACCGAGCGAGCCAAGCTCGCCGCGATCTCGATCGAGGTCGACCGGCTCCGGGCCGAGGCCATCGACGAGCTTGCCCAGCAGCGGGCGGCGGCCGAGCAGGCGAACGAACGGCTGATGGCCGATGCCCGGGCCCAGGCCAAGTTGGTGATCGACAGTATGGAGGCGGACCGCCGGAACGCCGCCGGCGAGGCGCAGCGGATCGTCGAGGAGGCGAACAGGGCAGGCGAGGCCGAGCTCGCCGCCGCAGCGGAGCAGACAGCCTGGAGCAAGCGGACGGCCGACGAGCTGATCGCCGGCGCCGAGGCAGCGGCGCAGACCATCCGGGAGCAGGCGGCCGCGGAGATCGCCGAGCTGGCCCGGCAGAAGCGCGCCCACCTGCGCAAGGTGGTCAGCCGGTCGACCAGCAGGCTCAAGGACACCCAGGCCGCAATCGCCAGGGAGACCGCGGAGCTGACCGCGAAGGCGGACAGCGCACTTGCCTCGGCCGGCGCGGAGGCAGAGCGGATTCGTGCCCAGGCCCAGGCCAGGGCCGACAAGCTGAAGGTCGCCGCCGAGGCTGAGGCGAAGGAGATCGTCGTCCGTGCCACCCGCCGGGAGACCGAGGCGCAAGCGAGCACCCAGGTACTGCGGGAACGCGCGGCCAAGGACTTGGCCGTGGCCCAGCGCCAGTCGCACGACCTGATCCGCAAGGCGCGGGCCGACGCCCAGCAGCTCGAGGCGCAGGCCCGCGAGTACGCCGACGACCTGCGCCAGCAGGCCCGAAAACTTCTCGCCGAAGCCGAGGCGAGAGTCGCTGCGCTCAACCAGCGCCGCGACGAGATCACCAAGGAGCTCACCCAGCTTTCGGGGGTGATCGAGGCACTCGCTGTACCTGGCTTCCGCCCGAATGGTGGAATGTCGGGTCACGAGGGTTCCACGGGGGAATAAGGATGAGGACGTGACAGTCAGATCCGCGTCAGTGACAATGTGTGATCCACCCACCCACCGAAGTGAGCATCAGAAGAATGAGCAGTGAAGCCCCAACCCCCTTCCGCACCGTCTTGCGTGGCTACGAGCCTGCCCAGGTGGACCAGCACGTTCGTGAGCTGACCACTTCGCTGACGGCCCTGCAGCAGCAGTCCGAGCAGCTGCAGCGGCACGTTCAGGACCTGCAGAGCCGTGCCGACGCCGCCGAATCAGCCGTGGTCTCCGCTCAGGACAACCGGGACCGGACTCCGACCTTCACCGAGTTCGGTGAGCGGGTAGCCAAAATCCTGTCGCTGGCTGACGACGAGGCACGCGATCTCGTCACCCGGGCCCGCACCGACGCCGAGGGGATCGTTGCCGACGCCGAAGGCCACGCGAAGAAGGTCCGCAAGGAGGCCGAGCAGTACTCCCTGGACTGGAAGAGCGAGGTGGACGCCGAGGCGGCCCGCATCCTCGAGGAGGCCCGTACCCAGGCCGACGACATGCGTGACGAGGCTGAGCGCGACGCGACCGCGCGCCGCAGCGAGGCCCAGGCCCTCTACGAGCAGGAGCGGGCCAAGTCCGCCCAGGCGGCGGCAGCCTTCGAGACCACCCTGGCCGAGCGCCGGGGCAAGGTCGAGCAGGAGTTCGCCGCCCGGACCGCACTGGCCGAGCAGCAGCTGGCAGCGGTTACCGACCGCGCGGCCCAGGTGCAGCGGGAGGCCGACCGGTCCCGGTCCGAGGCGGAGCGTCTCGCCCAGCAGCAGCTGGCCGACGCTAACCGTCAGGCGCAGGAGATCGTTGCTGCCGCCAAGGACAAGTCCGAGCGGATCCGCGCCGAGTCCGAGCGTGAGCTCGCGGCCGCGACGCAGCGCCGCGACAGCATCAACGCGCAGCTGACCAACGTCCGGCAGATGCTGGCCACGTTGTCCGGCAGCCCGGCGATGCCGCTGGACCTGCTCGCCGACGACGACGCGGAAACAACCTCCAGTGGCAGCAAGAAGAACTGAGTAGTATCGCCCGCTGAGGCCGGCCTGGTCCGCGAGACCCAGGCCGGCCCCGGCATTCCTCGGGTCAGGCCGGAAGGCAATAGCGGGACCGCGGCAGGGGATTTACCAAACCATCCGCGACCAGCCCGTCGAGCGCCCTTTCGCGTTGCACCTGATCCGGCCAGCATTCGTCCAGCTTGGCTTTCGGAACTGGCCCGGAACTGGCCCGGAGAACGGCCAGTAAAAGGCCCCGAACCTGCCGGTCGGTACCTTCATACGGTTGACCTTTGCGGGGCGGACCGTCGTACGGGGGACTGCCGGCGAGAACCCAGGCACAGCGGCCAAGAATGGGGCATTCGGTACAGCGCGGCGAACGGGCTGTGCAGATCAGCGCGCCGAGTTCCATCGTCGCCACCGCCCAGGCCGCGGCGGTCGGCGCGTCGTCGGGCAGGGCCGATTCGGCCAGTCGCAGGTCAGCGGCGGTGGCAGAGTGCGTCGGCTGAGCCGTACCTGCCAGGGTGCGGGCGAAGACCCGGCGCACGTTGGTGTCGACCACGGCATGCCGCTGTCCGAACGCGAACGACGCGATCGCCGCGGCCGTATAGGTTCCGACTCCTGGCAATGCGAGCAGGGCCGCGTGGTCGTCGGGAACGACACCACCGTGTCTCTCGACGATCGCCTGCGCGGCGGCATGCAGCCGCAGCGCACGCCGCGGGTACCCCAACCGCCCCCACGCGCGGACCGCCTCCCCCGGCGGCTCGGCGGCGAGATCGGCCGGCGCCGGCCAGCGTTCCAGCCACACCTCGTACGCCGGGAGAACGCGCGCGACGGGGGTCTGCTGCAGCATGAACTCGCTGACCATCACCGCCCAGGCCCCTGCATCCTGTTCGCGCCAGGGCAACGTGCGGGCGTTCCCGGCGTACCAACGCAGGACAGGAGCGTGCAGGGCGGATGCAGGTGGACGCGGCGAGTCTGACATGTCGGGCACAATCCTGACATTAGGGTGCGAGCATGAGCAGCCTGCTCCGGCCGGTCGGGCATCTGCCTGCCAGCGTCTATTGGGTACGTCGTGCGCTGGTGCTCGTCGTCCTGGTTGTCCTCCTGGTGCTGATACTCCGGCTGTTCGGCGGAGGCGGAGGTCAGGATCCGGTGAACTCGGCGGCGCAGCAGACAACGAGCGGTACGCCCTCCGTGCAGGGGGCTGGACCGACCATCACTCCGACGCAGTCCGGGGACACCAAGTGTGCCGGCACCGATGTCCGGATCAGCGTGCTGCCGGCCAGTCGGACGATCACCTCGGGGACCAGGCTGAACTTCGCGATCCGGCTCAGCGCGGTCCGCACTCAGTGCACGGCGACGATCGACCCGAGCGTGCTGTCGCTGACCATCACCTCCGGCAAGGACCAGATCTGGACCACGTGGCACTGCGACCAGGCGATCTCGCGGGCGACCTTGATCCTTGCCGCAGGCAAGGAGTCGACCAGCACGGTGGCCTGGGACGGCCGCCGCTCCGGTCCGGGCTGCTTGCCCGGCCAGCTGGTGGCCAGGCCCGGTACCTACGTGGCCACAGCCGCCTACGACGGACGGGCTTCGACCCCGCAGGCCTTCAAGATCAACTGAATCAGCCCGCTTCGACCTTCGCGGAGCGAGCGGCCGGGCTGTCCAGGTGGGTCGGCCGGGCGAAGAACAGCACGGCGACCAGGCCGATCAGCAGAACCGCGGCCGGCAGCATCAGGGACTGGGCCATCGAATCGCTGAAGCCTTGGCGCAGTTGCGGCGCCCCGCCGGGTGCAGCGGGCAGGTTGGCGGCCAGCCGGGACTCCATCAGGACGGCGATGGCGGCACTGCCGAGTACCGCACCGACCTGCCGGGTGGTGTTGTAGACGCCCGCGCCGGCGCCGGCCTGATGCATCGGCAGGTTCCGCGTCGCCGTACTGCCGATCGGCGCCCACATGAAGCCGTTGGCCACGCCCAGCAGGGCGATCGGCAGCAGCAACTGCCAGATCGGCACGGTCGGCTCCATCACCTGGCTGAGCCAGAACAGCGCCGCCGAGCAGCAGAGCAGTCCGAACCCGGCGATGAACCGCGGGTGGGCCCGATCGGTCAGCCGACCGACGAAGGGTGCGAGCGCACCGGAGATGACCGCCATCGGGACCAGCAGCAGGGCGGACCGGATCGGGCTCAGGCCGCGCACGGTCTGCGCGTACAGCATCAGCGGGAACGCCATCGCGGTGATCGCGAACCCGACCGTGGTGATCGCCGTGTTCGCCAGTGAGAAGTTGCGGTCGTTGAACAGCGACAGCGGCAGCAGCGGCTCGCCGGTATTGCGGGACTGCCAGATCACGAAGATCGCGATCACCACCAGGCCGGTGATGATCAGCGACCAGACCGAGATCGGGCCGCTGATCCGGCCCCAGTTGTACTTCTGGCCCTCCTGGATGCCGAACACCAGGCAGAACAGGCCGATCGTGCTCAGCGCGACCCCGATCAGGTCGAACTTGTGTTCGTGCGTCGGCAGGTCCGGCACCAGCCGCACGGCCAGCACGAAGCCGATCACGCCGATCGGCGCGTTCACGAAGAAGATCCACTGCCAGCCCAGACCGTCGACCAGGACGCCGCCCAGGATCGGCCCGACCAGAGTCGCCACCCCGGCGGTGGCTCCCCACAGGCTCATCGCCCGGCCGCGCTCGTTCGGTGGGAAGATCCTGGTGATCACGGCCATCGTCTGCGGCGTCATGATCGAGGCGCCCAGGCCTTGGAACACCCGGGCGATGATCAGCATCTCGATGGTGCTGGTCAGACCACACCACACCGAGGCCAGGGTGAACACCGTCAGGCCGGTCAGGTAGAGCTTCTTGGGCCCGATGCGGTCGCCGAGCCGCCCGGTGATCAGCAGCGGGACGGCGTACGCGAGCAGGTAGGCGCTGGTCACCCAGACGACGCTGCCGACGTCGGAGTTGAAGTCCGCCAGGATGGCCGGTGTCGCCACCGAGACGATGGTGGAGTCGACCAGGATCATGAAGAAGCCGAGCACCAGCGCCCACAGTGCGGGCCACGGCCTGATCTCGGACTTCACTCGTCGTGGGTCAGACGTAGCGTTCGAGGATGCTGGACTCTGCTAGCCGGGACAGGCCTTCGCGGACCGTGCGGGCGCGGTTCTCGCCGACGCCGTCGACGGTCTGCAGATCGTCGATGCTGGCGGCGAGCAGCTTCTGCAGGTGGCCGAAGTGGTCGATCAGCCGGTCGATCACGGCGCCCGGGAGACGCGGCACCTTGGCCAGCAGGCGATAGCCGCGCGGCGTGACCGCGGCATCCAGTTGCTCGGCGCCACCCAGCTGCAATGCCCGGGCGACCTGGCCGATGTCGAGCAGATCCGCCGGGCTGACCGCGTCCAGCTCCAGCAGTACGTCGTCCGCGGTCTTGGCGCGGCGGCCCGTCGACGGCGGCAGGTAGTCCCGCACCACCAGCTCGCGTTCACCCGCCACGCCTGCGACGAGTTCGTTCAGCTGCAGGGTGAGCAGCCGCCCGTCGGTACCGAGCTCCACGACGTACCCGTCGATCTCGGTCGCGATGCGGCGGACCATCTCCAGGCGCTGGGCCACGGCGGCCACATCGCGGACAGTGACGAGGTCCTCGATCTCGAGCGCGGACAGGGTTCCCGACACCTCGTCGAGGCGCAGCTTGTAGCGCTCGAGGGTGGCCAGGGCCTGGTTCGCGCGGGACAGGATCGCGCCGGAGTCTTCGAGCACGTAGCGCTGGTCATCGACGTACAGGGCGATGATGTGCATCGACTGCGACACCGAGATGACCGGGAAGCCGGTCTGCCGGGCGACGCGGTCGGCGGTGCGGTGACGGGTACCGGTCTCCTCAGTGTGGATCGACGGGTCGGGCATCAGATGTACGGCGGCGCGCAGCATCCGGGCCATGTCGCGGTCCAGGATGATCGCGCCGTCCATCTTGCTCAACTCGCGCAGACCGGTGGCGGAGAACTCCACATCGATCTCGAAGCCGCCGGTCGAGATCGCGTCGACCGCCTTGTCCTGACCGAGGACCAGGAGGGCGCCGGTGCGGCCCCGCAGGATCCGCTCCAGGCCTTCGCGCAATTCGGTGCCGGGAGCCACGGCTGCGAGGGTCGCGCGCATCCGGGCACCGGTGCTGTTCTTGTCGGAATTCGGAGCCACGGTCCCTGAGTCTATGCGGCTCAGCCCTGCTGTGGGACGGCCCGCCCCCAACGGCCTGCCGATTTCCGGACATCGGCGCGGATGCCGATCATGCTGGCAGACGGAAGGTTCAGGGGCAGCGGATGATCTGGCCGGCATAGGACAGGCCGCCGCCGAAGCCGAACAGCAGCACCGGCGCGCCGACCGGGACCTCGCGCTTCTCGACCAGCTTGGACAGGGCGATCGGGATGCTGGCCGCGGAGGTGTTGCCGGATTCGATCACGTCGCGGGCGACCACCGCGTTCACCGCGCCGAGTCGCTTGGCCAGTGGCTCGATGATGCGCAGATTGGCCTGGTGCAGCACGACCGCGCCGAGTTCCTCCGGGGTCACGCCGCCCTTGGCGCAGACCTGCTTGGCGATCACCGGTAGCTGGGTGGTGGCCCAGCGGAAAACGCTGAGGCCCTCCTGCTCGAAGGTGCCGTTGCGGCCCTCGATCCGGACCGCGTCCGACATCTGTGGCACCGAACCCCAGACGACCGGGCCGATCTCCGGCTCCTCGGTGGCGACCACCACGGCCGCGCCGGCGCCGTCGCCGATCAGGACGCAGGTCGTCCGGTCGGTCCAGTCAGTCCAGTCACTCAGCTTCTCCACGCCGATCACCAGCGCCTTGGTGGCGGCACCCGCCCGGATCGCGTGGTCCGCCGTCGCCAGCGCGTGGCTGAACCCGGAGCACGCCGTGTTCACGTCGAGCGCGGCCGGCTGACCCAGCCCGAGCCGCGCAGCCACCCGGGCGGCGATGTTGGGGGACCGGTCCAGCGCCGTACAGGTGGCGACCACGACCAGGTCGATCTCGGTGACGTCCAGGCCGGCGTTCGCGACGGCCTTCTCGGCGGCCCGCCAGGCCATCTCGTCGACCTGCTCGTCGGGCCCGGCGATCCGGCGTTCGCGGATGCCGACCCGGCTCTGGATCCACTCGTCGTTCGTGTCGACCATGGTGGACAGTTCGGCGTTGGTGAGCACCCGCTCCGGCTGATAGTGGCCTAGGGCTACAACTTTCGAACCGGTCATCTGGCTGCTCCTCGGGCGTAATGGGGTCCGCTGCAACGGTACCCGCCAGTACGCCGCCGGCAGCAGCCCCCCGCTCAGCCAGTGATACCGGCGGCCAGCAGGGCAGCGCTGATGTCACCCGCGGCGAAGATGCGCAGGCCGTACTTGGCCTGCATGTCCAGCGGCTTCAGGTCCTTGCCCCGGTTCGGGACGTCGGCCGGCACGATCGCCTTGGTGAAACCGAGCCGGGCGGCCTCGGCCAGCCGCTTCTCCACTCCGCCGACGCGGCGGACCTCACCAGCCAGGCCGACCTCGCCGATCGCGATCAGGCCGGGGTGGATCGGCTTGTTCTTCACCGAGGAAGCGACCGCGATCGCCACGGCCAGGTCCGCCACTGGCTCGGTGATCTTCACCCCACCCACAGTCGCGACGTACACCTCCTGGTCGGACAGCTTCAGGCCCGCGCGGTTCCCCAGCACCGCGAGCACCATCGCCACCCGGCTCGATTCCAGCCCGGACGTCGTACGCCGGGGCTGAGGCGCGGCGGACGGGCCGACCAGCGCCTGGACCTCGGCGAGCAGCGGGCGGCGGCCCTCCATCATCACCGTCACGCAGGTGCCGGCCACCGGCTCGGCGTGCTCGGAGACGAACAGGCCGGTCGGGTCGCTCACCTCGACGATGCCGGTGTCGACCATGTCGAAGCAGCCGACCTCGTCCGACGGTCCGAAGCGGTTCTTGGTCGCGCGCACCATCCGGAAGCCGGAGTGCCGGTCCCCGTCGAACGCGAGCACCACGTCGACCAGGTGCTCCAGCATCCGGGGACCCGCGATCGCGCCGTCCTTGGTGACGTGGCCGACGAGCACGACTGCGATGTTGCGCTCCTTCGCCAGCCGGACCAGGGCGCCGGTCACTTCGCGCACCTGGGTGACCCCGCCGGGAGCACCGTCCACCTCGGGATGCGCCATCGTCTGAACCGAGTCGATCACCAGGAACGTCGGCTCGACCGCGTCGACCTGTCCAACGACCGCGGACAGGTCGGTCTCAGCGGCCAGGTACAGCTCGTCGACCAAGGCATCGGTACGCCCGGCCCGCAGCCGGACCTGAGCAGCGGACTCCTCGCCGGACACATAGAGCGTGCGTTGGCCACGCCGGGCCGACTGCGCCGCGACCTCGAGCAGCAGCGTGGACTTGCCGACGCCGGGCTCACCGGCGAGCAGGATCACCGCGCCGGGCACCACACCTCCGCCCAGCACCCGGTCCAGCTCGCCGATGCCGGTCGGGCGCGACTCGGCCTCGACAGCCGACACCTTCCCGATCGGCATCGCGGGGGAGGAGACCGGCCCGGCCGTGATCCGGGCAGCCTTGGGCGCACCGACCTCGGCGACCGTGCCCCAGGCCTGGCACTCGCCGCATCGCCCGATCCAGCGGGCTGTCGTCCACCCGCACTCGGTACAGGCGAATGGCGACTTGTTGCTCTTCGTCCTGGTCTGCCCCGCTGCTTTCACCATGTTCGAACCATGTCCGACAACCTAGGCGACCGGACCGACAAACCGTCTAGTGTCCGATCCATCGGCGCCACAACCGGGCCAGTTGCCGCCGGAGCCTGCCGACCCCGACACGTGGTTGTTCTTCCGGCAGCACTGGGGCCGGGCCCGCCTCGCGGGCGGCTTGCAGATACTCCGTCAGGATCGGATGACCGGCGTTCCCGCCCCGCAGCAGTTCGCTCAGTTCGAGCAGTTCGCGAGCCTTCTCGATCCGTCCGGCCAAGAGCTCCGCGGACCCGAGGTGCTGCAGGCAGCGGGCGCGTCCCTCCCGCTCGTCGATCTCGGCGTACAGGTGTTCGGCCTGCTGCCACCAGCCGGTCGCGCCGCGGGGGTTCCGCTGCATCCACGCAGCGACGCCGGTGAGCTCCAGCGCATGTGCATGACCACTTGCGTCTCCAGCGGTCGTCGCCCGCGCGATCGCCGGACGCAGTAGGTCGAGGGCACCTTCCGGGTCCTGCTGGTGAAGGTGCACGATCGCCAGGTTGAGGTGGATGGCGACTTCGGCTGCCAGATCGGGCCCCGGTCGGCTGAGCCGGGCGTCGTCGAGCCGGTCGCGGGCATTCAGCACGGCCTCGTCGCGGTCGTTGCCTGCCGGTGCAGTCTCGGCCCGGGCAAGATGCAGCAGAGCCCGTTCCACCTGACGGCGGGTGGCCAAGGCGGCTGCCGTCCGGCTGTGCCCGCGTCGAGCTGGCGCTACGTTGTCGGAGATGCCCAGTCGGGTGCTCGCCGCTTCCAGATCACCCATCAGCCGGTACGCCGTTGCCGCCCGCGCCGCGGCGAGTTCGGCCAGATCGCGCCGACCCAAGCCGTCAGCCAGCGCGCCCAGGTACTCGCTGAGCTCTAGCAGATCCCCGGGAGCCCGCCTGCGTACGTACCAGGCCTCCAGCGCATCACAGATCCGCGCGAGGTCCTCGACCGTGTCGCTTTGGGCCTTCTCGCCCAGCAGCAGGTCGCGCAGCCTGGGCTCATTCAGCTCGAACCACTCTGCTGCCGCCATTCCACCTGCGTCCGAGCCGAGTGAGACGAGCCACTGCTCGGCTTCCTCCGCCGCGGCGTGCAGCTTGCCCTGTTCCCGCTCGGGACCTCGTCCGTGCCGCCAGCGCTGGTACCGCCGAAATGCGACCGGGGCGTTGATGATCCCCCAGATCAACGCGAATCCGAAGGTCAGGATGAATCCGACGACGCTGACCCAGCCGCCCTTGTCCAGGCTCTGCGAGAGCTTGTCGCCCGCCAGCCCGTTCAGTAGACCGGAGGCGACCGCGCCGATCCCGAAGAAGTCGCCGCGCCGCCTGTCCGCCTTTGTGGGCTCCTTGGGGGACTCGGGAGCAGCTTCGGTCACGGCTTGCTCCCGACGGTCAGCCCGCGCACCACAGTCGGCCAGAAGGACAGCAGAAGCACGACTGGAAGAACAGACGCCACCACTGCGGCTGCAGCGACTGTCCCGGCCGACGTGGAGAACTGCCGCGCCTCACCCCAGAGCACCAGCGACAGTGGCGTGGTCCCAGCTCCGCTGATCAGGAATCCGACGATGAAGTCGTTCCATACCAGCGCAAACTCCAGTACGGCCACCGCAACCAGCGCAGGCCGATACGTCCGCTGCACAGTTGCCAGTACGGCGCTCTGCCGCGCCGGCCCCTGTAGTGCTTCAGCAACAAGCGCAGGTGGAGCCGAGGCAAAGGCGGACCGCAGGAGCAGTACAGCAAACGGCAGACCCGCTGCTGCATGCACAAGAGCCAGCGCCACCCGTGACCCGGCCAGGCCCGCGGCGCCGATCGCGTCGCGCAAAGGCGCGGCGTACATCTGCACTGGCGCGACGGCAAGTACTACGAAGGCTGAGGTGACGACTCGCCCCAGCCACCGCGGTAGCCCGCCCCAAGCCACTAGATACGCAGTTGGTACGGCGACCACCAGCAGTACGGCTGTCGCCACCGCGGAGATCAGCACGGTCGACGAAAGGGCCCGCAGGAGGCCGGCATTGGCAGCCGCAGTGAACGAGTCCAGCCCGAGCCCGGCGAAAGACCACCAGCCGCTCAGCCCGGCCTCGCGCGGCGAATGCAACGCAGTGCCCACCAGTACGACGGCCGGGAAGATCCACACCAGGCTGACGACGAACCCGATCGTCCAGCCGGCTCGCCGGACCCGCTGGGAGGGTGCAGGCCTTTGCAGCAAGGGATCCGGTGGCACGACGCTAACCGGCATCGCCCAGCGGCGACGGCGTAGCCCGCGTACTACAGCGACAGCGACAGCGGCCACGAGCGCGAACAACACCAGGCCGAGCGCGGCAGTCCGGCCGGCGTCGTCGCCCGCGCTGGTGGCCCGCCACCAGTTCAGCCCGAGTACATCGGCATCCCGCTGCATCGGCCCGGGCACCACGATCAGGATCAGGTCGAACACCCGGACGGCGGCGATCACCAGCGTCAGCGTGATCACGCCGTAGATCGGCAGCAGCATCGGCAGTTCCAGTGCAAGCAGCCGCCGCCAGCCCTTCACGCCCTCCGCGGCAACAGCCCGGCTGACGTCATCGGGGATCGCGTCGAGCCCGGCGCGGAACAGCGAGACGACGTACCCGAGCCAGGTCCAGCCGAAGGCGGACACGAGTACCAGCCAGAACATGCCCGGTCCGAGCCAGACCGGACTGGTGCCGAACAGCTTCGTCCAGGCGGCGGTGACAGTGCCGTGCTCGGGTGCCGGGTCGAAGATCAACCGGAACGTCGCCCCGGAGACCAGAACAGACACCGAGAACGGAATCACCAACGCAGGTTGGAGAATCGACAGCAGCCCTGGTAGGCGATAACTGACCAACGCGATCAGGAAGCCCAGCATGACCATGCCCAGGGCAACGGCGATCCAGATCAGGCTGTTGCCTACGGCACGCAATGCGGCCGGATCACCCATGACCGCGAAGTTGCCCAAACCGAACCCGCCATCGGTACGGAAGGCCGTCCCGACGGTGACCGCGATCGGCCCCAGCAACAGGCTGCTCAACAACAAGGCCGGCAAGCCGAGCAGGTAGGGACCGGAGCGCCTGCGCGGCTTGCCCGGCACCGGCCGACCACTGATCTCCCGGCCGACCACCTCCAGCCACAGGCCGTTGCTCCGCAGACCCATCAGCCCTCCAGCTTCTTCAGCTCGGCCATCGCCTGGTCCACCGCGGTCGGCAGCACCTCGGGGCCGCGGTCACCAACTCGGATCAGGAAGTCTGTCAGCACCCGCCACAGCCCGTTGCTGCCACCGAGCGGCCCGAGCAGGTCGGACAGGTCGAACTCGACCGTCGTACCGGGCGCCACCAATTGGTCTGCCAGCCTGGTCAGCTCGGGGGAGTACCCGGTGGTGCGGCCGTCCGCGAGGAACCCGCCGGACGCGATCCAGGGATCCGGTGCGGCCGGTGCGGCCAGGCGTCGTACCAGGTCACGGGCGTCGTCGGTGGCGGGTGCCGGCAGCACCATCACGTCACCCCCGACAACCACCGGCGCGGCGTCGCCCGGGCCGATCGGCGGGAAGGTGAACAGCCCGATGTCGTCCGGGTCGGCTGCGAACGAATGCACAACCGGCTCTGCGAAGTCGGATGCCAGCACCATCGCCGCCCGCCGGTGACCGAAGACCTCCACGATCGCGTCCGGGAACTGCTGCACCAGCGACCGTTCCACGCCACCGGCCAGCGCACCCGGCGCGGACCACATCAACCCCAGGTACCGCAAGGCCGCAGCCACCTCGGGTTGCTCCGACGGCTTCGGGTGCGCCGCAGCCGCCAGCGCCCGGTACGTCGACGGCGCGGCGGCAAGCAGCACGTTCTCCAGGAAGTCGGTCAGTACCCACCCATCACCGGCGGCCAGCGACAACGGCCGGATCCCGGCGAGCGACAACGAACGGTTCAGCGCGAGCCAGTCGCTCCATCGCTCCGGCGGTTCCAGCCCGACCTTCTTGAACATCGACCGTCGGTACCAGACGGCCGACTTGTGCGCGATCTTGAACGGCACCCCGTACGTCGTGCCGTCGTGTACCAGCAGCTTGTTCCAGAGCCGGGCCCGGCCCCGACCGGCCAGATCGTCCGGCATCGGCTCGAGATCGTGCCTGTTCGGTCCGACTAGGCCGGGCTGCGGCAGCATCACGATGTCAGGCCGCCGGGCGGAGCGCGGTCCGAACGCGGTGGAGATGTCGTCGCCGAGCGGGACCACCTCGACGGGGTAGTCGAGCTTGCCGAGCCCGTCGATCACACGCTGGAACGCCCGCAGTTCCAGATTGCTCCAGCTGACGGCAATGCGGACGCTCCGCCGCAACCCGAGCACATCCGTCGTACCGGTGCAGCCGGCCACGACGAGCGTCGCTGCAGCTCCCAGGAACGCGCGCCGGCTACTGGACATGGCGGAATCCACTGGTTCGGGCGGGGTCGGTACTGATCAGCAGAAGTGCGGCTGACCAGAGCTCGGGGTTGTGGTCGAACCGCAGCAACGAGTCCCACGTCGGCAACCCGGCCGCATCCTCCAGCACGATCACCGCCGGATGCGCCCGCAGCGCCCGGGCGACTCCGGCGAGGCGCCGGCGGCCCGAAGTGACCTCGTGCGGGTACCGGTCCAGCACGTCCTCGAGACCACAGCGCGACGCAGTCACCCGGCTCTCATCGGCAGCGGCCCGGCGCGTCACCCGATGGGCCACGGTGTGGCCGTGGACGATGTTGCCGAGGACGGTCAGGTGCGGCAGTAGACCACCCTCCGCAGGTACCAGCCGCACAGCACCGGCGGCCTTGACGGTCACACCTGGCGGGGTTTGCTCGATGCCGCTGACCAGATCCGCGAGCCGGCGCGCCTGGGCAGCGTCGGCAACCACCAGTGATCGCTGCTCGCCCACGTCGATCCGAACCTCTGTGGGCACACCGGGAACCGGCAGCCGTTCGAGCAGCAGTCCCTGCATGCCGGCGCGGCGCCTCCCAACGCGTTCTTCGAATTTCCGTTAACCCTATGGGCTGCCGCGGTTCATCGCAGGAGTCGGAAGTGTCGGCCGTGATCAGCTGATGTCGCGCCTGATCGCGGTGCGGACGGCGATCGCGGTCAGCGCCACGGCGTAGGCGGCGATCAGGAGCCCCCCTTGCCATGCGTTGAGCAGGTTCGCGCCGTCGGGCGTGCCGAAGGCGTGGCCCCCGCTGAACGTGAGTGCCTGGACAGCGCCGCCGGGAAGATAGGGGAACAGGCCGCGGGTGGCATGGATCCGACGTCGAGGCTGCGATCACCTACTACCTGGTGGCGCAGGCCAAGGAATTCCACCGGCGGCTCGCCTCGGCGCTGGAACGTGAACCCACCGCATGGCGCAAGCTGGAGCGTTACGTCGAGGAGCACATCGGTTACGTCGCCGAGGACGACCATCGGTCGGCGGCCGCGGCAATGGAGAGCGGAGCGGTATCCCCGCGTGTCAGCGAGCAACTCAGCGAACACCTTGCCGGGCCAAAAGGCCTGCTCGCCGAGATCCTCGACAACGGCCGTACCGACGGAAGCTTCAGCGACAGCCTGGATGTCGACGCGACCACCGCCCTGATCCAGAGCATGCTCCACGCCGCCCACGACTTGCTGGTACACGAAGGGCGTTCCATCGAGCAGACGAACGCCGCTGTGGTTCGCCTGCTGGACCACGGGGTGCGCTCGTCGAAGCCTGGCGGGAGGCCGAGGGCGAAAGGGCGGTGAGGTCTCAGAAGCTGCGGCTCCACAGGTTGATCGCGTAGTCGACCTCGACGCCGCGGTGACCGGCTATAACCCGCTCGGCCACCTCAGGCTTGAACTCGATCCGTACGACGGCCTCGAAGTCCTCCCGTCGCTCGAACCGCCAGCCCATGTCCAGCTTGGTCCGCTGCCAGCCGCGGGCGGTCCAGAAGCGCTCCACCTCGGCAGCCTTGATCATCGGATAGGCCTCGGCGAACCAGCCGCCGAAGGTGGACCGACCCGCGTCGTTGTCGATCACGAACGCGGTTCCACCCCGGCGAATCACCCGGTCCAGTTCGGCCAGTCCCGGCTCGCAGCCCGGCCCGAAGAAGTAGGCCCAGCGAGCGTGCATCACATCCACCGAGGCATCCGCGACCGGCAGCCGTTGCGCCGTTCCCTGCCGCACCTCGACGTTCGCAAGTTTCCTGGTACGCCGCCTGGCCGCGTCGACGAGTGCACCATGGGGATCGACTCCCACCACGGAGGCGGCGGTGGCGGCGAACATCGGCAGGTGAAACCCGGTCCCGCAACCCAGGTCCATCACGTCTGCCCCGGCCCAGTCCCGGATCGCCCGCATCGCCGGTTCGATCACGCCGTCCGGGTCCACCGCCCGGTTCTCCAGCTCGTACGTCGCGGGGTAGTGCCAGATGTTCGGACTCGGGATCCCCCCGTCCGCGATGCTCGCCATCAACGCCGCCGCGCAACCGCAATGCCCATGCCGTCGACCCTATCCGCAGGCTGTGTACTACTTGAACTCCTGCGCATCGTGCGCGGACACGGCCCAACCTGGTTTGAGTCGTCGCGGCCGCGTCGGCCGTGGTTGGTGCGGCGCACCGTGTAGAAGAGAATTGTGATTCAGCTCTGGCGCAGCTTTGGTGACCTCGTCCCATTGCTGGTGGTCATCATCGCTGCCCTCCTTGTGTCGCTGCCGGTGCTCTCGCGGTTCTCTGCGCAGCGGCGCCGAAACGGCGTCTGGGCCTTGATGTGCGGGTGGCTGGTCGCTCTCTGTGCGGTGACGCTGCTCCCTGCGGCTGGGCAACGAGGCAGGGCGCTTGACCTGATTCCGCTAGGAAGCGTGGTGACGATGATCCGCAGCGCCGTGGACTGGGAGGTACCGGTCGCTCAGATCGGAGGGAACACTTTGCTGTTCGTCCCACTTGGCCTTCTTCTGCGGGCCCTGCCTACGCAACGGCAAGGTTCCGCGCTGCGGGCCTTGGAAGTGGGCGCGCTCCTAGGACTGACCATCGAACTCGGCCAATACGCGCTCGCAGTCGGGCGTGTTTCATCGGTTGATGATGTCCTGCTTGCCGCCTGCGGGACAGCGATTGGCTGGCTCTTTGCCGGTCCGCTGGCCCGCGTTGGCTGGAACGGCCTCCGCGGAACTCGAACTCCAACCTCCCCCGGCTGACACGCCACCCTCCGTTTGACGAGTTCAGTGAACGTACGTGGCCACTTCGGTCTATTCAGGTATACGAATTTCCAGTTGAAGTTTGTGGGATGGGCACGCGATGCTGGGCCGCCGTCAGTTTCCGATCACCTCCCGGAGGTTCGTGTGCGACGCCGCGACTATTCGAGCCCGGCTGATCTGCGGGCGATGCAGGAACTGATCCAGCGGACCTGGAGCCCGGATTCGCAGCTGCACATCGGCGATCTGGCCTGGCAGCGTCACGCCATTCCGGGGCGGGAGTCGAGCTGGCGGACCTCGCTCTGGGAGGACGACGGCCAGGTGATCGCCTGGGGCTGGGCCGAGCTGCACCACCTGTCGCTGGTGGTGGATCCGGCCCGACCAGAGTTGGCAACCGAGGTGATCGACTGGTTCCGAGAGACGGCCACGGGGGAGTCCTTGGCTGCCAGCGTTCTGGAGAAGGAAGTCCACCTAGTCGCGGCGCTCGAGGCTGCCGGTTTCCGGCCTGACGATGAGGCGCCCTACTTCACGCATCACCACTTGTCGTTGGATGACCTGGGATCGGCCTCGGTGCCGGATGGGTTCACCTTGAGGTACGTAAGACCGGACGAGGTCGAGAAGCGCGCCGCCGGGCATGTTGCGGCCTGGTCCGACTGGGGCCCTTCGAAGATGACCACCGAGAGCTTCGGTGCGGTGATGAGCAGCTGGCCGTACCGACCGGAGCTCGACTGGGTGGTGGAGGGCCCGGACGGAGAATTCGTGGCCACGGCGCTGATCTGGCTGGACGAGCTGAATGGGATCGGACTCGTCGAGCCTGTCGGGTGCGCTCCGGCGTACCGGCGTCGGGGGCTCGCACGGGCGGTGAACCTGGCCGCGCTGCAGGCGTTGCGGGGGTTCGGAGTGAACAAGGCGATGGTCTGCCCGCGCGGCGACGACGGGTATCCCCAGGCGCGGAAGCTCTACCAGAACATCGGCTTCCGGCCGGGGTCCCGCACAGTCAAATTCGTTGCCTGAAGCAACCTCAGCGGTCCAGCCGGAAGGTGTGCTCCTCGGGGTCGGGGTCCGGACCCAGTTCGTCCTCGCCGAGCAGGCGGAAGCCGGCCTTCTCAAGGACGCGGATCGAGCCGGCGTTGGTCTTGAGGACGTCGGCGTACAGCGGGCGCTCGGTCAGTTCTGCGACGAAAGCCTTCAACGCGGCGCTGGCGACACCCCGACCCCAATACTGCTTGCTGATCCAGTAGCCGATGCGGCGTTCGCCGTCCTGAGCCCAGCTCACGATGTCGCCGGCCAGGTTTTCGCCGACCATGATCGCGCGGCTCTCGTTCGTCGGATTGGCCTCGTTCCTCGCCCGGTGGGCAAGGAAGGCGTCGAGTTCACGGGCCGGGAAGCCCACCATCTCCGTCGCCTCCGGATCACGCTGGTTCTCGTACAACGTCGGCAGATCGGCCTCGATGATCGCCCGCAGGATGATGACTTCGCTCATGCCTGACACGCTAAACCGCGCCACGGACAGTTGTTCTGGTCACCGCGGCAAGGAGAGCGACCGGGACCAGCAGCATCCCGCACAATATGGCGAGCCAGTGGAAGCCGAGATGGTCCAGCACCGGGCCGGCCGCCGTACCGGACAGCGAGGCAAGCACGCCCATCGTGAGGTCTGAGAGACCCTGCGCGGACGTGCGGATGTCCACCGGCACCGACCGCGACAGCAACGTCGAGCCGGCTACCAGACAGG
The DNA here is from genome assembly GCA_033851055.1 of Kribbellaceae bacterium. Taxonomy (GTDB): domain Bacteria; phylum Actinomycetota; class Actinomycetes; order Propionibacteriales; family Kribbellaceae; genus Kribbella. The sequence goes on along the minus strand of JAWWPC010000065.1, from coordinate 617 downwards.
CAGACCAACCGAGTCCCAGCAGGACTAGGGCGAACGCGGTCAACCCGTGAGCATCGTCGGGCGCAGCTGCGGCCACAGTCATCGCACCGGCCAGCACCGCCAACCCGACACCAACGGTCTGGACCTGGCCGATACGGTCGGTGAGCCAGCCCATCGCGGGAGACAGCGCGTACATGCCTGCTACGTGCCCGCTGATCACGAACCCGACAATGGTCAGCGATGCCCCGTGATGGCGCAGATGCACTGACGTCATCGACATTAGGCCTACCATCACCGCATGCGCCGTCGCGATCGCGACCAGTCCGAGCCGAGCATGCGGTATCGCGATCACCCGGCGGAACGTCGACGCCAGCGGCTGCCGTTCCACCGCGACCCGGGTGGTGCCGGTGACCCGATGCAGTTGTCGGAGTCCGAACCACACGGTCACGACACCGAGTGCAAAAGCCGCCACAGAGAACAGGTACGGGCCAGCGAGCGCGATGATCCCCACCGTCGTACCGACTGAGCCGCCGACTCCGGTCAGATTCGGCCCGACGACGACCCCGATCGTCGTGGCCCAGACGACCACCGAGAGGGATCGGGCGACGTGCTGGGGATCAGCCGCGTCGGTCGCGGCG
>JAWWPC010000311.1:0-2829 GCA_033851055.1 Kribbellaceae bacterium | reverse complement strand
TACGAGGAGATGTGCCGCTCCTACGACACCGGTGTCGCGGAGTTCCTCGACCTGTCCTACGTCAAGCCGCACATCCTGGGCAATACCCGAATGCTGTTGACGCTCTGAGGCGTAGCGTTGTAGGCGTGATCCATCGGACGGTCGCGTTCGCGTCCGCTGCGGCTTGTGGTGCCGCGGCTCTCATCGCGTCGGCACCGGCACAGGCCGACCCACCGCAATGCGACGACGTCCCGATCGTGACGGCCGACTGCACGCCTGGAGGACTCTGCACCGCCATGATCAACGATCAGTGTGTCGGCCCGGTCGTGCCGCCGCTGCTCCCGCCGCCGGGGGATGTCAGGGTCGGCCTCGAAGGCGGCGTCGGCGTCGGGATCTAGTCGAGTTCGTCGCTGCCGTTGGCGTCGGAGCCGCCGCGGATCAACGTCAGCGTCCCCGCCAGCTCGTCGGGCTTGACCAGCACTTCGCGGGCCTTGGAGCCCTCGCTGGGGCCCACGATGCTGCGGGTCTCCATCAGGTCCATCAACCGGCCCGCCTTGGCGAAGCCCACCCGCAGTTTGCGCTGCAGCATCGACGTCGAGCCGAACTGACTGGACACCACCAGCTCGACGGCCTGCAGGAAGACGTCCATATCGTCGCCGATGTCCGGGTCGACGTCGGTGCGCTCGCTGTTGGTCTTGGCGGCGGTGACGCCCTCGGTGTACTCGGGCTCCGCCTGGTCCTTGCAGGCCTGCACGACGGCGTGAATCTCGTCATCGGTGATGTACGCGCCCTGTAGCCGCAGCGCCTTGTTCGCGCCCATCGGGATGAACAGCCCATCCCCCATGCCGATCAGCTTCTCGGCGCCCTGCTGATCCAGGATCACGCGGCTGTCGGTGAGCGACGAAGTGGCGAAAGCCAGCCGGGACGGCACGTTCGTCTTGATCAGGCCGGTGACGACGTCGACCGACGGCCGCTGCGTGGCAAGCACCAGGTGGATGCCTGCGGCGCGTGCCTTTTGAGTGATCCGAACGACCGCGTCCTCGACGTCGCGCGGAGCGGTCATCATCAGGTCGGCCAGCTCGTCAACGATCGCCACCACATAGGGATACGGGCGGTACTCGCGCTGGCTGCCCAGCGGTGCGGTGATCTCCCCCGACTTCACCTTTTTGTTGAAGTCGTCGATATGCCGGACCCGGGACGCCTGCATGTCCTGGTAGCGCTGTTCCATCTCCTCCACCAGCCAGGCCAGTGCTGCGGCGGCTTTCTTCGGATTGGTGACGATCGGCGTGATCAGATGCGGAATGCCTTCGTACGGCGTGAGTTCCACCATCTTGGGGTCGATCAGGATCATCCTGACCTCCTCAGGGGTGGCCCTGGCCAGCAGTGAGATCAGCATCGAGTTGATGAAGCTTGACTTGCCCGAGCCGGTGGAGCCCGCCACCAACAGGTGCGGCATCTTCGCGAGATTCCACGAGATGTACTCGCCCTCAATGTCTTTGCCCAGCGCGATCACCAGCGGATGATGGTCGGCGCGGGTGGACGGATCGGTGAGCACATCGGCAAGGCGCACCATCTCCCGGTCCACGTTGGGCACCTCGATGCCGACGGCGGATTTCCCGGGGATCGGCGCGAGCATCCGCACGCTTTCGGTGGCCACCGCATAGGCGATGTTCTTCTGCAGCTGCGTGATTTTCTCGACCTTGACGCCAGGGCCGAGTTCCACTTCGTAGCGGGTGACGGTCGGTCCGCGGGTGCAGCCGGTCACCTTCGCGTCGACCTTGAACTGCTGCAGGACCTCGGTAATCGATTCGGCCATACGGTCATTGGCCGCCGTGCGCCGCTTCGGCGGATCTCCTGCCTTCAGCAACTCCAGCGACGGCAGTATGTCCGGGCCGTCAACGACCCGGTCCAATGACAGCGTCTCCTTCTTCGCCGGCTTCTTCTTGCGCGTGCGCGCGGCCGGCTCAGGAACCGTCGGCGCGTCGTCGACGATCGGATAGTTCTCCATCGGCGTTCCGGTCGGCCACGCCTGCGCCTCGTCATCGTTGTAGGCCGACGGGTCGTCGTAGTAGCCGTCGGAGAAGTCCTCGCGTTTCTCGGTGTAACGCTCTGGCTCGTCGTACTCGTCGTACTCGTCGTCGTAGTCGTCACCGCGGAATGCGCGCGCGGAGAACAATCTCTGCACGGTCGTCGGCACCTCGCGGATCGTCGTTCCGGTCACAAGCAGCAACCCGAAGAGCGCGCCGATAAACAGCAACGGCGCGGCGATCCACTGAGTGAGACCGTCGGACAGCGGCCCGCCGATAGCGAAGCCGACGAATCCCGCGGCGTGTTGCCGTGCGACCGGGCCCATCGGCGAGCCCGCCCACAGATGCCACAGTCCGAGTGTGGGCAGGGTGATCATCGCGGTGCCGAGAATCAACCGCGGCCGCGCTTCGGGGTCGGGTTCGGTGCGCATCAGCACCACGGCGACACCGATGAGCGCGATCGGAACGAGGACGACGGCCGAACCGATCAGCGTCCGAAGGAAGGTATCAATCCACTGTCCGACGGGACGCGCGGCGTCGAACCAAGAGCTGGCGGCGATCACCACGGCGATCCCAAGCAGCGCCAGTGCGATGCCGTCGCGGCGGTGGCCGGGCTCTAGGTCGCGCGCCCGGCCGACCGAGCGGGCGGTGGATCCGGCCCCCTTGGCCACCATCAACCAGCCGGCGCGCATGCCGCGCCCGACCGTCGCCCCAGCGGACGAGATGGCCGAGGGGTTACGGCGGGCAGCAGGCTTGCGGCGGGGCGCCGAACGGGACCCACCCCGCGAGCTGGCCTTTGACCTGCTCGAACGGGCGCCGGACC
>JAWWPC010000046.1:0-3218 GCA_033851055.1 Kribbellaceae bacterium | reverse complement strand
GGTGGGCCTGGCGATTCTCGGACCACTCCGCGATCTCGATGAGGTGGCATACCTGCGCTTCGCCAGCGTCTACCGCTCGTTCGACTCGCTGGGTGATTTCGAGCGCGAGATCGCCTCGTTGCGTCTGGCGGCGAAGGCCACGGGTGGGGCCGGCGGCGATGCGGGTACGGGCGACAGCCCGGCCAACGAGGCCGCGGCCGTACCCTCCGGCACGATGGGCATCAATACGAACCACCAGCACCAGCCGAACCACAAAAACTGAGGGAAAGCGACGAACGCCTGGGGCACGACGCCGGTAGGGCACGGCGTTACAGATAGAGGCACAGCGTCGCGGGATAGATCAAGGGAGACGGGTATGACGCGGGCAGTTGGTACACCCTCGGGTGTGGGGGATTCGGCCTCGCCGAAGGGGCGGAACAAGGCGGCGGCCGGGCTGCGCCTCGAGCGGGTGTGGACTACGCCGGGCGTGCACCCCTACGACGAGGTGACATGGGAGCGTCGTGACGTCGTCATGACCAACTGGCGCGACGGCTCGATCAACTTTGAGCAGCGTGGCGTGGAGTTCCCCGAATCCTGGAGCGTCAACGCGACGAACATCGTCACGACCAAGTACTTCCGGGGCGCGGTCGGCACGCCGCAGCGCGAGACCACGCTGCGCCAGCTGATCGACCGGGTGGTGAGCACCTATCGCAAGGCCGGTGAGGAGTACGGGTACTTCGCGGGCAGCGAGGACGCGGAGATCTTTGACCACGAGCTGACCTGGATGCTCCTGCACCAGGTGTTCAGCTTCAACTCGCCCGTCTGGTTCAACGTCGGGACCGCGTCGAAACAGCAGGTCAGCGCGTGCTTCATCCTGTCGGTCGACGACTCGATGGATTCCATCCTGGACTGGTACAAGGAAGAGGGTCTGATCTTCCAGGGCGGTTCGGGTGCGGGAGTGAACCTGTCCCGGATCAGGGCGTCCAAGGAGCTGCTCTCGTCTGGCGGCACCGCCTCTGGCCCGGTGAGCTTCATGCGCGGGGCGGACGCCAGTGCGGGCACGATCAAGTCGGGCGGCGCGACCAGGCGCGCGGCGAAGATGGTCATCATGGACGTCGACCACCCCGACATCGAGGAGTTCATCTCGCTGAAGGCGCGCGAGGAAGACAAGATCCGCGCTCTGCGTGACGCCGGCTTCGACATGGATCTGGGTGGCAAGGACATCGTCAGTGTCCAGTACCAGAACGCCAACAACTCGGTCCGGGTCTCAGACGAGTTCATGCGGGCGGTCGAGGATGGCACCCCGTTCGATCTGTTGGGCCGCCTGGACGGGCGGCTCATCGAGACCGTCGACGCCCGGGAACTGTTCCGCAAGATGGCCGAGGCGGCGTGGGCTTGCGCCGACCCGGGCATCCAGTACGACGGCACCATCAACGACTGGCACACCAACCCGGAGACGGGCCGCATCACCGCCAGCAACCCGTGCTCGGAGTACATGAGCCTGGATAACTCGTCGTGCAACCTGGCTTCGCTGAACCTGATGAAGTTCCGCAAGGACGACGGTTCGTTCGAGATCGACAAGTTCGTCAAGTCGGTCGAGTTCGTCATCACCGCGATGGACATCTCGATCTCGTTCGCGGAGTTCCCGACCGCGAAGATCGGGGAGACCACCCGGGCGTACCGCCAGCTCGGCATCGGCTACGCGAACCTCGGCGCGCTGCTGATGGCCAGCGGCCTGCCGTACGACTCGGACGCCGGCCGTTCGGTCGCGGCTACCATCACCTCGCTGATGACGGGCACCGCGTACCGTCGCTCCGCGGAGCTGGCCGCGGTGGTCGGCCCCTACGAGGGGTACGCCCGCAACGCCGAGCCGCACAAGCGGGTCATGCGCAAGCACGCTGCCGCGAACGACGAGGTCAAGGCGCACGCGGTCGCCACCGACATCGCGCGCGAGGCGACCAAGCAGTGGCAGCTGTGCCTGAAGCTGGGCGAGAAGAACGGCTACCGCAACGCCCAGGCGTCCCTGCTGGCCCCGACCGGCACCATCGGCCTGATGATGGACTGCGACACCACCGGCATCGAGCCGGACCTGGCGCTGGTCAAGTTCAAGAAGCTGGTCGGCGGCGGCTCGATGCAGATCGTCAACCAGACGGTGCCGCGCGCGCTGCGTCTGCACGGCTACACCGAGGAGACCATCGAGGCGATCGTCGAGTACATCGCCGAGCACGGTCACGTGGTGGACGCCCCTGGTCTGAAGACCGAGCACTACGAGATCTTCGACTGCGCGATGGGCGAGCGGGCCATCAAGCCGATGGGCCACGTCCGGATGATGGCGGCCGCTCAGCCATTTTTGAGTGGCGCAATATCGAAAACCGTTAACCTGCCTGAGACGGCAACAGTCGAGGAGATCGCCGACGTCTACTTCCAGGGCTGGAAGCTCGGGCTGAAGGCGCTGGCCGTCTACCGCGACAACTGCAAGGTCGGCCAGCCGCTGTCCGACTCCAAGTCCGCCAAGGCGAGCGCGGCTGCTGCTCAGCCCGTCGTGGAGAAGGTAATCGAGTACAGGCCGACGCGGAAGCGCCTGCCGAAGTCGCGGCCATCGCTCACCACGTCGTTCAGCGTCGGAGGCGCCGAGGGTTACATGACGGCCGGCTCCTACCCCGACGACGGCCTCGGTGAGGTCTTCCTGAAGATGGGCAAGCAGGGCTCGACCCTGGCCGGTGTGATGGACGCCTTCTCGATCGCGATCTCGGTCGCCCTGCAGCACGGTGTGCCGCTGGAGACCTACGTCCAGAAGTTCACCAACTTGAAGTTCGAGCCGGCCGGTCTGACCGACGACCCGGACGTCCGGATGGCGCAGTCGATCATGGACTACATCTTCCGCCGCCTGGCCTTGGACCATCTGTCCTTCGACGAGCGGTCCGCCCTGGGCATCTACTCCGCCGAGGAGCGTTCGCGCCAGCTCGACACCGGCTCGTATGAGGCCCCGGTGGAGATCTCGGAGGCTGAGTCCTTGAAGGCAGTGGACCCGGTCGCGGAGAAGGTCGAGGCCGACCCCTCGATCGACGCCGCTGCGGCTAAGCCGGTCGCCGGCGAGGCTCGGACTACGGCCGAGATGTTCGAGCTCATCACCGGTACGTCGGTGGACGCACCTCTGTGCTTCACCTGCGGAACCAAGATGCGCCCGAGCGGATCCTGCTACGTCTGCGAAGGCTGCGGCAGCACCTCCGGCTGCAGCT
>JAWWPC010000289.1:0-3151 GCA_033851055.1 Kribbellaceae bacterium | reverse complement strand
AAAGCCCCGACAACGGCGCGAGACGGCGGGTGATTTCACCCGGTCTGGGAACTTTCATCCACCAGCATCGCGAATCCACGCGCTGATCAATTTTGCTCAACCTGCCGACCTGACCATGGAAACTCGCTGGAAGAGACGGGTGCCGCCTTAATGGCATGACGAATGCACAGCCGTTTTCTGTATCACTCATTTGTTCAGTTCGAGTAACCGGATCGTCGTGACACCGGTTTCAGGATGTCGTTTGTTGAGGCTGAGCAGAAGTGGACAGAGTGAAATGAAAGCGCACATCAAACTCGGACGGATTTTCGGGATTGAGATTGGACTACATCTCAGTTGGCTCATCATTGCGCTACTTATCACTCTCTCGCTCTCCAGCCAGTTTCATGAACTTAACCCCGATTGGGGAGAAGGCACGATCTGGGCAACTGCCATCAGTACTGCCTTACTCTTTTTCGTAGCCATCGTGGCCCACGAGCTGTCGCACGCGATGGTCGCGAAGGCCCGGCGCCTGCCGGTGCACTCGATCACTCTGTTCGCACTCGGTGGTGTAGCTCAGATCGAAAAGGAAGCCGGTGAAGCCAGCACAGAATTCTTCATGGGATTGGCCGGCCCGATCATGAGCGTCCTGATCGGAATCGTTTGTTTAGCGCTGGCGTGGGCGCTCGGTTGGACGCCGCTCGGGATACCGAGGACTCCTTTGCTGGCAATGTTGATGTGGCTTGGTTACATCAATATCTCATTAGCAATCTTCAATCTGATTCCAGGATTTCCACTTGATGGTGGCAGGGTCCTGCGCGGAATCATCTGGTGGATCACCGGTGACGGCGTGCGCGCGACGCGAATTGCTGCGCGCATCGGTCAAGTCGTCGCTTTCGCGTTCATCATCACGGGAATCGCTCGCTTCTTTATGGGCGCCGGATTCGGTGGCCTGTGGATCTCGTTTATTGGCTGGTTCCTGTTGGACGCAGCAAACGCCAGCCGGCGGCAAGTCGAGGTAAGCAGCCACCTGCGTGGCATTCGCGCGGGCGACCTGATAGAGCGCGAGTGCGAAGTGGTCAGCGCCCACGAGAATCTTCAGCACTTCGTGGACGAACATCTGCTGCGGACCGGCAATCAATGTTTCCTGGTCCGCGATGGCCACGGCATCGAAGGGATTATTACACCCTACGAAGTTGCGGCAACTGATCGCGCGCGCTGGGGCGACATGACGATCGATCAGGTAATGCGACCGCTGGATCAACTGCCGTCAGTTGATCCCGACACGCCGATCACTGAAGCGATCGAAACTATGGACCGCGAGAATGCTAATGAATTGCCGGTGGCGCGCAACGGTCGGATCGAGGGATTTATTACGCGCGGAGGTGTCCTGCGTTTGTTGCAGACGCGCGTCGCGCTGGAGATGTAGCAAAGGGTTCCGGGTTCTTGTGGCGAGGCGTCTCGCTCAGAAAAAATATGTTGTTCATGGTGGAGGAGAGAGACATGAGAAAGAGAAGCTTACGAATGGTCGTCATCGTGCTGATGGCGGTTTCCTTGTTCACGCCGGCGTTCCTGTCCGAGGCATCGGCAAGAAGCAGCGCGCAGGTTGATGCTCGTCTGGTCAAGCGGATTCGTCATGAGTTGGCGACGCTGCCTTACTACGGAGTCTACGACTGGCTCGAGTTCGAGGTACGCCCCGACAACACGGTCGTGCTGCGCGGACAGGTTGTGCGACCGACGACGAAATCAGACGCCGAGGCGCGGGTGAAGGACATCGACGGCGTGAAGGGCGTGATCAATGAGATCGAGGTACTGCCGCTTTCACCACAGGACGATCGGCTGCGTACCGCGCTTTACCGAACACTCTACAACTGGGATTCGCCGTTGTTTCGTTATGCGACCCAGTCCATACCATCGATTCACATCATTGTGAAGAATGGACGCGCGACGCTGAAAGGCATCGTTGACTCGAAGGGCGACGCGCAGTTGGCGTACATGCGCGCGCGCGGCGTACCAGGTCTGTTCGACGTGAAGAGTGACTTGGTAGTCTCAAGCGACATGGCGCAATAGGAGTTCTTAGAACCTGCGAAGCAGGTGAAAGCATAAAGCCTGGGGCGTAAGCCCCCGGATGGTTCGGAGTTTGAGATTTATTGAGCCCGTGAAACGGGCGACAGCACGGAGCGAGCAGATCAGAGTTGAGCGAAGGATCGGACAGCCCGGCATCGATTGGCCATTTGCTGTCGCACGCTACCGCGGGCTGGAGACATTGCGGTTGCCAGTCCCTGGGGCTCACGCCCCAGGCATTACGCTGCCGCCCGCTTCGCGGGCTAGTTCAAAGCAAGGAGAAATGAGTCATGGCGAAAGCTATAGGTATCGATCTTGGAACAACTAATTCAGCCGTCGCGACCATGGAAGGCGATAGCCCGACTGTGATCGTTAACAGCGAAGGCGGACGCATCACACCATCGGTCGTGGCGTTTACCAAGACGGGCGAAAGACTGGTCGGCCAGGTCGCGAAACGACAGGCCGCGCTGAATCCGGAGCACACCGTCTTTTCTATCAAACGTTTCATGGGCCGCAAGTATTCCGAGGTGGCGCAGGAAATCAAACAGGTGCCATACAAGGTTGTTCCCGGTCCCAACGACGCCGTGCGCGTCGACATCGGCGGCAAGCTTTATTCGCCGGAAGAGATCTCATCTTTCATCCTGCGCAAACTGGCCGACGACGCCGGAAACTTTCTCGGTGAGAAGGTCAAAGACGCGGTCATTACCGTGCCCGCGTACTACACTGATGCGCAACGGCAGGCGACCAAAGACGCCGGCCAAATTGCCGGTCTCAACGTGCTGCGCATTATTAACGAGCCGACCGCGGCCTCTCTGGCTTACGGATTGGATAAGAAAAAACACGAGACGATTCTGGTATTCGATCTCGGTGGCGGGACCTTTGACGTTTCGATTCTGGAGGTGGGCGACGGCGTTTTTGAAGTGAAAAGCACAGCCGGCGATACGCACCTGGGCGGAGACGATTTTGACAAGCGCATCGTTGACTGGCTGGTTGAAGAGTTCAAGAAGGATCAAGGGATTGATTTGAGTAACGATCGCCAGGCATTACAGCGGCTAACTGAAGCTGCCGAGAAAGCGAAGATCGAACTCTCTTCGGCAATCGAGACCGAGGT
>JAWWPC010000196.1:0-16885 GCA_033851055.1 Kribbellaceae bacterium | reverse complement strand
GGCGACCGTCGGCGCGGACGGCCGCGTGGTCATCCACGCCACCGGCGCCGAACTGCGCGCCCTGCTCAACGGCGACCAAAGCACCGGCGGGGAACTCGAAGGCTACGGACCCATCCCACAGAACTCGATCCGCTACGCCCTCACCCACACCCTGCATCCCGCCCAGCCGACCACCCCGGACAGCGACAGCGCCAGCTACCACGAGATTGTGGACGAGGCGACCATCGGCGCAGACGCCCACGTGGTCATCCACGCCACCGGCGCCGAACTCCGCGCCCTGCTCAACGGCGACCAAAGCACCGGCGGGGAACTCGAAGGCCACGGACCCATCCCACAGAACTCGCTCCGCAAAGCCCTCATCAAAGCCCTCACCCAGGCCCTGCTGCCCGCCCTGCCGACCACGCCGACCACGCCGACCAACGGTCGGCGCGGCACCCGGGTCAATGGCTCCCGGATCGACATCCGGGTCACCGACCAGCCACCAGCCAGCGACCCCGACAAATACACCCCGTCGGCCGCGCTGGACCGCTACGTCCGGCTCCGGGACCGGACCTGCAGGTTCCCCGCGTGCAACCGACCGGCCGAATACACCGACATCGATCACCGCCAAGCATTCGCCGCCGGCGGCCGGACGACCGCCGACAACCTCCACTGCCTGTGCCGACACCACCACCGCCTCAAGCACGAAGGCAACTGGACCGTCCACCCCAACCCCGACGGCAGCCAAACCTGGACCAGCCCCACCGGCCGCCAATACCTCGACGACAACCCCGACCCCTGACCGGCAACACGGTCAACCGTCGTGGGAGCACCGCCACCGACCGAATCACCATGTCTGCGGCCATAGCGGCAACCGCAGGGACTGCGAGCGGCTCGGCAATCGACCACAACGTTCGCTGACTCGCCACCCCGCCGAACTTCGGCGTTCTTGGCGGACTCCCACCTCATTGGCTTCGCCGTCCCCGCCGGGCCTCGCCGTGCCTGCCCGCTGCCTCAGCGCGCCAGGCCGCTGCGCCGCCCGGCGCAGCGGCCCGCGACACGATCAGCTGAGCGGTAGCGGCGGGGGTGGGCCGATGCGGAAGAGGGCGGCGAAGCGGTCCAGTTCGGCGGGTTCACCGGTGATGCGCACGATCCCGTTCGCCAGTACATCGGCCGCACTGAGCTCACCCGACAACAGCGGGCTCAACGGCGCCATCGCCTCGACGACCAGATCTGTGGGCGAGCCGACCAGATCTGTGGGCGAGCCGACCAGATCTGCGGGTGCATCGACGTCCGCACCTGCAGCCGCGTCGACCTTCGCATTCGCACCGACATCCGCAGCCGCAGCCGTAAGCGGACCTTCGCCTGTTATCAGTGAGCCACCGTCCACCCGCGCGTGGATCACTACGTCACCAAACCGCAGCTCGTAGCCGACCTTCAGCCCCGCAGCCTCCGAAGGCTGGAAGGTCGACCGCAGCGCCATGATCAACGAATCCGCCGTCGCGATCTCACCCAACCGCAACTCCCCCAATGACCGGGCTCCCCAGCGGCCCAACCCCAGGACCAGTTCCTCCAACTCGGCGCCATACGGGGTGAGCTCGTAGACGACAGCGCCGGACGGCCGCGGTTGCACCCGCCGTACGACGACGCCGGCCTGCTCCAGTTCCTTCAGCCGGGTGGCGAGCACGTTCGTCGGGATCTTCGGCAGGCCGGACCGCAGATCGGTATAACGCTTCGGGCCGACCAACAGGTCGCGGATGATCAGCAGCGCCCAGCGCTCACCCACCATCTCGAGCGCGCGGGCCACCCCGCAGTACTGCCCGTATGTTCTGGTCGTCACGCCATTCACTCTACTTGACAAAGCTTACTTGTTTTTATGAAGCTGATCTCCCCAGCCGAATCCGAGGGAGCAGCAGAACGATGGCGAAGATGACCGAGCAGGGCCGCGAGCAGTTCCTCGCCGGCACCCACGTCGCGGTGGTCAGCGTGGCGGGTGAGTCCGGCCAGCCGCCTATCAGCGTTCCGACCTTCTACGCTTACGAGCCGGGCGGCGAGATCACCATGTTCACCGGCACCCAGCGCCGCACGCCGAAGCGGATCGAGCGGATCAAGGAGGCTGGGCTGATCACGCTGCTCGTCCAAAGCGAGGAGGCGCCGCTTGCGTACGTCACGGTCGAGGCCGAACTGGTGAAGCTGGAGCAGCCGCCCACCGAGCACCAGATGGCCGCGATCGCCCGGCGCTACATGCCGGAAGAGCACGCGACGGGCTTCGTCCGCGGCGAGCTCGGCGATCCGGGCAACACGGTCACCCTGATGACATTCCGGCCGGTCCGCTGGCTCAGCTTTGATGCGGCCGAAGACAGGTAGCGAAGACAGGTAGCACTGACAACGCTGACATCGAGGCCCGGCGCGACAGAGCGCCGGGCCTTTCGCATCTCCGGGATCCGGCCGTGGCAGAACAGCAACCACACGAACCGTTGACGTCTCCGTAGCACTGCCGTAACAATGAGCCACCACTGCGCAAGAATCTTGCAAAAGCTAAGTAACTTCTAGACTACCCCTGCAATTTTCTTGGCAGCCCTGATCCACCTGCCCTCACTCACCCGCCCCGTCAGGAGAGGCCCTGGATGCCATGAGAACAAAATCTGGAAAGTGGCGGCTGCTGGCCGCGATGCTCGCGAGCAGTCTGCTCTTGTCCGCCGCCCCGATGTTCCGGGCATCCAGCGGACCCGGCTATGGAAACACCGCGGCAGCCGCCGTGACCGCCGGCCCCAACCTCGCGGCGGGCAAGACCGCCACCGCGAGCAGCACCACCCAGACCTACGCCGCCCCGAACGTGAACGACGGAAACCAGAGCACCTACTGGGAGAGCGCCAACAACGCGTTCCCGCAGTGGGTCCAGGTGGATCTGGGGTCTTCGGTAAGCACCAACCAGGTGGTCCTCAAGTTGCCGACCGGCTGGGGTGCCCGCAGCGAGACCCTGGCTGTCCAGGGCAGCACCGACGGCACGAACTTCAGCGACCTGTCGGCCTCGGCGTCCCGCTCCTTCGACCCGGCCGCCAGCAACACCGTGGCGATCGACTACGGCGCCTCGACCGTGCGATACGTGCGGATCCGCGTCACCGCCAACACCGGGTGGGCAGCAGGCCAGCTGTCCGAACTCGAGGTCTACGGACCGGCGGCTGGTGACACCCAGGCTCCCACCGCCCCGGGCAACCTGGCCTTCACCGAACCCGGCACCGGCCAGATCCGGCTGACCTGGAACGCCTCCACCGACAACGTCGGAGTCACCGGGTACGACGTGTACGCGAACGGAACGCTGCGCACCAGCGTGGCCGGCAACGTACTCACCTACACAGACAGTCAGCCGGCCAGTGCCTCGGTCAGCTACTTCGTCCGGGCGAAAGATGCCGCCGGCAACCAGTCGCCCAACAGCAACACGGTCACCCGCGGCGGCAGCTCCGGCCCGGGCAGCAACCTGGCGCTCGGCAAACCGATCACGGCTTCCGGATCCGTCTTCACCTTCGTCGCGACCAACGCGAACGACGACAACGTGACGACGTACTGGGAGGGCAACGCCAACCCGGCCACGCTCACCACCCAACTGGGCGCCAATGCGGACCTCAGCTCGATCGTGATCCGGCTGAACCCGGACAGCGCGTGGGGCAACCGGACGCAGACCTTCCAGATCCTGGGCCGCGAGCAGAGTGCGACCGCATTCACCAGCCTGGTCGCCTCAGCGTCGTACAACTTCAGTCCGTCGGGCGGGAACACGGTGACCATCCCGGTCAACGCCCGCGTCGCCGACGTACGGCTGAACTTCACCGCCAACACCGGCGCGCCCGCCGGCCAGGTGGCCGAGCTCCAGGTGATGGGCGTCCCCGCCCCGAACCCGGACCTCACCGTCTCCGGCGTCTCCTGGACCCCGACCTCGCCGGTCGAGACCGACGCCATCACGCTGCGGGCGACGGTGAACAACACCGGCACTGCGGCGTCCGGAGCCACCGACGTCAACTTCTACCTCGGTACGACGAAGGTCGGTACGGCGAACGTGGCCGGCCTGGCCGCGGGTGCCTCCAGCGTTGTGACAGCGAACATCGGCGCCAGAGACGCGGGCAGCTACCCGGTCACCGCCAAGGTGGACGAATCGAACACGGTGATCGAGCAGAACGAAGCGAACAACTCCGCCTCCAGCGGCAGCCCGCTGGTCGTCACTCCGGTGGCGAGCTCCGACCTGATCGCGTCCCCGGTCGGCTGGACGCCGGGCAACCCGGCGAACGGCAGCACGGTGACCTTCTCCGTGGCGATCAAGAACCAGGGCAGCATCGCGTCGGCCGCCGGCGCGCACAACATCACGCTCACCGTGCTGAACGGCAGCACAGTGGTCCGCACCCTGACCGGCGCGTTCACCGGCACCATCGCGTCGGGCGCCACCACCAGCCCGGTCACCCTGGGCACGTGGCCGGCCGTCAACGGCAGGTACACCGTGCACGTCGTGCTAGCCGACGACGCCAACGAACTCCCGGTGAAGCGGACGAACAACACCAGCGACACCGCCCTGTTCGTCGGTCGCGGCGCCAACATGCCGTACGACCACCTGGAGGCCGAGGACGCCGCCGTGGGTGGGGGCGGCCAGATCGTCGGGCCGAACCGCACCGTCGGCGACCTCGCCGGTGAAGCCTCCGGCCGCAAGGCTGTCACGCTGAACTCGAACGGCTCCTTCGTCGAGTTCACCACCAAGGCGAGCACCAACACGCTCGTCACCCGCTTCTCGATGCCGGACTCGGCCGCTGGCGGCGGCATCGATTCGACCATCAACGTCTACGTCAACGGCACCTTCCACAAGGCGCTGCCGCTGACCTCCAAGTACGCCTGGCTGTACGGAGCCGAGACCGGCCCGGGCAACTCGCCGGGAGCCGGGCCGCGGCACATCTACGACGAGGCGAACATCATGCTGAACGGGACCTTCCCGGCCGGCACGAAGATCAAGCTGCAGAAGGACCCGGCCAACACGACGAACTACGCGATCGACTTCATCGACACCGAGCAGGTCGCGCCGATCGCCAACCCGGACCCGACCAAGTACACGGTCCCGGCCGGCTTCAGCCAGCAGGACGTGCAGAACGCACTCGACAAGGTCCGGCAGGACCCCAACCTGCTCGGCATCTACCTTCCCGCTGGTGACTACCAGACCTCGAGCAAGTTCCAGGTGTACGGCAAGGCGGTCAAGATCGTCGGGGCCGGCCCCTGGTACGCGAGGTTCCACGCGCCGTCGACACAAGACAACACCGACATCGGGTTCCGCTCGGAGGCGTCGGCCAACGGCTCCTCGTTCACCGGGTTCACCTACCTCGGCAACTACACATCCCGGATCGATGGTCCGGGGAAGGTGTTCGACTTCGCCGGCACCGCAAACATGCTGATCGACAACATCTGGGTCGAGCACATGATCTGCATGTACTGGGGCTCGAACACCGACAACTCCACGATCAAGAACTCCCGGATCCGCGACACGTTCGCCGACGGCATCAACATGACGAACGGCAGCTCCGGGAACCTGGTCAGCAACAACGACGCCCGCGCCACGGGTGACGACAGCTTCGCGCTCTTCAACGCCACCGATTCCGGCGGCGGCGAGGTCCGGGACAACATCTACGAGAACCTCTCGTCGACCCTGGTCTGGCGTGCGGCCAGCTTCGCGGTGTACGGCGGCACGAACAACGTGTTCCGCAACCTGTACGTCGCGGACACGCTGGTGTACTCGGGCATCACGATCAGCTCGCTCGATTTCGGCATCCCGATGAACGGCTTCGGAGCGACCCCGACGACGCGGTTCGAGAACATCTCGATCATTCGGGCCGGTGGGCATTTCTGGGGCAGTCAGACCTTCCCAGGGATCTGGCTCTTCTCCGCCTCGAAGGTCTTCCAGGGCATCCGGGTCAGTGACGTGGACATCGTCGATCCCACCTACAGCGGGATCATGTTCCAGACGAACTACTCCGGCTCGCAGCCGCAGTTCCCGATCACCGACACGATCCTGACGAACATCTCGATCACCGGTGCCCAGAAGAGCGGCGACGCGTTCGACGCCAAGTCCGGCTTCGGCGTCTGGGCGAATGAAATGCCGGAACAGGGTCAGGGCCCGGCCGTCGGGTCGGCCACCTTCAACAACCTGCAACTGAGCAACAACGCCGTCAACATCCGCAACACGACGTCGACCTTCACCATCACCCAGAACCCGTAACCCGCCCCCGAGAAGGAACGGCCGCCGGGAGATCCGCCCCCTCCCGGCGGCCGTTTCCTGTCCAGGCTTTACTGGGCCGCATGAAATTGGTCGTCGACGGCGAGCAACTGCCGGATGAGCCGGGGCCGTTCCACGTCGAGGGTGCCAGGGCCGGCGCTCCGGTGGAGCTGTCGGTCGGTTGGCGGGCCGGAACTGCGTCGGCGTCATCCACGGCCTGGTTCGTGGCGGATGCGGCCGGGCGGGTCGATCCGCGGCGACAGCCGGCGTTCGCGGGAGCGTATCTCGGACTGGACCCGTTCGGCCTGTTCTGGTCGGCGCGAGCCGCCGACGGATCGACGCCGGCACCGGTTGACGACGACCTCGAGGTGGAGGTCCACGCACGTTGCGACGACGATGCAGCGGTCGGCAGCTACCTACTGCTTGCTCGCAGCGCGGACGTCATCGTGACCGAGATCGAAGAGGAAGGGCTCGTCGGCAGGCTGTTCCAGACCGCCGGGCCGGGCGTCGTCGTACTGGGTGGGTCGGATGGTGGTCTGGGCACAGCTGGTCGTATCGCCGGACTGCTCAGCTCACGAGGAATGACCGCCCTGGCGCTCGGCTATTTCGACCTCCCAGGGCTCCCGCAACAACTAGACTGCGTCGCCGTCGAAACGGTCGCCCGTGGACTGGAACGGTTGACCGAGCTGACCAGCACAAGGTCTGCTCTCCTCGGCATTTCTCGCGGCGCCGAGCTCGCCCTACTTGCCTCTAGCATCTACCCGCACCTCGTCCGACGCACCGCTGCGGTAGTTCCGAGCCTGTATCTCTGGCCCGGGTTGGCAACTCCGACCGCCGCCGCTTGGACGATGGCCGGACAGCCGCTGCCGTTCATTCCGGACGAGCCGGAGGCTGCTGCCGCTGAAGTTGCCTTGGTCAACCATTCCACTGATCCCGCGGCTCCTTACATGGAAGCAGCACTGGCGATGGCGACCGGCGTACAGCGAGAGGCGGCAAGGATCCGGCTGGAGGACATCACGGCGCCGGTGCTCCTCGTCTCGGGTGCTGCGGATGCGTTGTGGCCATCCGCAGCGCAGTGCCTGACCGCTATCGAGGAACTGGCGGACGACCGCTACCAACACCTCTCGTACGCCGGGGCCGGGCATCGGCTGAGCGCCTTTCCCGCCACGCCGATGAGCACCAGCATGACCACGGCCGATGGCTTCCACCTGCAGCTCGGCGGCTCGGTTCAGGCGACCGCGGCAGCTTCGGCGGATCTGTGGGCACGGCTGCCGACCTGGCTGAAGGCTGGGGACTGATTGGTCAGCTGGAGGCTGGGCGGAGTTGCGGGTGGGGTTGGGGGGAGGCGAGGAGGCGGTGGGCCGAGGGCGTCAGCGAGTGGAGGGCGATGCCGCCGGCGCGATGGGTGGTGACCAGGCCCGCGTTGCGCAGGACGCGGGCGTGCTCGCTCGCGGAGGCCAATGAAATACCCGTACGCCGGGCCAACTGCGTCGTACTGGCGCTGGTTCTCAGAGTGCGGAGGACGGCTGCGCGGGTCCGGCCGATGAGCTCGGCCAAGCGGTCGGAGTCGCCGCACAGGTCGTCGTACGGGAGATCGGCCGACGGGTAGACCATCACCGGTCGCCGTCCCGGCGGGTCCAGCAGCAGGCACTCTGCGGTCAGCGCCGACGGGTAGAGCAGCAGTCCGCGCCCACCGAGGTGGACCTCGCGTGTCGAGCCATCGCCGACCAGGCCCTGCGCCTCCAGCACGGGCGCGCGCCACCGAACATCGGGATGCAGACCCGCCAGCATTCCCTCGACGCCTGTGCTCAGCAGGGCCCGCGACCGGATCGCCAGATCCGCGGCGAAACGCTGCTCCGACTCGGTTGCCGACAAGGCCAGCACCTCGTGGTGGATCGCCCGTACGGCGTTGCCGAGCGAGCGTCGAGCCCGCGCGCGGCCGGCCAGGAAATCCGTCATCCAGGGTTCGACCTCGCTCGGGAGCCACGGCTCCAACTGGCCCCGGATGACGTCCGCAGGTGTCTCGATCAGCTGCGCCACGGCCGGTTCCAGCCCCGGCTCAGCCAGTTCGGGCGTCAGGAAGCCGGGGAACTGGCCGGTCGGTGCGATCAGCTTGAACAGCGGCTGCATCGACGGCCGGAGGTTGACCGCGGCCAGCCGGCGCCACCGGCGAGCGGCCTGCGGGATCGGGCGGTCGCCGAGAGCCCGGGCACCAAGGGCGGCGTCCCACAAGGTGTCCGGCTCGGTCCCGAACACGACCCGAGCCAGATCGGCTTCGCTGAAGTGCACCCTGATCATCTCCGGATTGTGCCCTCTGACGAGTCCTTCGGCCCAGACCGAAACCGGTCGCGCCGGGAACCGGGGCCACCGACGCTGTGCCACATGATCCAGCGCAGACACGTCTTGACAGCCCTCCTGACCAGCGCGGTCCTGGCCATCTCGACCCAGGCCAGCGCCGCCACCGACCACCGCAACGACGACTCGCGCCCGACCACCTATACCGTCTCCGAACAGCCCGGCGACACCCCCGAGGGGATCGAGGTGACCCCCGACGGGACGATCTACGTCACCAGCGTCGGTAGTGGCGCCGTCTACCGTGGCTCGGTTCGCAGCCCACGCCTGAAGCCGTTCCTCGCCGCCGGTTCAGACGGCAGGACCTCGGCGACCGGTGTTCACGTCGACCGATGGGGCCGCGTCCTTGTTGCAGGTGCGAGTACCTCGAAGCTCTACCTGTACGACGCCCGCGGCCGGTTGCTCGCCGCCCGAATGGCACAGGCAGGCTCGTTCCTCAACGACTTCGCGTTCACTGCTGACGCTGTCTATGTGACCGATTCGGCGCACAACCAGATCTGGCGTGCCTCGCTGACTGCGAAAGGCCTTGGAGAGCTGGAGCCCTGGCTGACCCGCGACAAGATCAGCCCGACTCCGTACTTCCTCAACGGCATCGTCGCCACCCCGGACGGCCGGACGCTTCTCGTCGGAGAGCAAGGACAGGACCTCACCTACCGCGTCGACATCCGGACCGCCACCGCGAAGCCGGTCGAGGTCACCGGCGCCAACGGCATCCTCTCCGGCGACGGCTACCTGCTGGAGGGACATCACTTGTACGCCGTCTACAACGCGGGCGGCGGCCGATACGTCACCCGCCTAGCCCGGCTGGATAGCAGGTGGAGCGCGGCCGAGGTCGTTGCCGACTCCGCGCCTGGCGCAGCAGGCTCCACCCCGACCACTGTGGCCCGCGACCGTGACAGGCTGCTCTGGGTGAACAGCCAGCTCGACCTCGCTCCGGGCACCCCGCCGTACACGGTCTCGGTGGTTCCTGAGCTCTGCTGAGCTCTCAGCCGGTTTCTACGCCGAGAAGTGTGCGGTGGTGCTGTGGGGCGTCGACCTCGTCGAGCAGGGCGATCGCGAAGTCGGCGTAGGAGATGCGGCTGGTGGCTTCAGCCGGTGTCGTGCGGTACTTGCCGGTGCGGTCCGGATGGGCGTGGTCGAAGTCCCCTGCTGGAGCGATAGCCAGCCAGTCGAGGTCGGACGACGCCAGTACGTCGGCGGCGGCTGCGTGGGCAAGGTAGAAGCTGCGGTACTCCTGCGGATAGCCGGGGGTGTCCATCAGCAGCGCGCCTGACTCGGTCTCGAGGGTCGAGGCCAGTCCTACCCAGACCAGCCGAGCTACTCCCGCCTTGCTGAGCCCGTCGACGAGAGCCTCGGCCGTGGCGGTGAAGAAGGCCGTCGGGTCCGCGTTGCCGTCGTACACGGCGGCTACGACGGCGTCGTGCCCGTCCGCAAGCCGAGCGACGTCAGCTGCGGCCGTGACGTCGCCGGCGACTACCTCGACGCCCTCGGCCGCCAGATCGTCGTACTTGGGTGGGTTGCGGACCGCGGCCGTCACCTGATGACCGCGGCGGCGGGCCTCCTCCACGCCCGCGCGTCCGGCTCTGCCTCCTGCGCCGAACACCAACACCTTGCTCATCCGTTCACCCTTCGCTGGGGCCGGGACGTTCGCCGGCCGCTGTTGTCGACGGTAGGCGGAGGCCCGGTTACCGATCGGATACTGGCTAGTCTGGAGCGGTGAAGCCCTTGGATCCGGAGATGTTCGACGAACTCTGCCCGTCCGGTCTGTCGCCGATCCGTTTCGGTGACAAGTGGGCTGGACTGGTGATCCGCTGCCTGGAGGACGGCCCGCGACGGTTCTCCGAGCTGCGCGTGCCGATCCGCGGCGTGTCTGCGAAGGTGCTCACCCAGTCGCTGCGCTCGCTCGAGCGAGACGGACTGATCACCCGGACCGAATACGCCGTACCGGTGCGGCGGGTCGAGTACGAGCTGACGCCGCTCGGCCGCAGCATGCTCGAGCCGATGGCGGTAGCGTGCGCGTGGGCCACGGAGCACTGGGAAGAACTGCTCGACGCCCGCGAAGCCTCCACGAGCTGAGCTCACCCTGGACTTGTAGGCCGGTCCAACATTCCCTTATTGTTGGCGATGCCAACATTGGCGCCGCCAACAAATAAGGGAATCTGATGACCACTCCTGCTGCACAGGTTGGGCGCGACGGCCTCACCGTCGGAGATCCGAGGCGCTGGTGGGCGTTGGCCGCCGTTGCGACCGCTCAGTTGATGCTCGCTGTCGACGGCACGATCATGAACATCGCGCTGCCCTCGACCACTCGCGATCTCGCCCTGTCGGGGACCGCCACGCAATGGGTGGTTACCGCCTACGTGCTCTCGTTCGGCGCATTGTTGCTGCTCGGCGGGCGGATCGGCCAACGGCTCGGCTACCGGCGGGCCTTGCTCCTCGGGCTGACCGGATTCGCGCTGGCATCGCTGATGGGTGGACTCGCCGTCTCCGGCGGCCTGCTGATCGGGGCGCGGACCGCGCAAGGAGTCTTCGGCGCGTTGATGACTCCCGCCGCACTCGCCCTGCTGTCGACCACCTTCCCGGCGACCGAGCGCGGCCGCGCCTTCGGGATTTTCAGCACCATCATGGGCAGCGGCTCGGCCATCGGCGTGATCGCCGGCGGCCTGCTCACCGAGTACCTGAGCTGGCGGTGGGCGATGTTCGTCAACGTCCCGATCGCCGGATTCGCCTTGCTGGTAACGGTTTTCGCCGTCCGCTCACACCGCGACGAAGACCGCTCGCCGATCGATCTGACCGGTGCGCTGCTTGCCACGGCCGGCTTGTGCGCGGTCGTCTACGGCCTGTCCGCCGCCAAGACCCATGCGTGGTCAGGCCCCGGAACATTGGTGCCACTCAGCGTAGGAGTCGTGTTGCTGACCGCCTTCGTGGTCGTCGAAAGTCGGCGGCGCGCGCCTCTCTTTCCACTCTCATTGTTGAGGAACCGTCCGCGGAGTGCGGCCTATCTCGCCATGCTGGCTTGGGGCATTGCGATCGTCAGCGCATTCCTATTCCTCAGCTTCTTCCTGCAGGACGTCCTCGGGTACGGCGCTGCCCGGGCCGGCCTGGCCTTCCTGCCGTACCCGCTCGCCATCCAACTCGGCGTACGGGTGGTTCGTCGGCGGATGACCCAACTGCAGGCCAGGACTCTGCTCACGCCCGGGCTGGCTCTCATCGGCGCCGGGCTGTTCCTGCTGAGCCGGCTGACGGTGGACGCGTCCTATCTGCCTGACGTTGTCGTGGTGTTTCTCCTGCTCGGACTGGGCACCTCGCTCGTCCTGCCGGTGACGAACAGCACGGTGACACTCGGCGCCGGACCCCACTCGGGCGTGGCCGCGGCGATGGGCGCCACCAGCCAACAGATCGGCGCCGGCCTCGGCACGGCGTGGCTGACCGCCCTCGCTGCGTCCGCCGCAGCGTCGTACGGCGGTTCCGCACGCGACAGCGCGGCGTACGGGTACACGCAGGCAAGCCTGGTTGCCGGCGGCACCTTGATCGCAGCCGCCCTGATCGTCTGGTTCGTGGCTGGTCGCGCCAGGCGATCGTAGGGAGTGCCAACGGATGGATAGACTCCTGGGCGTGGCAACGGACGACGACTCGACTCCCAGCGTGCTGATGGCGACGCCAAGCTGGTTGCTGACCCAGAGCGCGATGCACGCGCACCGGATCATCACCGAGGCCTTCGCAGCGGGGAACGCCCGGGGGTATCACTACCGTCTGCTCGCGACGATGGCGGAGTTCGGCGCCGCGAGCCAGGCGTCCCTCGGCCGTCATACCGGTATCGACCGCAGCGACGTGGTCGCGGCATTGAACGAACTGGCCGAGCAGGGCTTCGTCCAACGAGCACCGGATCCGGAGGACGGCCGCCGCAACATCATCACCGTCACCCCCGCCGGTCGCCGGCAACTCAAGCGCCTGGACAAGCTGGTCAAGCAGGCCCAGGACGAGGTCTTCGCCCCACTCTCAACCGCCGACCGCGCCACCCTCGGCCGCCTCCTCGCCCAGGTCCTGGCTCACCACGCCGGAAGCTAACGGCTGCTCTAAGCATCCGATAGTCGATTCGGAGCCTACTGGTCTGCCGTCACATCAAGCATTGCAGAGGTCACGGTAGAACTTCCGAGCCTGACGCTCACGCTGGCGGACGATGCGTCGTCCGACATCGCTCGGTTCGACGCAGAGCTGGGTAACGAAATTGCTCCGTTCGCCGCGGTCCTCCTTCGGTCGGAGTCGGCGCCATCGTCACGGATCGAGAACCTCACCTCGAGCGCGCGCTCGATCGCGCTGGCCGAGCTCCGCACCCTCCGACAACTCGAGGACGCCGGTGTGATCAAGGAGTTCAGTGAGCAGGCCCCAGAGGTTCTGTCAGCGCTCGACGGCTTCGCCGCCCGAGCCGGTCGCCGCGGCTGACTCGGCATCTGCCCGGAAGTTTCTTCGTTCGGACCGATGAGTCGGTGTGGTCTCGCCGGTACATACCCGCAAGAGACCGATCGAGAGGAACCGACATGACGACCACCCGCAGTACCGAAGAGGCCGCAGTCCGCGAGGTCATGACGCAGCTGTACGCCGCTTGGGCCGACAACGACGCCGACGCCTTCGCCTCGCACTACGTGGACGAGGCGACCGTGATCATGCCCGGGGTGCTCCACCAGGATTCAGCCGCGGTCCGCCAATCCATGGCGATGGGCTTCAATGGGCCGCTGAAGGGCTCCCAAGGTGTCGACGAGCCGCAGAGCATCCGGATCTACGGCGACACTGCCATTGTGGTGAGCAAGGCGGGCATCCTGATGGCCGGCCAGCGGGAACTGGCCGCCGCCGCAGAGCGCTTCGCCACGTGGGTTTTCATCAACCAGGCCGGGACCTGGAAAGTCGCCTCGTACGCGAACTGCCCCGCTCGCTGAGCGCGACAAGCCGGGTGGTGCCGTCGACTGGCGGCGCCACCCGGCGCAGAACTGGGCCGTCTGGGCGAGGTACCAGTACCGTGGCTGGTCCGGCGTTGGTAGAAAGGTCACCGGGCGCCTTGCGCGCTCCGACGCCAGTGGTGAGTTTTGCAGCTCTAATCGAGGAGTCCGCGACATGACCAGTTCCGAGTCCCCCCAGTCCGATGCGCTGTCGAACCTGATGCACGAAGAGCGCCGGTTCGAGCCGCCCGCGGATCTTGCCGCGAACGCCAATGTGAAGGCCGATGCCTACGAGGCCGCCGAGGCGGATTTCGAGGGCTTCTGGGCCGAGCAGGCCAAGCGGCTGAGCTGGGCTGTCGAACCCACCCAGACGCTGGACTGGAGCAACCCGCCATTCGCGAAGTGGTACGCCGACGGCAAGCTCAATGCGGCGTACAACTGCGTCGACCGCCACGTGGAGAACGGGCTCGGCGACAAGGTCGCCTACTACTTCGAGGGTGAGCCCGGCGACACCCGGGAGATCACCTACGCGCAACTGAAGGATGAGGTCAGCAAGGCGGCGAACGCGCTGCTCGAGCTGAACGTCAAGGCCGGCGACCGGGTGGCGATCTACATGCCGATGATCCCGGAGACCGTGATCGCGATGCTCGCCTGCGCCCGTATCGGCGCACCCCACACGGTGGTGTTCGGCGGGTTCTCCGCGGACGCCCTGAAGGGCCGGATCCAAGACTGTGACGCGCGCATCGTGATCACGTCCGACGGCGGCTACCGCCGGGGCGCACCGGCCGCGCTGAAGCCGGCCGTGGACGCCGCGCTCGAGGAATGCCCGGATGTGCGCAACGTAATCGTCGTGCGTCGTACCGGGCAGGAGACCGCGATGGTCGAGGGCCGCGACCTATGGTGGGACGAGTTCGTCGGCAAGCAGTCGGCCGAGCACACACCTGAGGCCTTCGACGCGGAGCACCCGCTATACGTGATGTACACCTCCGGGACGACCGGCAAGCCCAAGGGCATTCTGCACACCACCGGCGGCTACCTGGTGGGGACGTCGTACACACAGTGGGCCGTCTTCGATCTGAAGGCCGACACCGACGTCTACTGGACCGCGGCCGACATCGGCTGGGTCACAGGTCACAGCTACATCGTGTACGGCGCGCTGGCGAACGCGACCACCTCGGTGCTCTACGAAGGCACCCCGGACACGCCGCACCAGGGCCGTTGGTGGGAGATCATCCAGAAGTACAAGGTGTCGATCCTGTACTGCGCGCCGACCGCGATCCGGACCTTCATGAAGTGGGGTTCGGACATCCCGGCGAAGTTCGACCTGTCGACTCTGCGGGTGATCGGCTCGGTCGGTGAGCCGATCAACCCCGAGGCCTACGTCTGGTATCGGCAGCACATCGGCGGGAACAAGGCGCCGGTGGTGGACACCTGGTGGCAGACCGAGACCGGCATGCACATGATTTCCCCGCTCCCCGGCGTCACCGCGGGCAAGCCGGGCGCGGCGATGAAGGCCCTGCCGGGCGTCTCGGCCGAGGTGGTCGACGATGCGGGCAAGCCGGTACCGAACGGGTCCGGCGGCTACCTGGTGCTGACCAAGCCGTGGCCGGCCATGCTGCGCACGCTCTGGGGCGACGACGAGCGGTTCAAGGAGACGTACTGGTCGCGCTGGCCCGGGATGTACTTCGCGGGTGACGGCGCGAAGAAGGACGAGGACGGCGACCTATGGCTGCTCGGCCGGGTGGACGACGTGATGAACGTGTCCGGCCACCGGCTGTCCACCACCGAGATCGAGTCCGCGCTGGTGTCCCACCCGAAGGTCGCCGAGGCGGCTGTGGTGGGTGCCTCGGACCCGACCACCGGTCAGGCGATCGCCGCGTTCGTGATCCTGCGATCCGACGCCGGCGACGGCGGTCCGGATGTGGTGCAGGAATTGCGCAACCACGTGGCCAAGGAGATCGGCCCCATCGCGAAACCGCGGCAGATCATGGTCGTCGCCGAACTGCCGAAGACCCGGTCCGGCAAGATCATGCGCCGGCTGCTCCGGGACGTCGCGGAGAAGCGTGAGGTCGGCGACGTCAGCACCCTCGCCGACTCGTCGGTGATGGACCTGATCAAGCACGACCTCGCAGAGGGCAAGGGCACCGACGAGGACTGATCCTGCCGGGAACGATGTGACATGACGATCCTGATCGCGGTGATCCATGCCGGTCTGGCCGCGGCCTGGGTCGGCGGGATGGCGTACTCGCTCCTAGTCGTGCAGCCCAAGCTGCAAAGATTCTTCGGGCCTGAAGAGGACAACCGCGAGGCACTCACCGCAGTGATTGCCTCAGGCAATAGATGGAAGGTGCTGGGCCTGGTCGCGGTGGTCGCCGCGACCGGGCTGGCGCTGCTCTGGCTGGTCGACACGCACTGGTGGATCCACGCGATCAAGTTTGTGTTGTTGCTGGTGGCAACGGGAATCTTCTGGTTCGTGTCCTGGCGGCACTGGCCGCGGCGAATCTTCGCGACCGCGGCCGAACGCCCCGCGCTGCAACGCCAGCTCAGAATCCTGGCAACAACCATGCTTGGCCTAGCCGGCACAGCCTTCGCCCTCGGCGTGGCGGCCGCTTACCTCTGACAACCGGGTCGCCAACCTCACCCGGCAGGCTGCTGACGGGTGAACCGCGGCGTACCGATCGACAGGAAGTACTGCTGTCCATGAGGCAGCCAGACATCCGTGCCCACCGTGTGGCCGTCCGGCTATGCGCGACAGAGCGAAATACCACCTGTCGCTCGGTACGCGCCCCGCAGAAATTGCGACGAGCTGAGCCGACCTGCCCCGACGTCCCTCGCCGCCTAGCCGACCGGATCCGCGCGCCGAGACTGGACACTGACCGCTCCGAGATTTGGCCGCTCCGATCAGCTGCCCATCCGCGAGGTCTAGGCCGAAGTTACAACGGCAAGACGTAACTTCGGGCTAGGCCTGCGGGCCGACGCTGATCTGTGCTCGACGGTGTTCATCAGCCGGTTTGCCCACATCAAGCCGGGCGGCGGCTACACGCGCCTCCTGGTCGCCCTGGGGGGACGGTTGACGGGGGTGGGGGTAGGCGTGCGCTCTCTGACGGCGTGGCTAGACGGCCGTGTCATCGGTGTCTGGGCTGTCGTCGCTATCGGGGCTGTGGTCGCTGCCGGTGTGGTCGGTGTGGTTGTCCGTCGTCGCCTGGTTCGGTGAGGGCCAGTGCCAGAGGTTGGCCGGGTGGGTGCGGTGTGGGTGGGTTCCGCTGTGGTCGACCCAGAACGTGAACCCGTGCGGGCTGACCCATTCCGACGCACCGTCGGCGAGGCGGCGGACCGTCCAGTCGCCGTGGGTTTTCAGGCGGTGGCTGAACCGCCCCAG
>JAWWPC010000353.1:0-2858 GCA_033851055.1 Kribbellaceae bacterium | reverse complement strand
GGGATGCTCGGCGGATCGTCTGTGGCGAGGGTCGAGGGGGGCTGGTGGGCACCGGTGCGCCATCGTACAAGGGGTTCCGGTTTCCGGCGGAGATCATCAGCCACTGGTGCGTCCAGTAGAAAGGATTGGTTGATCATGTGAGTGGTTGATCTTTCGTTTCGTAAGCTCGTCGTCGCTTGCCGGTGAAAGTCCGGTCCGGGTAACCGCCAGGGGGCCCGGTAGCAGGCTGGCGGCTTCGTCTGGAAACGGGCGGGGTCGAAGCCCAGCGTCGAGCGCTCCAATCTTGGGGGCGTGCAACCGAGCGGTCCGTAACGTGAAGTGAAGCCTGCCGCGTCGTTAGATGACCCGTCCTGTGGGCGGGGACGAGGGAGTGCCGAGCCCGGCAGTGGAGGGCGAAGGCCATGGAAGGCGCTGAAGACCTGGATGCGCAGGCGCCGAAGGACTCCCCGGCGTAAGGGGCTCGGAACGTTCGGATAGTGGCGGCGGGAACTGGAGAGGCCCTCCCCGGCCCAGCCGGCTGCGCAAGGCGGGTGGAGCGCGGTGACCTATAACCGGTGAGGAGCCGGGAAGTGGAAGCCAGCCGGAAGGGCGTCGGAGGTGGCAGTAGTACCGGTTGAGCCGAGCGGACAACACAACCGCCGGTGAGGGAAGGGCCACTACTTCGTCGATGCGTGCTGAGGTAGCTGGAGGTGCCCGGTGAGTGCCGAATTGGCTAGCCCCACCGACCGGAAACGCGTTGTCGTTCCCCGGGACAAGGTGCGTGCCCTGCAACACACGCTTTACCGGGCGGCCAAGGCCGATCCCGGGCGACGGTTTCACACGCTGATGGACAAACTCCTGCGCAGGGACGTCCTGTGGCGTGGCTGGGTCGCGGTGCGCCGCAACGACGGCGCACCGGGTATCGACAAACTCACTTTGGATGCGGTGGAGGAGTACGGCATTGACCGTTTTCTGACCGAGATCCAGACCGAGCTGCGCGAGGGCCGGTATCGGCCGTTGCCTGCCCGGCAGGTGCTGATCCCGAAACCGGGACAACCGGGCAGACACGGCCGCTGGCCATCGCTTCAGTTCGGGACCGGGTCGTGCAAGCCGCGTTGAAGATCGTGTTCGAACCGATCTTTGAGGCGGACTTCCTGCCGTGCAGTTTCGGGTTTCGCCCGAGACGTTCGGCGCACGACGCCCTACACGTCCTCGATAGTGAGGCACAGCGGGGTCGGAGGTGGGTGGTCGAAACGGACATCGCGAACTGTTTTGACGCGATTCCGAAAGACCAGTTGATCCACGCGGTGCAGGAACGGGTCTGTGATCAGTCCGTGCTGAAGTTGCTGCGCGTCGTACTCGGCGCCGGGGTGATGACAGCTGATGGACAGGTCCGGCGGTCGGTGACCGGGACCCCACAAGGGGGTCCGCTATCCCCGTTGCTCTGTAACGCCTATCTGCACCAGCTCGATCGGGTGTGGTCGGTACGTGAGCACGGGGTGCTGGTCCGCTACTGTGATGATCTTGTGGTGATGTGCCGTTCCCGGGAGCAGGCCGATGCCGCGCTGGCGCGGCTAAGCCAGCTGCTGGCCCAGCTCGGTTTGCAGCTGAAGCAGGCCAAGACCCGGATCGTGCGGTTGGAGGTGGGCGGCTCCGGGTTTGATTTCCTGGGCTTTCACCACCGGCTGATGCGATCCCGGGGTATCCGGGGGCGGCGGGGTGTCACCTTCCTGGCTCGCTGGCCCAGTGACAAGGCGATGCGGCATGCCCGAGACCGGCTGCGTGCACTCACGCGGTCGTCTCGGCTGCTGCTATCGGTTGAGGCGATCGTGGGGGACATGAATATGTTCCTACGCGGCTGGGGTGCCCACTTTCGGTACGGACATTCCGCGGCACGCTTCACCACGATCAGCCATTACGCGCTGGAACGGTTGGCGTTGTTCGTTGGGAAGCGACATAAACGCGGGCGTCGCTATGGTCTGTCCGTGGTCGCCTACCTCTCGCCGAACCGGTGCGGGCTGGTCAATCTGTCGGGAACCGTGGTCACACCCAGGGCAGGTACCACGCCTTGGCGGGAAAAGCTGAATGCCGACGGTGAACGGCGTCGGTAAGCCGGGTGCGGGAGAACCGCATGCCCGGTTTGACGGGCGGGAGCTGGAAACGAGACACCACCGGCCATGGCCACCGCAGTGGGACAACCTGCCGGGAAACCGCGGGAACACAAGGCTACGGGACCTACCGTCGATCCATGTCCACGCGCCAGCTCCCGACCCTACTGTGTGGCCGTAGATCTCGCGGGCGATGTATCGCTTGGGACAGCGGATGGCTTCGCGACGGGTGTTGCCTTCGGTGATGCGGCGGGTGAGGTAGTCGCGGGTGCGGGTGTCCCAGCGCAGGCGGGCCAGGGCGATGCCGCCGCGCGTTGGAGAGCGCCGGCTGGTTCACCGGGACCGGGGTGACCTGGTGAGCACACACCAGCCCCGCGTTGACCGCCTCGGTGAGCACGCCGCAGCCCGTCCGGCGGGTGTGTTGGAGAAGCTGGTGGCCACGGTTCGCCCCGAGTTTCGTGCCGACGTGCTGGTGTTCGACCCACGAGACCCGGTGTTCGGCGGCGCGTGTTGCGTGGTGTCCGGGTGCGCGCGCACGGCCCGAGCGCATGGCCTATGCAGTGCGCCACCACCAGCGGTGGTGGCGTAAGGAGGGCAACCCCGATCTCGAATGCTTCATCGCCACCACCGACCTTGTACGGTGCCAAAACTCAGTACAATGTCCTGACCAGGTATTTTTGATCGAGTTAGGCTGCTCGCCGGTACTCGTTGATCAGTCCGTCCAGGACTCGGTGATGTCGGATCGGGGCATCGAGCGGGATCACGGCGGCG
>JAWWPC010000324.1:0-3205 GCA_033851055.1 Kribbellaceae bacterium | reverse complement strand
ATCTTCGTGTCATATCTCGACAACTGGATAGGATATCTATACAAAATTTTGTATATTCTGAATCTACTCATTTATCTGCAGGTGCCTGTAGAAAAAAAACAGGTTTCAACCGTGGCAAGTTGTTGATTCTCAAATTGGTTAAATTTGATGACATGGCAAGCCGTACACATTTCATGGAGTACCTCGAACTACCAGTATTGGTTCCCAAGTCCACTACCAGACTCGAGGATAAAAAGTATTAGGGATTCGTGCCTTCTATTGGGGTCAAGATCGGAGTCTTGCGTCCTCTCCGTGTCGAAATCGGAGAGAATGATGGCAGAGGTTGTGTGTTCCCTTGTTGAAATCGGAATGAACGACGTTGCATTCTCTTCATGTCGAAATCGGGGTGAACGGATGTTGCAGGAGGGATCGTGCCCTCCTCCTGGATCAAAATCGGAGTGAAAGAGAGTGGAGGAGGGATTACGCATGCTCCGTGTTGGAATCGGTGTAAACGAGGGTAGTGCAACCTCTCCTTATTCAAATCGGGGTGAACAGGGGTGAAGGAAGCATTATGCATATTCCCATGTCGGAATCAGGGAGAAGGAGGGGTCGTGCCTCCGCCTGGGCTCGAATTTGGGGTAAAAGAGGTGTGGAAAAGAAACGGAACGATGAGGAGGGAAGACTGTGTCGAAAGCAAATAATACAACGCGACGAGAGGGTATATCCCTCTGCAGGGAATGAGTGAAGCACGCTCATGCCCTCTCCAAGCATCTCACCATCTATGGCCTAACCTACAACACTAGAAAACCATAAGACAGCTGTTCGTTCAACGAATAGAATTTGAACTCACCTGTACTGTGCCGCCGCATGTAGAAAACGAAGATTGGAAGTTGTGACGGCAATTAACTCCCGCCGAGCTCACACCTCCTTCTTTTACAGTGCTTGGACAACATCAAAGGTTGTTCATCGCGTTGCAACGGCAAGGACCTAAAGAGGAGCAAAGCCCCACCACCTAAACAGATACATTAGCAAAGAAATGAATAATGAAATAGAGAGCGGGCATACCTATCACTATTGGTTCCCGGGTCCGCTCCTCGACCTGAGGAGTAATAGAGGTAGAAACGGCAGTACTCAGAATCCAGTTGCGAAAGGGATAGCATGTCTCCGTGCGATCCCTAGTCCTGCAAGAGTAGGTTGCCAACCGAGGATGAGGGCCCAGATTAAGCCTGTTGAGAGCATGGTGACAACCACAAAGGTAGGTCTGTCCTACTGACGAGTGCTCTCGCATCATCTCCATCCTTGGTCGACGTCTGAATAACAACTGGGTTGAATGCGAGTGTGTGGACGAAGTCTCCCCAGACGAAGAAGAACAACCAGCAAACCAAGCCTTGTCCTGCGCCAACACCCTCTCCAATGCAGGTTATACCCTATAGGCGGCAGAGGCGTGAAGTTGTGCGTTGAAGAGCGTAAAATGCGGCCATGGCGCGAGAGAGTTTGATGGGTTGGGCATTGAAGGCTTTGATGGTGTCGATGGCGGTGAGAGTGGTGTCGATGGAGGAGGAAGCTTTGGAAGTGTGGGATCGTTCTTGTACGATGAGTGGGGAAGCAAAGGATTGGGATATGGATTGGGTGATGATGAGGATGGAAAGGGAGGAAGGATAACGAAGGTGAGTGAGTAGGAGCGAAGGAAGGCGAGGATGAGGGGCAATGGTGGTGGTGAGGTGCTGGATGATGAAGCCCGAGGTGAGGGAGGATGCAGCACGAATGTCGTCTGTCTCCTTTGCGAATTTGGACATTTGTGCAGCAGGATTGGGAGGTCGAGGAGAGGCGAGGACCGCAAGATAAACTGCAGGAGGGCGGTGAAAACTGAATGGACACAATGAGGAGGGAACAGCCCTTCTCATTGCATTGAAGTAGACGTGATGAGAAGGGATTGCCCTCCACGTTGCGGTGCCTGCAGCCATTGTAGTTAAAAAAAAAGAAACATAAACAAGACGCGTAACTTACATGCGTCTCCACTCGCGTCAACTCAAATATATTGCAAACGATTTCTGGAGAAATTTAGAAAGTAAGAAACAGATAAAGGTCTGAAAATTGGACCTCAAACCTTTCCCTCACAGATAAATCGGACTGCCGCAGTTCGAAATAATATAAATGAGTTTTGTTGCAATTATAGAACATAAGGAACATGTCAAAGATATATGCCAATTACTCACTTTACATCTACCAATCGATGATAGACGCCTTTGAATCGGTGATGCACACAGGAGTGCGACAACCAGTGAAGGCCAGTGAGGGTGGCAGCATTGAAGAGAGAGCAGGTCGTAAACGACATCCGACGACGTGGTGCTTGTCGAACCACACAGCAAGATTGAAAGATGACGGGGGATATCGCCGTTATTCCATACTCCTTGTCTCAGCATCAGCATCACGTCGTCTCATCTTAGCTAGATGAACGACGGTAAACGCACAAGAAACCTTACAGTTAACGTGGACACCGTCATCGATTAGTTAATTATAAAATAGTGGCAAGAACGGGGCTGATCGACCAGCCAAGATTTCGAGCGGAGTTTTAACTGAAGCCCAGATGGATCGCAGCAAGGATACATCGAAAGGGTAACCAGTACGTACCCATGTGAGTCATTGGCCAGATGGACCGACAAAAGGCTAATTAGCTTCTTTTGATGTATT
Source organism: Kribbellaceae bacterium (assembly GCA_033851055.1). Taxonomy (GTDB): domain Bacteria; phylum Actinomycetota; class Actinomycetes; order Propionibacteriales; family Kribbellaceae; genus Kribbella. Next base: position 535 of record JAWWPC010000324.1, on the reverse strand, counting down.
TGTCTTGGCCACAATTAGTCTGAAGTCAATCTTCCTGCCAGCACCAACGAAAATTTCTGGCAAGGTCAAGGTAAGGTGTCTTATACGCCATTTTCTACTTATGTTACTACACCATTAGTCAACCACCATGATTGTGACAACTACTCCCAACCCTAATCACGAGGCTTCCTTATTGGTCAAGCCAAACTTCAAGGACCCAGACTTGTTGATCATGTCCAAAACGAAACATGAAGCGGACGATCCATTAAATGCCAACGAGTTCCAGGATGTTTTCCCTGCCATCCACTACACGCCCCGACGCCCTTCACAATTCCCTAGGTCAATGATGTATGCATATCAGTCAGAAGTGACTTTTGACTCGACGGATTTTGACCTCCTTTGGAGACGTGGATCTGTGGATATCTCGGACCTTCTGATGCTCAACGATGTTGGGAGCCCACATATTGTTCCGGAACCAGAATTCACCGGAATCCCTTGGCGGCTTCTGCTCGACCCGACAAAGGCCAGCGACCTCGGTTCCTTTCTACGTGGGACA
>JAWWPC010000186.1:0-28085 GCA_033851055.1 Kribbellaceae bacterium | reverse complement strand
TTGTGGATAAGGGGTGTTCGGTTGGCGACTGTCGGTGGTGGTGTAGTAGAATCGAGCACATGTTCGAAGGTGATCTGTCTGAGCTTGACACCCGCGCGCTGCTCGACGCGGGGGCCGAGTTCCGCGCGGTGGAGGACCGTGCCGCGGCCCGTCAGCTCGAGGTGGCGCTGGCGTTCGCTGACCGCTGTCCGGATCCGCGTGCCGACACCGACACCGGGTATGGCGCCGGGTATGACGAGGCGTTGCCCGGTGGGGAGCGGGGTCGGGTGTATGGCGGGGTGGGGTGTCCGGCGGTGGCGGAGTTCGCGGCGGCTGAGTTGGCGGCGGTGTTCGGTTGGTCGACTGGTGTGGGGGAGGCGTTTATGGGGGAGGCGCAGGGTTTGCGGTATCGGTTGCCGCGGATCTGGGCGATGGTGTTGGGCGGGGTGGCGGTGCCGTGGCGGGCGCGGCAGGTCGCCCGGGCCTGCCTGGCGCTGTCGCAGGACGCGGCCGCGATCGTCGACAAGAAGGTGGCCGGGATCATCAACACCGTCGGGCTGAACCGGTTGAAGGCGATCGTGAAGGCCGCGATCCTTGAAGCCGACCCGGCCGCCGCGAAGGAGGCGGCCGAGGCGGCGGCGCGGGAGCGGGGCGTGTTCGTCGGCGACTCCGACGACCACGGCACCAAGACGATCTGGGTGAAGGCCGCGGCCGGGGACGTGATCCGGTTCGACGCGACCATCGACGACCTCGCCCGGGCGTTGCGCACCCTCGGCGACACTGACACGCTCGACCAACGCCGCGCCAAGGCGGTCGGCTGGATCGCCGACCCGGCCTCGGCCCACGAGTTACTCGAAGCCGCCCGGCTGCTCGCCACCACTCGCCCACCCACCACAGACCGTCCCAGCACTGACAGCGCCAGCAGCGACCGTGCCAGTACAGACCGTGCAGGCTCTGCCAGCACTGAGGGTGCCAGCACTGAGGGTGCCAGCACTGAGGGTGCCAGCACTGACGGTGCCAGCACTGACGGTGCCAGCTCTGCCAAGACTGAGGGTGCGAGCACTGCCAGTACTGACGATGCGAGCACTGAGGGTGCCGGCGTGACCAGCACCGGCCAGGCCGGTAGGGACGGCGGAACCAACCGGGACGGCGGAACCAACCGGGACGGCGGGACCGGCTGCCGCGACACCGGCACAGACCCGGGCGCCGCCGGCACCGGCCCGACCCCGCCGTGGCCGTCTGAGCCGCGCCCGTCGGATCCGGGCCGGCCGGGCACGCAGCACGACGAGGACGGCGACGGCGGCCGGGAGTTGTCGGAACGCGCCAGGGACCTGGCTGCGGACGTGCCGGGTCAGTCAGCGGATCTCGCGGCGGGCTGGGTGCCGGCCGACGAGCCGGGCCTGGATGACGAGGCCGACCGGGACACTCCGCACCCCAGCGGCAATGACCACCTGGACTATCTCGATGCCCTGGACACAGCCGACCTGCAGGACGCGATGGCGATCCTGGGCTGGCGGCTCGGACCACGCCACGACAGCTCAGGGATCAGTGCCGAAACCGAGGGTGTCGCGCCGGATCCGTTCTCGCGGCGGGCGCTGGCCGGGAAGCTGGCCGCGATCAGGCAGGCCGCGTACAGCCACGGCCTCGGCGCTGGTGGTGCTCGTCGGGGACCGGGCCGCAACGTCGTGTACCTGCACCTGACCGACAAGACGCTGGCTACCGGTGAGGGAGTCGTCCGGGTGGAGGGAGCCGGGCCGTTCCCGGTCGATCAGTTGGCCGAATTGGTGGGCCATGACCAGATCGTGGTCAAGCCGGTCATTGATTTGAATGATCGGGTCAGTGTCGACTCGTATGAGATTCCGGACCGGATCCGGGAGCGGGTCAAGCTGATGGACCCGGTCGACCAGTTCCCGTACGGTACCGCCGAGACCACCCTCAGTACCGACCTGGACCATATCGAGCCCTACGACACCGTCGGCCCACCCGGCCAAACCAGTGTCGAGAACCTCGCCCCAGCGTCACGGTTCCACCACCGCCTCAAAACGCACAGCCGCTGGAGGCTCCGACGACTACCCGGCCGCACGCGGGAGTGGACCAGCCCGCACGGGTTCAAGTGGAGGGTCGACCGCACCGGCACCCATCGCATCGACGAGGGTGACGACGACGCGGGTTGATCGGGGTCGGGCGCCGTTCCGGTTGCGGTGATGCTGTGCGCCTGTGCGCCGGCTGGCCGACAGTGACGCCGGCTGATCGCGTCAGCGTCAGGGTCGGGCGTTGGTGTCGGGCTGGTCGGTGGTGGTGTCGCCTGAGCGCCGGCTGGTCGAGGATGACCGGGGGTGTCGGCGGAGTGCAGCCGGAGCGGTTTGGGCGGCTTGCGGGTCAGGAGCGGCGGCAAGGTTCTTTGGACGCAACGGACTAGGGGAGCCAGTGGGTGGTGCTGTTGACGGTGATGAGGCGCTGGGTGGCGCGGGTCAGGACGACGTAGAGGGCGCGGACGCCGCCGAGGGTGTCGCTGACGATGCGGTCCGGCTCGACCACGACCACCGCGTCGTACTCGAGTCCCTTGGATTCCAGCGGACTGAGTGCGACCACGCGAGGGTCACCCAGCTCGGCGAGGACACTGTCGACCTGACCCCTGAGCTTCGGCGGCACGATCACCCCGACCGTACCCTCGACCAGTTGCAGTAGTTCGCCGGCCGCGTCCGCCGCCGCTTCCGCCACCTTGTCTGCATCGACGACCCGGTGCTCGGGCTCGACCCCGGTACGTCGTACTGCGTCCGGCAGGTCCGCGTCGGGAAGCTCACGGCGGATCACCTCGCCGGCGAACGAGTAGATCTCCGCCGAGTTGCGGTAGTTCGTGGACAGCCGGAACGTGTGCCGCTGCAGGTGTTGCAGCATCGAGTCCATCGCCGCCCGGGCCTCGTCCGGGTCGGGCCAGGAGCTCTGGGCCGGGTCGCCGACGACGGTCCAACTGGCCTGGGGGCCGCGCCTGGTGACCATCCGCCACTGCATCGGGGAGAGGTCCTGCGCCTCGTCCACCAGCACGTGCGCGTAGTCGTCCGGCTCGTCCGCCTCGGCGGCAGCCGCGGCCCGGGCTCGGCGCTCGGAGGTGGTGAGCACCTCGTTCACGCCGTCGGACAGGCCTTCCAGCCAGTCGAACTCCTCGTTCCTACCGGCCTCGACCGGCGCCCGGCCAAGCACCGTGCTGAGCTCGTCGAGCAGCGCAACGTCGGCGATGGTGAACTCGTCCGTGCTCCGGATCGCCTCGGCCAGCCGCTCGATCTCAGCGGGAGCGAAGTCGCCGCGGGACCAGCGAGCCGCCCGCCGGGCATCGCCGAGCCAGCGCAGCACCGCGTCGGGAGTGAGGACCGGCCACCAGGCCGAGAAGAACGACCTGTACGCCGGCAGGTCCGTGACGATATCGCCGAACGACTCGCGATCGGCGTACCGGCCGGTGCGCAAGTCGTCCGGGAACCGCGTCCACAGCGCGGCGATCAATCCCTTGCGTGCCTCCGCCGCGGCCCGGTTGCGCAGGGTGCGTCGCAGAGCGTTGCGGCGGACGTTGTCGAGCTGGTTCGCTTCCAGCTCGATGGTCGCGCCGCCGACGAAGATCCGCAGCGTCGACGGCGCGCCTGGGACCCGGTCGCGGGCGGCGCGGGAGAGGAGGCCGCGCATCCGCAGCGAACCCTTGATCGCGGCGACGTCCGCGTCATCGACGGCGGTCGCCTTCACACCGTCGACCAACTCGCCGACCGCCTTCAGGGAGACTGTGTTCTCGCCGAGGCTGGGCAGCACCCGCTCGATGTAGGCCATGAACGCGGCCGAAGGCCCGACCACCAGAACGCCGCCCCGCTCGAACCGCCGGCGGTCCGAGTACAGCAGGTACGCCGCGCGGTGCAGCGCGACCACGGTCTTGCCCGTCCCAGGGCCGCCGCCGATCACGGTCACCCCCCGGGCTGGGGCCCGGATCGCCTGGTCCTGCTCGGCCTGGATGGTGGCGACGATATCGCGCATGGTGTGCCCGCGGGCGCGCGACAGCGACGCCATCAGCGCACCTTCGCCCATCACCGGCAGGTCCTCCGGCGCGCGCTCGGGGGCGAGCAGGTCGTCCTCCAGGCCGACGATCCGCGGCCCCTTGTTGCGCAGCACCCGGCGTCGTACGACGCGCAGCCGGTCGGTCGCCGTGGCCCGGTAGAAGGGCTCCGCGGCCGGCGCGCGCCAGTCGATGACCAGCGGCTCGTACTCGGCGTCGCGGACACCGATCCGGCCGACGTACAGCTTGTCCAGTTCGGCCGCTGTGCTGACAGCCTCGGTCTGGTCGCCCTGGTCCGAGTCGAGCCGGCCGAACACCAGGCCTTCGTGCTCGGCGTCCAGTTCGGCGATCCGCCGGGCCGCCGCGAACACCAGCACATCCCGCTCGTACAGGCCGGTCTGCTCCTCGTCGCGGACCCGGCCGACGTTCTGGGCCTGGCCGCGCTGGTGCCCGTCAACAGCGATCCGGGAAGCGGAACGGGTAGCTTCTTCGACTCGGGCATACACCCGGTCGACATGCTGCTGCTCGGCCTCGAGCTCAGCTCGCTCGACGCTGTCTAGATCGGTCGACGTGTGGGGATGATCCACCGGGGTCCTCTCTACTGCCGGGCGAGACAGTGCCCCGCTCCCGGCATGGAACACATGAACGACCAATCCTAGTTGTTCCTGCCGGGCGATCCACGCGCGGTATCAGGCTTTGCCGACTGCCTCCGCGACGATGGCCGCACCGAGCGTTGTCGCCGGTACGCCGGCGCCGGGGTGGGCGCCTGCTCCTACGCAGAAAAGACCCTTGACGGGCGACACGTTCGACGCCCACCGCCCGGCCGTCCGTGCCCCTTCCCAGGCGACCCCGGTCCACCACGACGGCGAGGTGCGCCGGGACACGACCTGCTCCCTTACGTGCAGTCCGCAAGCCACCAGCAGATCCAGTACGTCGTCGGTCGGGTAGTCGTACACGAGCACCGACCAAGCCTGATGCCCCGGCGGTGCCTGCCCACCGGTGCGGACGACCACCGGCGGCTGGCCGTGCAACACCGTCTCGAACGGCAGGTCGGGTACCGGGTCCCGCAGGCCCAGGTGTACGACGTACGCGGTGTGGGCGTGATGGGTCCTGAGAACTCGACGTCGTTCCTTGGCAGCGGCCGGATCGTCCACCAGGTTGCCGTACAGCTCGCGCGGGTCGATATCGCTGACCACGATCTCGGCCGGCAGCCTGGTGCCGTCGGCCAACCGCACGCCGGTGACCTGGCCGGACGCGGTTTCGACGCCGACTACCTCGGTGCCGGTGCGGACCTCGACCCTGCGCTCGGTCGCCCGTTGCGCGAGAGCGTCGGCGAGGACGCTGAATCCGCCCGGGAAGGTCCATCGGCCGAAGGTGCGCTCCAGGTACGACCACACTCCGACGTAGCCAGGCGTCAGCCTGGGCTCCGACCCGTGCTGCGTCGCGTAGAAGTTCAGTACGGCGCGCGCCCGGTCGTCGTCGAGGCGGCGCTGCGAGACCCGGTCGAGGGTCTGCCAGGGCTTGAGCGCGAGCATCGCCTTGCGCGGCAGCCGGTCCGGCAGCGGCGGCTCCAACGAGTTCGTGCGCAGCAGTTGCCAGGTCTCGCCGTAGCCGTCGACGAGGTCGGTCCACTGCTTGGCGGTTCCAGCACCGGCGAGGTCGGTCCAGGCCTCCAGCTGCCCGGCCCGGTCGCCGACAGGCAGATCCAGGATCGAGCCGTCGCTGAAAAGATGCCGGCGCGGCTCGGTGATCGGATCGAGCTGGGCCAGGCTCTCGATCGGCCGGCCGGACTTGCGGAACAAGTCGCGCAAGGCGGCCGGCAGCGTCGTACTGGCTGCTCCCGCGTCCCAGCTGAAGCCGTCGGCCTCGACCCTGCCGAGCACGCCGCCGAGGCGGTTGTCTCGTTCGCAGATGGTCACCTGGTGCCTCTGCTTGGCCAGCCGTACGGCGGTGGCGAGACCGGCGAGCCCGGCCCCGATCACGACCACGCGGGCCATCAGGCGACACTCGTCCTGGCCGCCGGGCCCCTTCGTCTCTCCCGCCAGGCCCTGAACCGCGCCAGCCCGCGACGGGTGAGAGCGTGTGGCACCTCCGCGACGCCGGCGAAGCGGCCGAGCAGGCCCAGAATCAGGACGCAGGCATAGGCATTGATCCCGCTCGCCCAGCCGGTCGTGAATGCCAGCGGCAACGCTTCCATCTCGTGCTCCGTAACAGTGTGTGGCTACCCCCGGCAGGTGGCGCTCAGGTGTCAGCATTGAACCCGTCACCACCATTTTTGGTTAACCGTTGACATCGACGCCCTCGCGACCCAAAGTGAACGGGCTGGCGGTCTGTGTGACCGTCGGCCAGGGGCAACCCCATTCGGGTCAGGGAGATCAATCATGCGTCGTCGTCCGAAGATTCTCGCCGTACTGGCAGCGGTCGCGCTGCCCTTATCCATGACCGGCGTGTCGCAAGCCAGTCCACCGACGCCCGCTGCGTCAGCTCCTTCCCCCTCCGCCGCGGCCGCCGCGGACGCGTTCCACGCGGCCTCCCAGCAGTACGACGTACCCGAGTCGGTGCTGCTCGCGGTGTCTTACGCGGAAACCCGCTGGGACGACCACCAAGGCCAGGCGAGCACGTCGGGGGGCTACGGTCCGATGCACCTCACCGCCGCCGACCCGACCGAGTCCGAGGATCTGTCCGCCGGCCGGAAGCTGGCCAAGGCGGACTCGCTCCGCACGCTCTATCGCGCGTCCGATCTGACCGGTCTGGACCCGGCGGTACTGCGCACCGATTCGACGGCCAACGTCGCCGGTGGTGCCGCACTGCTTGCGGACTACCAGCGCTCGCTCGGCCTGCCCGTCGGTGTTCAGACCTCCGCCGCCGATTGGTACGGCGCGATCGGCTCGTACGCCGGTGCCAACGACAAGAGCGGCGCTGCTGCCTTTGCGGATGACGTCTACACGATCCTGGCGCGTGGAGCGGCCCGGACCACCAACACCGGCCAGCAGCTCGCCATGGCGCCCCTGAAGGTGACGCCGCAGCGTGCGCAGTTGGCCCGAACCAACCTGCCGGCTGCTGCCCCGACAGCGGCTGATGCGACGGAGTGTCCGAAGGATCTGGCCTGCGAGTCGCTGCCGGCGCCGTACCAGTCGCTTGGCACCTCGCCGACCAATTACGGCAACCACGACACGGGCGACCGGCCCAAGACCGGCAAGATCGACTACATCATCATCCACGACACCGAAGGCGGCTGGCAGGGCACGCTCAACCTGGTCCAGGACCCGACCTATCTGGCGTGGCAGTACACGATGCGGTCCTCCGACGGCAAGGTCTGGCAGCACCTCAAGGCCAAGGACGTCGGCTGGCAAGCCGGTAACTGGTACGTGAATATGCACTCGATCGGGATCGAGCACGAGGGCTTCGCGGCTCAGGGTGCGACCTGGTACACCGAGGCGCTCTACCGCAACTCGGCCAAGCTGGTCCGCTACCTGGCCGAGAAGAACGACATCCCGCTCGACCGGGCGCACATCCTCGGCCACGACCAGGTGCCGGGCACGGTTCCGTCCACGGTCGCCGGCATGCACTGGGATCCGGGACCGTACTGGGACTGGGAGCACTACTTCGACCTGCTCGGCGCTCCGATCAAGGCCTCCACGCAGTCGATCCACACCGGCTCGATCGTGACGATCAAGCCCGGCTTCGCCGACAACGTCCAGGTCATCACGGGTTGCAACACCGATGGCACCTGCGCGCCGCAAGGCACCAACTTCGTCTCCCTGCACCAGGCGGCGGACGACGCGTCGCCGTTGGTCAAGGACCTCGGCCTGCATAAGGACGGGTCGGACAGCACCACACGGGTGTCGGACATCGGTGCGCGCGCGACAGCCGGCTCGTCGTACGTGGTGGCTGATCGCTCGGGCGACTGGCTCGCGATCTGGTACCTCGGTGCCAAGGCCTGGTTCAAGAGTCCTGCCTCGGCTCCGGATGCCTTTGCCAAGCCTGGCTTGGTAGTGACTCCGAAGCCTGGTCTGGTCACGGTGCCGGTCTATGGCCGGGCCTACCCGGAGCAGGCGGCGTACCCGACGGGTATCCCGTACCAGACGGTCACGCCGCTGCAGTACACGATCGGTGCGGGGCAGTCCTACCCGGTGGGCGATCTGAACATCGAGACCGACTACTACCGTGCCACCCAGTTCGCCGGCGTGCCGCCGACGGATCACGTGCAGGTGGTCGGCAAGGACCGGTACTACCAGATCTGGTTCGGCCACCGGATGTTCTACGTCCGTGCCGCCGACGTGAACGTCAAGGCCGCCTTCTAGCTTCTGACTCCGTCCGGCTCGCATCGCTGCGAGCCGGACGGGGAGAAGGTCGAACCATGGGCAACGACGAAGTGCGGACGCTGCTGGACTGTTTCTCGGCGTCGATCCGAGAGGTCCTGCCAGTGACCGCGTTGTGGGTGCATGGTTCGCTGGCGTTGGGGGACTTCCAGCCAGGCCGGAGTGACTTCGACCTGATCGCCGTGGTTGAGTCGCAGATCTCGGACCCCGCACCGCTTTGTCAGCTGCACCGGCGGTTGATCAAGACGCATGCTCTTGCGGACAAACTGCATTGCACGTACATCGCGCAGGCAGACCTCGCCGACACTTCGCTGCGCCACCCGACCTGGGCGCAGGGGAGGTACTTCGATCGGCCGGTGTCTGCAGTTGCCCGGCGTGAACTGAGCCAGGGCGACCTGAGCCTCTTCGGCCCGCCGCCTTCGTCGCTGCTGGCTCCGACGAGCGACCAAGAACTGACCGATTTCATCCGCAGGGATCTGCGCGACTTCTGGTACCCAGTGACCGCCAAGCGGCTGCCCTGGTATCGCGACATCTGGGTGGACCTCAGCCTGGTGACACTTGCGCGTGCCTCCGTGACCTTGCGGGATGGGCGGCTCATCACCAAGCGGGAGGCGCTCGACCTGTTGCCGGAACTCGGTGCACCTGCGGCAGTGATCCGCGACATCTCGCAGCGACGCTACGGGCCTGGGAATCGGGTACCGCTCAGCTGGCGGATCGAACGCGGCGGCCTCACCCGCACCTTCCTGCGGTCCGGGATCGACCAGGTGCTCAGTTGACGGTGACGGGTGTGCCCGCGGTGATGCGGAGGAGTTCCGCGTAGGTGGTGGGGAAGACCGAGTGGGGAACGCCGCCCGCCGCCCACACCTCGTCGTACTGGTCGAGGGTGGTGTCGACGAGGGTGCGCACCCGCTCGGGGTGGCCGACAGGGGCGACGCCGCCGATGGCCTGGCCGGTGTGGGTGCGAACGAACTCCGGCGTGGCACGGCGCAGCTTGCTGATGCCCAGCTCCGCGGCGATCTTGGCGGTGTCGACCCGATGGGCGCCGGAGGTCAGGATCAGTACGGGCGAACCGTCGCCGTCGAAGATCAGACTGTTCGCGATCGCGCCGACCTCGCAGCCGAGGTATTCGGCTGCCGCCGCGGCGGTCGGAGTGGCCTCGTCGAGGATCCGGATCTGGCCGGCCGCGCCAGCCGCGGCCAAGTCGTCGGCAACCCGCTGGACGTTCGGATGAATACTCACACTGCACACTCTATTTCTCGTAGATCGAGGCCAGTCGCCGATAGTTCGACGGGTTGCTGAGCACGTCCGTGCTGTCGGCGAACTGGTCGATCCCGCCGATCAGGTCGAGCTTGCGCAACCCCGGATCCTGGACCTTGGCCAGGCAGGCCTCCGCGAACCGCCCGGCCCCGAGGACCATCGCAGGGCGATCGAAGAACTGCCGCACCGACTCATCCACCGGCTCGGTGATGCCGAGTGCGTTGTGCCGCCGAGCAACCAGCTTGTACGCCGTTTCGAGCGCCTGCTCGCGGCCCGTCAGATCTTTGGCCGCCAGAACCTGCTGGAGCGCCTGGTCAAGCCCGTCGTCGTGCCCGAGCCTCGCGAACGCCGTACCGAGCCATTTCGTGTACGGCGCATAGCGGCGCGCCATCAGCAGGGACAGCCGCATCAGATCCCGAACCAGGCGCGATGCGACGACGCCGGAGCCCAGGTGGTCGCCCACTTCGGCCGTGCGCTGGACGAACGGCTCTTCCTGGTCGAGTCGCCTCCACTGACAGGCGAGGAGCCAGTGCCAGACCTCGTCCGGGTACCAACCAAGGGCCTCGCGGACGGGCTTGAGGCGGCCGTCGTCGGCGTACACCTGTCCGGCGACAACGCCGAGCAGTTGCTGCTGCGGAGTCAGCAGCCAGTCCCTGGTCGTCATACCGGCTTCCGCGTCGACAGCCAGTTGCCCGGTCAGCCAAGCGCTAAGCGTGGACACGGAGATGTGGTGGTCAGCGTTTACAGCGTCCCATCCGAACCGGACCGGATGGCCGTCGAATGTGTCCGGCAGGTTCTGCTCGACGGACGCGGCGATGCCTTCCACCTGGTCGGCGTCCACGAAGATGCTGAGTCGCAGCCCCCAGCCGTGGTCGGTGGAGCGTGCCGTGTCGTACCCGAGTACGTCGGAGCCCCAGCCCAGCAAACCCGCTGCGTACGGCGTAGAGCGGAGCAACGGCCGAATCACCTCAGCATGAAAGGCCGCGTTGAGCTCGCGCGCTGAGATGAACTCGTCGCCGGACACGACGCCGACCCTAGACCGGCTCGCGCCGCTCCCACACCTCGTTTTCCCGCCGGGCGGTGGTCACACGGGTGTGAGCTCGGCCGCGCCGAGGAGACGTTGAAGCGGTTGCACCAGATCGACACGCTGCGGAGGCCGGCTAGGTCCAGGTTGGCCGGGATCATGTGGTTCTGGTTGCCGTGGTTGCCGTTCAGTTCTCCGAGGCTGCTGTAGTGACCATCGTCGAAGAGGTGCCAGCCAGCCGGGCCTTCGGGGACGGGCGCATCGCTGAGCCAGACCTCGAGGTCAGGTCCGTCGGAGGTGTCGAGGACCTCGAGCCGCAGGATCCGGGAGCCGTCGGGCAGCCGGACGACCGAGGCCGTGCCGGTGGTTCTCGTGCTCGTGCGTGACGAAGCTGCCGTGCGACAGGCCTTCGGGGCCGCCGGGCCGGTCGGGACCCCGCGACGAAGGAGTTCCCGCTGAGGTGCCGGGGGAGCGGTCGCCGGAACTTGTCGGTGGCGCCAGTAAGGATGTGCATATGGAAACCGGACCGGCGTCAGGGAGCGGCTCGTCGACCACTGTGTCGGTGAAGAGCCGCCACGGCTGGAAGAGCGGCAGTGCGACGGCTGCGACCACGATGGCGAGCGCCACCGTGGCGGTGACGACGGTGCGGCGACTGGGCATCGGGCTCCTCGGTTCGGTTCAGGCTGTCCGTCCAGTCTGGCCGGGCGCCCGGCCTGCCGGGGCCTTTCCGGTCTCACGGCCCGTTGACGATTGTCGGCGGGCAGGGTTACGCTTTCAGTGTTCGAACAGATGTTCGATTGCCTCTGATTCAGGCCCCTCGCGGGTCCGGGTCGGCGCGGTGACCGCATCTGGTCGGCCCCTGTGCGGAGTTGCGGCCGCATCGGGAACCGGTGGTCCCGGTGGGCCGGGCGCCGTGGTGGAACTCGACCCCCACCCGGCGCCCACCCACCGGGCCGCTGACAACAGAGCGAAGTTCGTGTACAGGAGGCGATGAGTCATGTGGCAGTTCGACGAGGCCGTTGAGGTGCGTCTGGGGGCCGTGGACGGCATCGACACTCCCGAGCAGTTCCTCTGGCGCGGACGGTTGTGGCGGGTCTGCTCGATCGAGGCCCAGTGGGTGGAGACCGCGGCCTGGTGGGAGCGCGGCGTGATCGGCTCGGCCGCCGGGATCGGTGCGGCGACCGCCGTGGCGGGTTCACCCGGGGCGGTCGGGCTGCTGGACGACGATTGGGGACCGCAGCGTGCGGTCTACCGGGTGGAGGCAGGGTGCGGTCGGCACGGCCGGCGGGAGCGGTTCGACCTCGCCCACGACCCGGACTCCGGACGGTGGCAATTGGAGAGGGTGACGGGCCGATGACTGTTTCAGCGGTAGCGCCGGCGGCCGCTGGCTCGGCCACCCGCGATCTGTTCCGGGCCCGGGCGGCCCTAGCTGAGGCCCGCGAGTCCGACGATCACCTGATCAAGTACTCGAGCGCACATGTGGCGGCCCTGCGGATCGCTGCCGCCACGCTTGCGGTGCGGGCCAGACCGGTCCGCTCGGGTCCGCGGCGCCGGGTCCAGCGCAACGCCTGGGTGCTGCTGGCCGAGGTGGCCCCCGAGTTGGGGGAGTGGGCGGCCTTCTTCGCCGCCGGTGCCAGTCAGCGCGCGGCTGCCGAGGCCGGACTCGAGCGGGCCGTCACCACGCGAGAGGCCGATGACCTGGTGCGCGCGGTGGAGGCCTTCTACGAGTTGGTGGAGTCGAGTCTCCAACTGACCGACCAGCCGGTCCTGCCGGGTGCCTCGGAGCCGCAGTCGGTGCTGGCTCAGCCCTGGATGCAGGCGAGCTGATCGAGCCCGGTCGCGGCTGGTGAAGGTGGCTGGCCGTCGGCAAGTAGGGTGTTGCCCGCAGCGGATTCCGTAGCCGAGGAGGGCAATCACGATGGTCGACCGACGTCGCCGCTCGGTTCGTACGGCGTTGGTCGCCGAGGCGCTGCGGGTGGCACTGGCCGGCAGAGCGCGTACCGATCCCGGAGCAGGCCTGGACATCGTTGACCTCGGCGGTGGAACCGGCGGCTTCGCGGTTCCGCTGGCGGTCGAGGGCCACCGGGTCACGGTGGTGGATCCGAGCCCGGACGCGTTGGCTTCGCTCGAGCGTCGGGCCAGCGACGAAGGGGTGAGCAAACTCGTCCGCGGAGTGCAGGGCGATGCGGCGGAATTGCCCGGCCTTGCCGGTGAGTCGAGCGCTGACGCGTTGCTGTGTCACGGCGTGCTCGAAGTGGTGGACGATCCGGCACAGGCTCTGCAGGCGATGGCATCCGTCTTGCGCCCTGGCGGGGTGCTCAGCCTGTTGGTTGCCCAGCGCAACGCAGTCGTGCTGGCCCGTGCACTCGCCGGTCATCTGTCGGAGGCGCGCGTCGCACTCCAGGACGCGGACGGCCGCTGGGGCGCGTCCGACCCGATGCCTCGCCGGTTCGACGAGGCCAGCCTCACCGCCCAGTTGGCAGAGGCGGGGTTCATGGTGCACACCGTTCACGGCGTCCGCACATTCACCGACCTGGTCCCGGCGGCGTTCGTCGATTCCGAGTCCGGCGCTGCAGAGGCGCTGGCCGACCTGGAGCGGGCAGCCAGTCAACATCCCGCCTTCCGTGCCATCGCGACCCAGCTCCACATCCTCGCCACCCGCTGAGTTCAGCGGGTGCGGCGGGTGGCGGTCAGTGACGCGACCGGCGGAGGTCGCTAACCGTCACCGGTCACACCGGTCAGGACCGTTGGCGGGAGGCGTCCAGCGGTCTTCACGGTAGCTCTGAAACTCGGCAGTTGCGGGACCGTAACGCGCGGGACAGGCTGTCAGGGTTTCGTGGATAGCACCGGCGGCCTAGACTGTACTCGGCCTATAGAGATCGCGCTCATCATGGAGGGATCGACGGTGCCCCTCTCGGAAGAAGAGCAGCGCCAGTTCGAGCAGCTCGAACGTGCCCTTGCGGCGGAAGACCCCAAGTTCGTCTCCGCCATGCGAGGCACCAATGTGCGCTTGTACTACAAGCGCCGGGCAATCCTCGCCGGCGTCGGATTTGTGCTGGGCATCGCCATCTTGATGGCCGGCGCGATCATCCCCAACACCATCATCGGAGTCATCGGCTTCATCGTGATGGTCGCCTGCCTGTACATCGCGGCGCTGAGCATGAAGCGGATCAGCAATGCCGGCGATTCCGACGACTTGCCGCCGCCTCCGCCGCAGCCGAAGCGGGGCCGGACCAAACACGACTCCTCCGGCAGCTTCATGGAGCGGATGGAAGACCGCTGGCGCCGCCGCCGCGACGAGGACCTCTGACGCCTGCACCGTCGCCTGGTCCAACTCCGGCCTCCGAACCCACACCCGCCGCCCTCAGGGCCGGGTGTGGTTCTGGTTAGACCACGAATTCTGCGCAGTTGGGCTTCACCACCCCGCAGCTTGGCTTCACCTCACCGCGCAGCTTGGCTTCACCTCACCGCGCAGCCTCAGGCTTCTTTACGTAAGAGCGCAGCTTCAGGCTTCTTTACGTGACCGCGCAGCTTCGGTTCGCGTCTCGACGTCAGCCCTCGTGGCCGGAGGTGTTTCCGGCGCGCACTTCACGACGCTCGCCTTTCACGACGCTCGCACTCCGCCCAGGCTTGCGGTCCACCCCGCTTGCGCTCCACCCTCACTGCAGCCTGAGCACCCAGGCCCACCTCTAACGCAGGTTGAGGAGATGCCCGGTGGCCCGCCGCCGGCCAAGAATGCGGGTTCAGCTGGTGTGGCGGCCGGCGCGGCGGAGGAGGATCGCGGAACGAAGCCGGGCCAGAGCCAGGTCGAACTCGTCCAGCAGGTCGGACGCCTCCGTGCTGCCGCGGCTGAGGTACCAGCGCCAGGACGGCGGTAGCAGCCGCGCTCGCCAGCGGCGGGCAAGCGTCGCTTGTGTCCACAGAGCTCGGCAGACGGTGGCAGCCTCCTTGCGGAGATCGACCGCCGCGTTGTCGCGACCGGCGTACCGGATCGTCTCGACACCACGGGCCAGGCGGATCACTTCCGGATGGACTGTTTCGGGCAATCGCTCGGCTAGCCAATCGCCCAACTGCCGTGGCGTGGCGGTGTCGGACCAGTCGAGGCCGAGGTCGCGTGCGGAGTCGCGGATCTCGGCCCAGAGGCCCTCAACTCTGGCCCGGCCCGGCAGGCGGGCGAACCGGCGGCGGCGGACCAGAGTACGGATCAGCCATGGGATGCACAGAACTAGCAGCCCGGCGGCGAATCCGCCCACCGCCTTGCCGCCGCCGCTGCTCCACCAGCCGCCGGTGTCGCTGACGGCGACGCCGGCGCTGTCCGGCAGGCGACCGGGGGTCGGCTTGTCGATCGGGTTGGTAGCGGCAACGCCCGGGCTGGCGGGAGCGGTCGTTGGCGCCGCGCTCGGGTCGTTGGGGACGGGCGCACCGGTCGAGTCCGTCCAGGTCGGGATGGTGGCGACCCGCTGGCCAGGCGTCGGTTCGAACCGGACCCAGCCGGCGCCCTGGAAGTACAGCTCGGGCCACGCGTGCATGTCGTGCATGCGGACGGTGTACTTACCGTCCTTGCCGGCTTGACCGGGAAGGAAGCCGATGCCGACCCGGGCCGGGATGCCGAGGATCCGGGCCATCAGCGCCATGCCGGTGGCGAACTGCTCGCAGTAGCCGGTCTGGTTGCGGAGCAGGAAGTCTTCCAGTGCCCGCATGCCGCTCTGGCTATTGGTGGCGGTGCTGTAGGTGAAGAGGCCGCTGCGGAACCACTTCTGCAGTAAGGCGGCTTGTTCGTAGTGGTTGCCATTTGCGCCATGGGTGACCGTCCGCGCCAGGTTCTTGATGGTATCCGGCGTCCGCTGCGGTACCTCGCTGGTGTACTGATCCGGCGGACCGGAATCGGTGGCGTTGCGCAGTTGGTCCTGGGTCGGCTTCAGGTCATAGGCGGTAAGGCTGTAGCTCTGGCCACCGACAACCTGACCGTTCGACGAGACGATGTCCAGCGAGCTGGGGTCGAAGCGCCAGTTCTTCTTCAGCGAGATCGAGTGCACCGGGTAGGGGACCGGGACGAACTGAGAGCGGAAATTGCGGGACACGTCGACCTTCATCTGGCTCTGCGGCACCTTGGTCAGGTCACTGCCGAAGCCGGGTGGCGGGCTCAGATCGCCGTTGATCTTCTGACCGTCCTGCCGCGGCGAGATCCGCCAGGTGTTGCCGTCGAAGAGGTCCAGCGCGGTCAGCCGCATGTAGCTGCCGCCATCGGGCCCGCCGGAGTACGTCAGCGCCACCACGTTGTCGCCGCGCTTCAGGTTCTTGCCCATGTCCAGCATCGGGTCGGTCGCCGAGATGGACGCACCCAGGCCGCTGCCGGTCCCACCGCCTGCCAAGCCGTTGCCTACCACGCCTTCCGGCAGGGCCGGCAACAGGGCAGGCAGCAAGGCGGCGAGAGCCACCACACTCACGCCGATCCGGCGTCCTGCCTGGCCGAGGGCGGAGGCTTCGACCGGTTCGGCCGCATCCAGGTGAGAGATGCCGGAGATCCGCCGGCCCCAGCGGCTCAGTCTTGTCCGTCCCTCGGCCGACAGCAGCACGATGTAGCCGATGGCCGGCGGGATGAAGAGAATCGCGGGCAGCCCGCCGTGCACTGTCGCGGCGGGCACTGTGTACATCGTCAGCAGCAGCAAGCCGGCCCACGCTGCCTGCCGGAGCTGGACGGCGATCAGGTGGATCAGCAACCCGGTCGCCGAGATCACGGAAGCCGCGAAGAGGGTGAGGTGCGAGTCAGGCGGCAATGGTGCGCTGAAGCGGTTGATCGAGTCCATCGCGTTCACCATCTGCTGGTTGAACTCGATGACCGTGCCCGTCCACGGCACCAGGCCGAACTTCAGCGTGTCGGACAGGAAGAACAGCGACAGCAACTCGATCAGCACCGCCAACTGCACGGCCGGTACGACGAGCCGGGGCACGCGCCAGTTCTGCAGCAGGATGCCGACGCCGGTGACCGCACCGCAAAGGAAGGCGCTGACGAAGAGGAACGGCCCGGAGAAGACCGGTGTCAACACGATGGCACCCAGCACGGTCGCGCCCCAGGCGGCGAGGGAGATCCTGGCGTGGCCGGTCATGCGATCCTTCCGCTCCGCAGCCCGAGAGTGGACCACACGGTGGGGAGATGGTCACCGCGACGCACTCTGGTGACCCGCCAGCCGCTGCGCCGCAGTTCGTGTTCGGTGGCGTCCGTCTGCGCGGTCAGCCGGGTGACCTTCTCGGTTCCGTCCACGCCGACTGCCCAACTGGCGGCGTCGAGTAGTAGTACGACACCGGTCGCCTGGTTGGAGCGCCAGCGGTTCAAGGCGGTGATGTCCTCGGAGCCGCAGACGCCGAGGATGGCGACCACCAGGCTAGGCTCCTGCGTCCGCCGATCGACCGTCAGCAGTGGGCCGACCTCGGCGTACTTGTGTTCTTCGACGGTGGCGCACTCGGTCAGCAGTTGCTGGCTGGTCAGCGGCTGGTGGACTGCGCTGGAAGTACGCCGGGTGATCGCGGCCAGCGTGGTCGGACCGCCCAGCATGGTGGTCACGTAGCCGCGGCGGATCACGTCGGTGCCGATCGAGGCGGCGGCGCTGACCGCCCACTCGAGGCTGGCCGACGGCCCGTGCCCGTGGTGCGAAGTCGTGCGCGCGTCCAGGAAGATCGCACACCGGCTCTGCCAGGGCTGCTCCTCCCGGCGGACCATCAGTGAGCCGCGGCGCGCCGTCGAGCGCCAGTGCACCCTGCGCAGGTCGTCGCCGTCGCGGTACTCCCGGACGGTAGCGTCCTCCTCGCCTGCGGCGGCGATAGCGCGGGGCCGGTTCTCGCCAGAGCCCGCTCGGTCGGCGCCCAGCCGGACGGTGGGCAGCTTGTAGACCCGCGGCGTGACCAGGAGGTGCTGGCTGCGCGTGAAGGTGCGGCTGGTCTCCACCAACCCGAACGGGTCGGCCACCGTCAGCATCAGCGGCCCGACCTGGAACAGGCCCCGGACGTCTGACTTCACCGGATAGCTGACCGTACGCCGCCAGTTCGGACTGATCCGGTCCACGACGAACCGCGGCCGGTGCCCGAGCACGTAAGGGATCCGGTCCTCCAACAACAACAGTCCGGCCGGCATCCTGCCCTGGTTGGTGAGCGTCAGGTCCACAGTGGCCTGGCCACCGACCGGCACCTGGTCCGGGGCCAGACTGCGGTGGACCTGCAGCCGGAGCCTGGTCCGGCCGACCACCAGTGCGGCGACCAGCGGCAGCGCTATCAGCAGTACGCCGACCCGCAGCAGGTCCTTCTGTCCGAGGAGCAAGGCGCACAACGAAGCAGTCACCCCGGCAGCGATGAAGGCGCGCCCTCTGGTCGTCAGCCCCCTAAGGGCTTGTCTCATGTGCTCGCCGCCTCGTTAATCGCGACGGTTCCGCGGCAGCGGGACCGAGGCCACCAGCCCGGCGATGATGTCCGACGCGCCGCGCCCGCCCAAGTGGGCCTCGGCCGCCGGCAGCACGCGATGGGCCAGCACGGGTACGGCGAGCTCCTGCAGATCGTCCGGCAGCACGAACTCGCGCGAGTCCAGCGCCGCCGCGGCCCGGGCGGCGCGGATCAGGTGCAGCGTCGCCCGCGGGCTGGCGCCGAGCCTGAGCTCCTGGGACCGACGAGTCGCGCCGACCAGCGCGACGGCGTACTCCTTGACTGCCTCTGAGACGTGCACCGAGTGGACGATCTTGACCAGC
Organism: Kribbellaceae bacterium; assembly: GCA_033851055.1. GTDB lineage: Bacteria > Actinomycetota > Actinomycetes > Propionibacteriales > Kribbellaceae > Kribbella. The sequence goes on along the minus strand of JAWWPC010000186.1, from coordinate 9,737 downwards.
CGCAGGATCTGCTGGCCGTCCGTCACCGGTACCAGCGAGTCCAGTGGTTCGGCCGCAGCGTGACCGTCGAGCATCCGGAGCTCCGCCGCCGGCTCCGGATAACCCATCGACAGGCGCGCCATGAAGCGGTCGCGTTGTGCCTCTGGGAGGGGATAGGTGCCCTCCATCTCGATCGGGTTCTGGGTCGCGATCACCATGAACGGCGCTTCGAGGTGATAGGTCGTGGTGTCGACGGTGACTTGGCGCTCCTCCATCGACTCCAGCAACGCGGCCTGGGTCTTCGGTGAGGCGCGGTTGATCTCGTCGCCGACGACGATGTTCGCGAACACCGCGCCGGGCTTGAACTCGAAGTCGCGGATCTCCTGGTTGAAGACCGACACACCGGTGATGTCCGACGGCAGCAGATCCGGCGTGAACTGGATCCGCCGCACGGTGCAGTCGATGGACCGGGCCAATGCCTTGGCGAGCATCGTCTTGCCGACGCCGGGCACGTCCTCGATCAGTAGATGGCCTTCGGCGAGTAGCACGGTGACCGCTACCTCGACCACATCGGGTTTGCCCTCGATGACGTGCTCGATGGCTCGGCGGACCCGTCCCGCCACCTCTGTCAGCTCTTCAAAGTCGGTCGCCGAGCTGGTCGCGGTGGTGCTCACCCTGAGTCCTCCCGTTTGGTTGATAGCCGACTCATTGTGACCCGCTGTGCGCGTCCGGACTAGGTCCAGGGCTGATTTGTTGCGCGCTGCCTCAGTATCCATCGCCACCACACCTCACAGTCATGCGACCACACCTCACAGTCATGAAGCCGTGACCTCAAGCGTACGGGGGCGCAAAACCGGGTGTATTTGGTTGACGGTGGTGCAAAGTGGAGTATGGTGGAGCGCAGTGGTACTGCAATGGTGGAAAACACAACTCACCTGAGTCGGGAGTCCGCAACGGGGAGGTGGAGTGATGTTCCTCGGAACTCACTTCCCCAAGCTCGACGACAAGGGTCGGCTGTTCCTACCGGCGAAGTTCCGGGACGAGTTGGCGGAGGGCCTCGTGATCACACGCGGACAGGAGCGGTCGCTGTTCGTCTGGCCCGAAGCGGAGTTCGTCCAACTGACCGAGCAGTTGAAGCAGGCTCCGATCACCAACAAGGGTGCCCGGGACTACCTGCGGATGTTGTTCGCCGGTGCCTCCAACGAGACACCGGACAAGCAGGGCCGGGTCACCATCCCGCCGATGCTTCGCGATTACGCGGGACTGGATCGCGAATGTGTCGTCATCGGGGCGATGAACAGGGTGGAGATCTGGAACACGGAGAGCTGGAACCGGTACTCCGCGGAGCAGGAGCAGGCTTTCGCCGACCTGTCCGAGGAGGTACTGCCCGGCATCTTCTGAGGCTGCCGCCCGCGGTCGAGCCGACGCGATTCGTCCGGTGAGATCACGGGTCCGACTTCCGACCTATCGCTTCTTGGCGCCACTTCCCCGGCGCCAAGGAGAGTCAAGTAGGTACTTCCCCGGAAGGCGTACCCGTGATCTGACCGGACGGCACCGCCAGCACCAGCTAGCAGGACAGCAGTGTCAAACCCGCGGGGGCAGGGTCGCCTCGGCGGCTATCGAAGGGTCGAGATGCACGGTGCTGAGTTCGGTACGCAGGGACAGGTGGGCTGACACCATGCCGCCTTCCCGGCCGACCCCCAGCCACGTGCCCGTGATGCTCGACCGGGTCGTCGCGCTGCTCGCTCCCGCACTCGCCCACCCGGACGCCGTACTCGTCGATGCCACGCTGGGCCTCGGCGGACATTCCGAGGCCCTCCTGCAGAGCTGCCCGGAGGCCCGGTTGGTAGGGCTCGACCGGGACCCCAACGCACTCCGGCTGGCCGGCGAGCGTCTCGCGCCGTATGCGGAACGCGTCACTTTGGTGCACGCCGTGTACGACGAGCTGCCGCAGGTGCTGGCCGATCTCGACATCAACGCGATCGACGGGATCCTCTTCGACCTGGGCGTCTCCTCGATGCAGCTGGACGAGGCCGACCGGGGCTTCGCCTACTCGCAGGACGCGCCGCTGGACATGCGGATGGACGACACCGCTCCAACCACCGCCGCGGACATCCTCAACACCTACAGCTCGGCGGAGCTGGCCCGGATCCTCTTCCAGTACGGCGAGGAGAAGTTCGCCCGGCGGATTGCGGATCGCATCGTGAAGGCCCGGGAGAGCGAGCCGTTCACCAACAGCGCCCGGCTGTCCGAGCTGGTCCGCAACGCGATCCCGCAGGCGGCCCGTCGTACCGGTGGGCACCCGGCCAAGCGCACTTTCCAGGCGCTCCGGATCGAGGTCAACGCCGAGCTCGACGTACTCCGTCGCGCGCTGCCGGCCGCGATCGAGGCGCTGGCCGTGAACGGGCGGATCGTGGTGATGAGCTACCACTCGCTCGAGGACCGGATCGCCAAGCAGACCCTCGCTGTCGGCACCCGCAGCGATGTGCCCGACGACCTGCCGGTGATCCCCGCCGGCCACGAGCCATACCTCAAGCTGATCACCCGCGGCGCCGAACGGCCGACCGAGGAAGAGGTGGCCCAGAACCCGCGCGCTGCCTCGGCGCGGGTCCGAGCGGCTGAGCGGATCCGGGCGAGAGGACTGGTGGCCTGATGAGCACTGTCTTCGGTACGGCGAAGGCGCGGGTGGCGTCGGCGACCCAGCCGGCCCCGGCGAGCAGGCCGGAGCCGAAGCTCCGGGTCGTGTACGGCGCGCCCTTCCGTCCGCCGCGGATGCCATTCGTGCTGTTCGTGGTGGCGGTACTTGGCGCGGGTCTGGTCGGGCTGCTTCTGCTTAACACCGAGCTGCAGCGCGGCACCTTCCAGGTCACGGCGCTGAACCAGCAGGCTGGCCAGCTGCGCGATCAGCAGGAGCAGCTGGAGCGCCAGGTGCGCACGCTCGAGTCGCCGCAGAACCTGGCGGACCGGGCGCTGCGGATGGGCATGGTGCCGAACCCGAACCCGGTCTTCCTGAGGCTGTCCGACGGGAAGGTGCTCGGCGTGCCCGAAGTGGGCAAGGCCGGCGCCGGTACGGCGATGTTCGGCCCGGGCACGCCTACAGGCATCAAGCCGTCAACCCCGCCCGCCACCACCAAGCCGCCCACCACGACCAAGCCGCCGGCCACCACGCGGTCCGGCACGAAGCGGCCCGCTACCAATCGGCCCACCGGTACGACGCCCACCGGCACGCCCACCGCCAAGCCACCGACCGGGCAGGCCAGGAAGCCATCTAGCACGCCGGGAACCGTGGCACCGCCCGCGACGACAGGGGCACGGACCAATACACCGACCGGGGGATGATCGGATGACGGAACGACGGGGCAGCGAACCGCCACGCAGGCGTGGTGGTGAGCCCGATCGCGGGGACCCGCGCCGGAAAGGCCCGATCCGTCGTCCGGGTGCTACGGAGAGTGGCTCCGGTGCTCAGCGTTCCTCATCCACTCCTCGCGACGGCAAGCCCGCACCTCGCAAGGCCGCTCCCGGGGGCGCGGCACCGCGCAAGGCTGCGCCTGGTGGTGCCGTACCGCGCAAGGCTGCGCCTGGTGGTGCCGTGCCGCGCAAGGCGGCGCCTGGTGGTGCCACCCGCAGGGCCGCTGCGAAGAAGGCAGCGCATCGCCCCCGGAAGGCAACCCCAGCCGAGAACGCGCGCCAGCGGCGTACCGGACCTGACGAGGTGCCGCGCAAGGCCGTCGCCAGGAAGGCCGGCCCACCCCGGAAGCGGCCGCCGCAGAACCGTCGCCCACCCGCGCCGCGCAAGCCGAAGCCGAAGCGGCCGCCGCGGACGCTCAAGCTAGGCCGTCCCGCGCTGCGGCTGCGCGTCACCTTCGGGGTGATGGCGTTCGTGCTGTCGCTGTTTGCCGGCCGGCTGATCCTGCTGCAGGGCGTCGACCCCAATTCGTACGCGCTCGCGGCCACGAGGGAGAACACCAAGCCGTTCGTCCTGCACGCCTCGCGCGGTGACATCCTGGACCGCAACGGCGTACCGCTGTCGGTGTCGGAGGACGCGGTGGCGATCACAGCCGACCCGTCGCAGACCTCGAAGGTCGCACCCGACCTGGCCGCGCTGCTGGCGCCGAAGCTGACCGGTACGACGTACAAGGAACTGGTGGCGGCGATGACCCGCAAGGGCCGGTTCGTCTACCTGGCCCGCCAGGTCAGCCCGCAGACCTGGAACCAGATCGATGCCGAGCTGAAGGACCAGAACAAGGCCCGGGGTAAGGCCAAACAGCCGCCGCTGGTCGGTATCTACACCGAGGCCGACCCGATCCGCAGCCACCCGAACGGCACTATTGCCGCGAACGTGGTCGGCGTCGTCGGCGCCGAGGGCAAAGGCCTGGCCGGGATGGAGTACGGCCTGAACGACAAGCTGTCCGGTCAGGACGGCAAGGCGATGTACGAGGTCGATGCCAAGGGCAACAAGATCCCGAACGCCGACCACACGGTGGAGGAGCCGAAGCCCGGGGTCAGTGCGCAGCTCACCCTGGACGCCGATCTGCAGTGGTTCGCGGAGAGGCGGATCGAGCAGGCGGTCAAGGAGTACAAGGCCGAGTCCGGCTCGCTCGTCACCCTCGACGTCAAGACGGGCGAGATCCTGGCGATGGCGAACTACCCGACCTACGACCCGAACAAGCCGGTCAAGTCCAGCGCGCTGAAGAACCCGGCGCTGGAGCAGGTGTACGAGCCGGGCAGCGTGCAGAAGGTGGTCACGATGGCGGCGCTGGCCGACGCGGGGCTGATCTCGCTGGACACCAAGCTGAAGGTGCCCGGCGCTATCTCGGTCCAGCGCCGGACGATCAAAGACCACTTCGTCCACGGCACGCTCAACCTGACCATCGCCGGCGTGGTGGCGAAGTCGTCGAACGTCGGCACCATCATCGCTGCGCAGCAGATGCCGCGGCCGGACTTCGTCGCCTACCTGCACAAGTTCGGCTTCGGCGAGTCGACCGGGCTCAACTTCCCGGGCGAGAGCCGCGGCATAATGCCGCCGGGCGACGAGTGGAGCGAGCTGACCCGGTCGAACGTCGCGTTCGGCCAGGGCCTGTCCGCCAACGCCGTCCAGATGGCCGCCGCGGTGAACACGGTCGCGAACGGTGGCGTCTACGTGCCCCCCAAGCTGGTGAAGAACTACCTGGATGCCAACGGCAAAGTGATCCCGAACCCGTCGGGGGAGTCCCGCCGGGTGGTCAGCGAAGCTGCTGCCAAGGAGGTCACCACGATGATGGAGGCCGTCACCGGCAAGGGCGGTACCGCCACCAAGGCCGCGATCGCCGGCTACCGCGTCGCCGGCAAGACTGGTACGGCGCAGGAGGTGGACCCGACTTGTGGTTGCTACAAGAAGTGGGCGACCTCCTTCGCCGGATTCGCGCCGGCGGACAACCCGCGCTTCGTTACGTACGTCGTACTACAGAACCCGACGAACGGGCGTAGTGGTGGTGGTCAGGGAGGCCCGGTGTTCCGCGACGTGATGAGCTACGCGCTGCAGAAGTACGCCGTTCCGCCGACCGGGTCGAAGCCGCCCACCGTCCCGCTGACCTGGTGACCGGCGGGCCGACCAGCCTGCAGCCGGGTGGTCAGGTAGGTGTCACGGTTCCAGGAACGGTAGCCTCTGGGCCCGTGTCTACCCCAACCGCCGCAGGCGGCGCCGTTGCCGCCATCAGGCCGCGACGGACCGTGCCGGTCGGCCTCGCCGAACTTGCTCGCACCGCTGGAGCCAAGCCTCCGGCGGGTCTCGCTGACGTCGCAGCAACCGGCATCACCCTCGACTCTCGCTCCGTCCACCCCGGCGACCTGTACGCCGCGTTGCCGGGAGCAGTCACACACGGTGCTGCCTTCGCGGCTGCCGCACAAGCCGCAGGCGCGGTCGCCGTACTGACTGATCCCGTAGGTCAGGAGCGTGCGGCGGCCACCGGGCTGCCGGTACTTGTCGTACCGAAGCCTCGCGATGTGCTCGGAGCGGTGGCAGCCCGGGTGTACGGCGAGCCCACCAGCGAGTTGCGGCTGCTGGGAGTGACCGGCACGAACGGCAAGACCACCACCAGCTACCTGCTCGAGGCCGTACTCCGGCGGATCGGTCAGGCCGCGTTGATCGGCACGATCGAGACCCGGATCGGGGATGAGGTCGTCAAGAGCGTCCGGACCACTCCGGAGGCGACCGACCTACAGGCGTTATTCGCGGTGATGCGCGAGCGCGCGGTGGCCTGGTGCGCGATGGAGGTGTCCAGCCACGCGCTGGCGATGGGCCGGGTGGACGGTGCCCGGTTCGCGGTGGCCGGATTCACCAATCTGAGCCAGGATCACCTGGACTTCCACGGCACCTTCGAGGACTACTTCGCGGCGAAGGCGTCGCTCTTTACGCCTGAGCGCTGCGATCTGGCCGTGGTGAACCTCGATGACGAGTATGGCCGCCGGCTCGCTGCGCAGATCGTCGTCCCGCTCCTCACGGTGTCGACCACCGGCCCCGCCGACTGGACCCTCGCCGGCACGCACCAGTCGGAGCACGGCACCACGGTTCTTGACATCGAAGGGCCGGGGGAGGACCTGACCGTCGAGATCAGGCTGCCCGGCGACTTCAACGTGGCGAATGCGCTGCTGGCCGTAGCGATGCTGCGGCAACTCGACGTACCGACTGAGGAGATCGCGGCAGGACTGGCCACGGCTGCAGTGCCTGGGCGGATGGAGACCTTCGCCCGTGGCGACGGCCTAGCAGTGGTGGTCGACTACGCGCACACGCCGGACGCGGTCGGCCTGGCTCTGCGGGCGGCCCGCGGCGCGACCAAGGGCCGGCTGTTCGTGGTGGTCGGCTGTGGCGGCGACCGCGACCCGGGCAAGCGGCCGGCGATGGGCGCCGCCGCGGCACAGGCCGCGGACGTGGTGATCGTGACCGATGACAACCCGCGCAGCGAGGATCCGGCCGCGATCCGGGCCGCGGCGATCGAGGGTGCGCGAGCTGCCGTTCCGACGGTGGACCTGCGGGAGGTGGGCGATCGGCGCGCGGCGATCGCCACCGCGATCGAGTTGGCCGGCCCGGGCGACACCGTCGTGGTGCTGGGGAAAGGCCACGAGACCGGCCAGGAGATCGACGGCGTGATCCACCCGTTCGACGATCGGCAGACCGTGCGTGAGCTGTTGGAGGCAACCCGGTGATCCCACTCAGTTGCGGCGAACTCGCGTCCATCGTGCGAGGGGAGCTCGCCGGGGTCGAGCCGACCGCACTCGTCGATGCTGCCGTGGTGATCGACTCGCGCCTGGTCGTCCCGGGCGGACTGTTCGTGGCACTGCCGGGTGAGAACGTGGACGGCCACGACTTCGTGGCGACCGCGACGGCGACAGGCGCCGCTGCCTCGCTCACCTCGCGGCCGATCGAGGGCAGTCCCTGCATCGTGGTGGAGGACCAGCAGACCGCACTCGGCGAGCTGGCCCGGCATGTGATGAGTCAACTGCCCGACTGCCTGGTGATCGGGCTGACCGGTTCGCAGGGCAAGACCAGTACCAAGGACATGATCGCCCAGGTGCTCGCGCCGTACGGGCCGACGGTGGCACCGAAGGGGTCGTTCAACAATGAGCTCGGGCATCCGCTGACCGCGCTGCAGGCCGACGAGAAGACCCGCTACCTGGTCGCCGAGATGGGCGCCGCTCACGTCGGCGACATCGCCTACCTGACCAGGATCACGCCGCCGCGGATCGGGCTGGTGCTGAACGTCGGCATCTCGCACCTCGGCGAGTTCGGCAGCCGGGACGCGATCGCCCAGGCCAAGGGTGAGCTGATCGAGGCCGTGCTCCCGGGTGGCATCGCGGTGCTGAACGCCGACGATCCGCGGGTCGCCGCGATGGCTGGCAGGACCAAGGCGGAGGTGCTGACTTTCGGCGAGACACCGGAGGCGGACGTTCGCGCGACCGGGATCGCGCTCGACGACAACGGCCGAGCCGGGTTCACCCTGCACGTCGCGGGTGACGAACTGCCGGTGCGGCTGCAGTTGATCGGCGAGCATCAGGTGTCCAACGCGCTGGCCTGCGCCGCTGTCGCGCACGCGGTCGGCCTGGCACCGGAGCAGATCGCCGACGGGCTGAACTCCGCCGTGAACGTCTCGAAGTGGCGGATGGAGGTCACCGAGCGCCCGGACGGCGTGACCGTGATCAACGACGCATACAACGCCAACCCAGACTCGGTCCGAGCCGCTCTCAAGGCGTTGGTCGCGATCGGCCGCACCCGCGGCGCCCGGACCTGGGCGGTGCTCGGCGAGATGCGCGAGCTCGGTACGGCGGCAGTCGAGGAGCACGACGCAATTGGTCGGCTGGCCGTACGGCTGGAGGTGAACCGGCTGGTCGCGGTGACCGAGCAGGCCCGGCCGATTCAGCTGGGGGCATCGTTGGAAGGATCATCGCTGGAAGGCTCAAGGCGCAATGAGTCCGCTTATGCCGACAGCATCGAGGCGGCGCTGGAACTGCTCCGCGCGGAGCTGCGACCCGGGGACGTGGTGCTGGTGAAGGCGTCCCGCACGGTCGGCCTGGACCGGCTGGCAGCCGCCCTGCTCGAGGAGGCTTCGCAGTGATCTCGATCCTGCTCGCGGGCGGCGTGTCGATGGCGCTCACGCTGCTCGGCACCCGGTTGGCGATCAACCTGCTGGCCAGGCGTGGCTACGGCCAGGAGATCCGCGACGACGGACCGACCTCGCACCACACCAAGCGCGGTACGCCGACCATGGGCGGCACGGTGTTCATCGTCGCCGCCATCGTCGGTTACTTCGCGGCCAAGCTGTTCACGATGACCAGTCCGAGTGCCTCGGCGCTGCTGGTGTTGTTCCTGTTCGCGGGAATGGGCGCGGTCGGTTTCCTTGACGACTTCATCAAGATCGTCCGGCAGCGCAGCCTGGGCCTGCGCAGTAAGGCGAAACTCGCCGGCCAGACGCTGGTCGCCGTCATCTTCGCGATCCTGGCGCTGCAGTTCCCCGACGACCGGGGTCAGACCCCGGCGTCGCCGTTCATCTCCTTCATCCGCGACATCAACTGGCTGCACCTGGCCCCCGTACTGGTGGTCATCTGGCTGCTGCTGCTGATCGCCGGGATGTCGAACGGCGTGAACCTGGCCGACGGACTGGACGGGCTCGCGACCGGCGCCTCGATGATGGTGTTCGGCGCGTACACGCTGATCTGCATCTGGCAGTCCAACCAGAGCTGCGCGACCGCGCCGGGCGCCAAGTGTTACGAGGTCCGGGATCCACGCGACCTCGCCGTCGTCGCCGCGGCACTGACCGGCGCCCTGTTCGGGTTCTTGTGGTGGAACGCGTCGCCGGCCAAGATCTTCATGGGTGACACGGGTTCGCTGTCGCTGGGCGGCGCGGTGGCCGGCTTCGGCGTGATGACCCGGACCGAGCTCCTGGTGCTGCTGCTCGGCGGGCTGTTCGTCATCATCACCGCCTCGGTGATCCTGCAGGTTTCGTGGTTCAAGGTCACCAGGCGCATGACCGGCGTGGGCAAACGGATCTTCCGGATCGCGCCGATCCAGCACCACTTCGAGATGATCGGCTGGGAAGAGGTCAACGTGGTGATCCGGTTCTGGATCATCTCCGGGCTTTGTGTTGCCACCGGGCTCGGCTTGTTCTACGCGGAATGGGTGGCCGGATGACCCTTGATCTCACGAACCGCACCAGCGGGGGCTGGTCCACGACCCGCTTCGTGGTCGGCGGGTTCGGTACGGCCGGCTATGCCATCGCGGACTCCCT
>JAWWPC010000198.1:0-9271 GCA_033851055.1 Kribbellaceae bacterium | reverse complement strand
CTCACCGATAACTCGATCACAGAGCCCGTCCACCCCGCCGTCCCGTGGCTACCGCCCTCGCCACTTAGGCGCTTCAAAGCTAACAAAAGCGGCGATGGCGGGATTTCGTGGAGCGCTGGCGGGGATCCTCGCCGCGCTGGTCGTGCTCGCCGCTGCGCCGGCTACCCCGCGGCACCTTCCGGCGCTCCACTTGCTCCCGCGGCGCCGGCGGGGCTGCCGCCAGGGCCGACCGCGATCCCGGACGGCCATGCTTTCGTGGCGTGACCTTCGCTGAAGCGTTCGCCGGCGACGACCCGCTGTTCCGTCACGTCCGCACACGGGCGAGGAGCCCGCAGACCAACGGCGTAGTCGAGCGGTTCTTCGGCACGCTGAAGTACGAACATATCTACCGCGCCACCATCGGCGACGGCAACGCCCTCGCCGTCGAAGTCAACCTGGCGATTAGCGTGTGTCCTTTGGCGGACCCACTACTTGACTGGGAGGTCCTGACATGACCAGTAAGTTCACCGAGCTTGCGATCGACTGTGCCGATCCCAACGGTCTCGCCCGGTTCTGGTGCTCGGTCCTTGACTACGAGGTGCAAGACGAAGACGACGGAATTGTCACAATTGGCTCCCCTATGGTGCCTGAAGGCAAGAACCACCTTGGTCCAGTGCCACCGACGTTGACATTCGCGCACGTGCCCGAGGGCAAGACCGTCAAGAACAGGCTCCACCTCGACGTCAACCCAACCGACAGGGAGCAAGACGAAGAAGTCCGTCGCCTGCTCGACCTAGGCGCTCAACACGCCGACGTCGACCAAGGCGATGAGAGCTGGGTCGTACTTGCCGACCCAGAGGGGAACGAGTTCTGCGTCCTTGCGAGCCGCTGCCCCTGATCAGAGGCCGCACACCGCGCCAGGCCGCGGCTCGCCGCTGGTTCGGCGGCCTCCTCGCGCATTGCGAGCGCACGGTCGAATGCCTTGCGGCATCATCTTCGTCGTGCGGGCGTCTCGATCCACGCACACCGGGCCACGGGAGCGGCGGTTGGAACGTGCTTCCAAGCTGGTCATGCCGGGCAGTGTGCAAGGCAGCAGTTACTGATTGAGCAAGAACCAGTAGTTGACCGTAGGACCCTGAGAGGCCGGTCCGCCACCCATGGCTTCGTACAGGGATCGTGCAGCGGTGTTCTCCGCGCCAGTCGTCAGGAACATCTTGGTGGCGCCGGCCCGCGCGCCCGCCGTCATGAAGGCGCGCAAAAGTTCCCGGCCGATTCCCTTGCGACGGTGCGCCTCATCTACCTCGATCTGGTGGAGATACAGCATCGACGAGTCGTCGGGCCGGACGAGCTGGTATCCCCAGCACCACCCGCAGATCTCTGGACCGGCGAATGCTACGAATGTCCACCTACCCGGCGCATCTGCGTAAGCCCGGCCGGCTTTTGCTCCCATGAACTTATTCACCGCCCTCTCGAGCAGGGCGAGGTCGGCCACCACAATCCGAGCGCTCATCCAGTACATGATGTCGCGCGGCAGCTGCAGTTCCCGCTTTGACAGGCCCGCTAGCCACATTCAGTTCAGTGGGTAGGACGAAGGGCGGGTGGCGCGGGTCGCACGCGGTACCCGGGGCCAGTACGACCGTCAAGGGCCGGATGCGAAAATCTGTCTGACGTTCGATGCGCCGGTCACCCACCGACCGGCGATGAGATTCCTGCTGATCGATTGGAGAGCCTGTGACTCGCTATGTGATCGTCGGTGCCGGGGCGATCGGGGGTTCGCTCGGCGGACAGTTGGCACAACAGGGAGCGGATCCGGTGCTGGTAGCACGCGGAGAGCATGCGGCCGCGATGTCGGAGCGGGGGCTCCGGTTGCGTACGCCGGACGAGGACGTGGTGGTCCCTGTGCAGGTCGCGACCGGGCCGTCCGACGTACGGCTGAACACAGACGACGTCCTGGTGATGACCACCAAGACGCACCAGATCGACGCGGCGCTCACTCAGTGGGTCGACGCACCCGTGTACCAGGACGGCCGGGTGATCGGCACTGCCGGTGAACTGCTCCCGGTCTGCACAGCGCTCAACGGGGTGGCGAGCGAAACGATGGCGGCGCGGTACTTCCGCCGGGTCGTCGGTGTCTGCGTCTGGTTGCCGGCAGTGCACCTGGTGCCCGGCGAGGTGATCGTGCGGGCTGCGCGGCCGTCGGGCATGTTCCACGTGGGCTATTACACGCCCGATCGTGACGGCAACGGGGTGCTCGAGCGCGTGGAGTCCGACTGGACCACGGCCGGTTTTAAGGTTGCTGTCAGCAACGATGTGATGCCGTGGAAGTATCGCAAGCTGATCAACAACATCGGCAATATCGTCCAGGCGCTGGTAGGTAGCAACGGCGACGCTGACGACGTGGCATCGGCCGCCCGGGCCGAAGCCCGGCAGGTACTCGAGCAGGCGGGTATCGCCGTCACCGACGACGCCGAAGAGGCAGCCGCCCGGGCGGACAGCTTCACCGTCGCGCCAGTACCGGGCCAGCCGGACGAGATCGGTGGATCGTCCTGGCAGTCGCTCGCCCGCGGCACCCGGGGCATCGAGACCGACTACCTGAACGGCGAGATCGCGCTGATCGCCCGGCTGCACGGCCTGCCCGCTCCGATCAACGCCAAACTCGCCGCCCTCGGCCGGACCGCCGCGGCGTCCGGGCAGCGACCGGGAGACGTCAGCGCCGACGAACTCCGGACCGTCGTCGGACTCTGACGCCAACGGCTCAGCCCAGTCCGAGTGGCAAGGTAGGTGTGTGGAGACATGGCAGCCGACCTCCTACCGGATCGGCATCTCGGGGTGGAACTATGCGCCCTGGCGCAAGGTGTTCTACCCGCCAGGCCTGCCACATCGCGCGGAACTGGGATATGCCTCGCGGCAGCTGAACTCGATCGAGATCAACGGGTCGTTCTACTCCCTGCAGCGACCCTCGTCGTACCAGCGCTGGTACGTTGAGACGCCGCCCGGTTTCGTTTTCTCGGTCAAGGGTCCCCGGTTCGTCACCCACATGAAGAAGCTCGTCGACGTTGATGCGCCGCTGTCGAACTTCTTCGCATCGGGAGTCCTTGCCCTGGCAGACAAGCTCGGGCCGGTCCTGTGGCAGTTACCCCCGAACCTCGGGTACGACGCGGATCGGCTCGCGGCGTTCTTCGAGCTGTTGCCACGGACAACGGGCGCGGCCGGCGAGTTGGCCGCCCGGCACGACGACAGGATGAACGGCCGTGCTCTCCTGCAGAGCCCGCTCGACATCCCGCTACGGCATGCGCTCGAGGTACGACACCCGACGTACGAGAACTCCGGCTTCATCGATCTGCTGCGCGAACACGACATAGCCCTGGTCTGCGCCGACACCGCCGGCAAGTGGCCGATGCTGGACGATGTCAGCTCAGACTTCGTCTACGTCCGGCTGCACGGAGCCGAGGAGTTATATGTCAGCGGGTATGACGACGACACGCTCGACCGCTGGGCCGCCAAGATCCAGACCTGGCACGGCGGTGACACACCGACCGACGGTCACACTCTGGTTCCACCGGCGCCCCGCCGGACTCGGGACGTCTACGTCTACTTCGACAACGACGTCAAGGTGCGTGCGCCATACGATGCCGAGGCACTCGCCCGCAGACTGGACATCCACCCTCTCGAGTACACCTTTCGCTGACGCCTGGTGCGTGATCGCTGGTTAGCCGATGCTCCTGGCCCGCGAGTTTCAGGCTCAGTAAATGCAGTTGAGGACCTATGTCGCATCCCCAAGAATCAAGACGTGGACAAGGCAGAGAAGACGACACGTGACGTCCAAGTAGTGCGCGACGACGATCCGCGGTGCGCGGAGCTTGAGGCTGCCGGCTACCGCGTTGTGGGCGAGTCCTGGGGTGCTCGGTTGCGTCTGTCAGAGCCACCTGAGCTGTCAGTGATGCGAGATGCAGTAGTCCGAGCCGAAGCCGTCGGGATTGCGCTGCGTGAGTTGGGCCCTGACTTTTCAGACGACCTGTTTTCCTTGGAGTACCAGAACAACGCGGATTACCCACTCACCCCTGCGACCACGCAAAAGCTGCGAGACGCTGACGCGATCCGCGGCCTATGGGACAAATATCGCATTTTCGGTGCTCTGGACGGCGCCCGGCTCGTGGCTGCCACGGTCATCGGTCAGAAAGCAGACCGTGGCGAGACCCAGTTCACGTCGGTGCTGAGCGCATACCGCGGCAGAGGAATCGGGAAGGCTGTGAAGGCTGCCTCGATCCTCGCTCTGGCCGAAGATGGACTGCGCCTCTTCAGCACTGGCGGTGCCGGTGTGAACGAGGCGAGCATGGGAGCGAACCGCGCACTCGGCTACACGATCGAAGAACGCTGGCGCAGCTACGAGCGCGACATTGGCTCAGCCACTCCGAACTCGTACGGCTGCAGTTGGGTGTAGCCCACACACGTGTCGCTGACACAAGCCCCACGCCCACCCGACGACGTCAGCATCGTTCATCCTCAGCAGCACGACCGTGGCCGGATCGCCAAGGAAGGAACCTGGTCAACGCCCGCGACGACAGCGCGCTACCAGCAGGTTCGGTCCGCGCTGCGTGGATCTTCCACTCGACGGCCGCTGTAGATCTCCCCCTCCGTCGCACTCGCTCGCCAGGGCCGCGCCAGGTTGAGCGCGACGTTGAGCCCGGGCGCCTCCCGATCCAGTTCTCCGACCACCAACTCTGCTCCGCCGCTTACCTGTACGAGGTAACCACCATCAGGACCGATCAGGCCGGAGTTCACCAGGTGGGCCGTCTGCGAGGGCAACGACATTGCGACCCAGTACGCGTTGATCGACGCATACGCCTGCGCCTTCGTCTCAAAGATCGAATCGACGGGGTACGCCGACAGTAGAAGGCAGTCCACTCCCAGTCGCTCGTACTCCGAGAACAACTCCGGAAAGTTGATCTCGATGCAGATCACGCAGCCGAACCGGAAGCCGTCGATATCGAACACCACCGGCTCGAAGCCGGGGCTGTAGAAGCGCGTGATCTCCGTGTTCGAACAGAACCGCTTGTCATACCGGTCGACCACCTGGCCCTGGTCCGAGATCACATACAGGCTGTTGTGTGGACGATTGGGTGGAGTCAACGGATGTGCGGAGCCGAGCAGGACCCACAGTTCCAGTTCCGCTGCCAGCGCGGTGATCTGCTCGAACTCTTCCCGGACCGCCGCCCAGTCCACGTCGTCCCAGTCCGCAATCTGCTCCTTGACGTACCCAGACAGCAGGCCTTCGGGGAACTGCACCAAGCGGGCCTGCTCCGAAGCAGCCTCCCGCATCAGTTCGCGAACCCTCCGGCCGTTCCCGCGGGCGTCCGCCGTAATGGTTGGCTGAGCGATGGCAATCCGAAACGACGTCATCGCTCGACCCTTCCACCACCCTCCGACATTCCGGCCTGCCCCAAGCAGAACCCCGCAGCGTCGCAACCCCAAGTAGGCTGCGGGAATGCCGGAGCATTCCCGTACGCCGCAGCGCTACCGAGGCGGCGAACTGGTCATCGTGATCGACTGTGCCGACCTTGACCGTTCGGCGGACTTCTGGACGGATGCTCTCGGCTACCTGCGAGAAGGATCCGCGGGCAAGATCTACCAGACCTTGGTTCCAGCCGACGGCAGAGGTTGCGAGATCCTCCTGCAACGCGTGCCCGAGCAAAAGTCGGCGAAGAACCGCCTGCACCTCGACCTGCGTACGACGGACCTGGCAGCCGAAGTCGAGCGGGTTCTGAAGGCGGGTGCATCGCTGGTGACCGAGCAACCGATCACCGAAGCGGAGTGGGTCTGGCACATTCTCGCGGATCCGGACGGCAACGAGTTCTGCATCCTGCAGCCGCCGACTGACTACTGGCAGAGTTGACGAGAGGCACAACCGTCCGACACTCGACTGGTCTACTTCAGCGCTCGCGCGAGTGCTGCCAAGTCGGGCACCTCGTGGGCAAGCCGGCTCGTCGGCGGGCGTCTCCTGCCATTCCGATTGACCCATGCCACTGGGATACCGAGCGCATTCGCGCCAGCCACATCGCCGGATAGTGAGTCACCAACATGTAGTACGTCGTCGTGGTTGAGGCCAAGCAGCTCAAGTGCGAGTTGGAAGGGCTCCGGCCGCGGCTTGTAGGCGCGGACATCCTCACTGGTGACACTGAGGTCGACTCGGATGTCATGATGGGCGATCGCGGCCTCGAGGTCCTGCCGGTCGATGTTCGACACGATGCAGACCGGGCGATTCACCGTGGCCAGAAATTCCACGGCATCTGGCAGGAGCGGAGGTCGCTGCCAGTAGGCGAAGATCTGCTTGCCGAGCGAGTCCAGGTCGAGGTCGGCGCCGAAATGGCTAGCCGTGTCCAGGAGGGATCGGTGTTCCAGAATTCGTTGACTGACGAAGGTAGGTCCGGCGGCGGCCGTGCATGCATCGGCAAAGACAGCCGACCAGTACTTACCGACCGCGCCGGCGCCGGAAGGATGACCGGTCGTGGCTTTCTGAAAGACCGCCCGGCATATGGAGCTGATCACCGGATCGTCTTCTTCGACGACGGTCCCGTAGAAGTCCAGCAGAATTCCTTGAGGCCACACCACACCGATCATTCTCACTTACGACGTGTTTCGTCAGTCGGGCAGCGCGGGAACCACCGTCTTCGGGGTCATAGCCGTCCTACTGGCCATCACGATGGTCGGGACCATCGTGACCGAAGGCTGGCGGCACGCGATCTTCCCAGCCCTGGCAACGGCTTTCAACGCGTTCCTATTCTTCAAGGTTACGAAGAATCCACCGGTCCGGAAGCCTTGGACCAAGCGCCGGGTGATCGCCAGCGCCGCGGTCCTGGTGCCGGCGACACTATTGATGCTGGGCATGTTGGGTTGGCTTGCGTTCGTGGCGACCGACGGTCCGGTGCGGATCGCTGCCACCATCGGCGTCGGCTTCGTGATCGCTGTTTCGGTGTGGTTCGTGCGCAAGGCGCAGCGCGACCACCGGGAGGCATCGCCCGAAGCCAGCTGATTATCAACAGTCGCGGTCGCGACCCAGCCGATTGGCGAGTACATCTCCAGTCAATGGCGGAGGGTTCGATCGCGGACCTCGCGCCACTCCGCGTTGAAACCACCGTGCCGGAGTGGGGCTAACCGGCTCCGGATGCGGCTGATCTTCGGCTGTCAGGTGCTGATGGAGACCGGGCGGGCTGGGGCGGCGAGTGGGTCGGCGGCCAGGCGGGCGTGGCGCTCGACGTCGTGGCGGACGCCGTCGGAGCTCAGGCGTCCCCGTTCGAGTCCCTCGACGAGGAAGCCGACGCTGGCAGCGACCCCGCAGGACGCCGGGTTGTTCGTTCGGTGACCTAGTTCCAGCCGGTACAGCCCGGCGTCGTGGTGCGCCCAGTTGACCAGCGCCCGGAGCGCATCCCGGGCGACACCCTGGCCACGGACCTCGGCCACCGTCCAGTACCAGGTCCAGCCGACCTGATGCCGGTCGATATTCGTCACGGCGACGCAGCCGATCGGGTGGTCCTCCGCATCCGCGACGGCGTACACGTGACCGTTGTCGAGATCCGCGACCCGGCCGATCCAGTCCACCGCGGTCGCCATGTCGTGGATGCCGCCCTGGGCTGCCATGTCCGGGTCCCGGTGCGCAGCTGTCAGCCTCAGCGCATCAGCAACCCGCCAGCGGCGCAGGTCAAGCTTTGTCAGGTCGTAACCCATTCATCGAGGCTACCGCCGCGCTCGTCGACGCGGACCGGTTCATGGCGAGGCGTGCAGGACGAGGGCCGCAGCCGCAGCCAGTCCGACAGCACCGACGAAAGCCGCGGCGAGTAGTTCTCCGCGGGGCAATCGGGCCTCGTCCACCCAGTAGGTCTTGTCCGACGCGAAGGTGAAGGTGACCCCGCGGATGACGAAGCACCAGAGGACAAGGGAGGCTGCAGTTCCAGCCGCCAGACCGGCGGGAAGCGCCTTGCCCGGGGGTTGCCCGGTTGTGGCGATCGCGAGCGACCCGAACCACCCCGCTGCGGACAGCAGCATGAACCGCTTGCGAATTCGTGAAACCCGATGGATCAGGACCACGCCTGCCGGCCAGGCGGCGTGGAGGGCGATCAGCGGTTTCACGGCGCGCGGTCGGCCTCGATCAGCACGGACGGCACGGAGAGTCTTCGCTGGATGGCTTTCGCCAAGCTTGTCTTGCCGGACAATGACGTGCCCGACTGCACGATCACCAGAGGAGTCGACACCTGGTCAGCTTAGCGCGGAGGAGAGGATAGGGGGCATGACTTTCCTCGACTTCACGGATCAGGTCGTTCTCGTCACTGGAGCGAGCAGTGGGATCGGCGCGGCGACCGCTGTTGGGTTCGCCGAACTCGGTGCCAAGGTTGCGCTGCACTACCACCACAACAAGGACGGGGCCGAGAAGACCTTCAACGCTGTCATCAGCGCTGGCGGCGAGGGCTCGGTCCACACCGCCGATCTGGCGGATACGGCTTCAGCCGCGGCCATGGTGGACGAGGTGCTCGCCAAGCACGGGCGCATCGACGTACTGGTCAACAATGCCGGCGATCTGGTCAAGCGATCGGCCGTCGTCGACGTACCGGACGAGGAGTACCGCCGGATCCTCGATGTGAACTTGACCTCGGTGTTCGCGATGTGCCGCCGGATCGTGCCTGTACTGCGCAGCCAGGGCGGCGGCGCAATCATCAATGTCACCTCGATCGCCGCCCGGAGTGGTGGCGGTGGCGGCTCGGTCGTCTACGCAACCAGCAAGGCTGCGGTCAGCACATTCACCCGCGGCCTCGCCAAGGAACTCGCGCCCGACGACATCCGGGTCAACGCGATCTCGCCCGGCGTGATCAGGACGCCGTTCCACGACCGGCACACGGGCGACGAGCAGATGGCCGGCATGCTCGCGACGATCCCGATGGGCCGCGCCGGTACGCCGCACGAGTGCGTCGGCACGATCCTTTACCTCGCGTCTCCGGAGATGAGCAGCTACGTCACCGGCCAGATCATCGAGGTCAACGGCGGCCAACTGATGCCGTAGATCCGCAGTCAGGAAGCGGCGATCACCCGGTGGAGGTCGGCTGCGTTGCCAATGACGGCGGCGTTGGGGCGCAACTCCTCCGGGAGTTCCGCGATCACTGACTGGTCGAGGACACAGGTTGGGCATCCGGCCGGCATGATCACCCATCGTTCAGCGCGTGCAACCTGGACGATGAGGTCCCAGGCGAAGTCGCCGATGTGGTTGAACATGAGGCCTTCACTGCCGAGCCCGTAGACGTCGGCC
>JAWWPC010000179.1:0-26100 GCA_033851055.1 Kribbellaceae bacterium | reverse complement strand
CCACGACTGAAAATGGCCCACTACTGACACCCGCCTGCGGGGTGCGTACAACCGAGGCCCCCGGTTGTCCGCACGCAACGAGGTCAGCCCGCGGTCTTGATCAGGTCGTTGACCTTGCCGATGTAGGTCTGGAGGTCGCTGACGGGCTTCTTGCCGTTCAGGATCGGTTGCCAGTAGGCGGTGGTCAGGTCCACCACCTGCGAAGCCCACTGGGTAGTGAAGCGCACGCCGACGGTCTTCTCCGCGGTCAGGTCGGCCTTGACCGTGTCGACGACGGTGCTCTGCCCGGCCTTGGTGAGCGCGCTGAAGTAGCTGGTCTGCGCCGGGGTGTACGCCGGGGGAGCGACCGGCGAGGCCGGCAGTACGGCGTCCCAGACCTTGGTGTTCAGGTACTCGAGCACCTTGTACGTCGCGTCCTGGTTCGCCGTGTACGTCGGAGTGCAGATGCCGACCGAGTCGAACAGGGTGGTCGGCGTGGTCACCTGCGGGAACGGTGCGAACCCGTACTTGATCTTGGGTTTGTCCGTCTGGAACCCAGCGGCGAGCCACTGTCCGCCGAACATCATCGGCACCTTGCCGGCGGAGAACAACGCCGACACGTTCGACACGTCGTACCCGGGCGGGGCGACGGCGCCGGACGCGATCCCGGCGGCCAGCTTGGAGACGCCCTCGACGTATTTGTCGTCGGCTTCTGCCTTCGTCGGGTGGTTCACGTTGTCGGTGAACGGCGCACCGCCGGCGGACGTGGAGTACATGCTCATCGTGAAGGGTCCGTCCGCGGCCGTCAGTTGGTCGGCGACCAGGCCGTACTTGGCGCCGTTCTTGCCGGCCAGCTTGCCGGCGGCGGCGTACATGTCGTCCCAGCTCCAGCCGGCCTTCGGTACGGCGACCCCCGCGGCCGTGAAGGCGTCCTCGTTGTACCAGACGCCGTAGGTGTTCATCAGCGACGGGAGACCGCCCATCTGGCCATCCGCGGTCTTCCAGTTCTCGATCGCCGACGGGACGAAGTTCGCGGCCTTGAAGTCGCCGGAGCCCTCGCCGATCTTCTTCGACCAGTCCACCAGCAGGCCCTGCGAGGTGTACTGCTGCTCGGTGTCGTTGCCGCACCAGAACAGGTCCGGCAGCTTCTTGGCCTGCGTCAGCGAGGCGAGCTTGTCGCCGTACCCGCCGCTGGGTTGGTCGATCCGCTTGACGGTGATGTTGGCGTCCTTGAAGCCGGCCAGGGCCTTGTCGATCGCGGCGTTGGTCTGGGCGGACTCCCACGTCATTACGGTCACGGTGACCGGGCCGGACGCCTTGCCGCCCGAGTCAGAACCGCCGCAGGCAGCGGTTGCCGTCAGCAACCCGGCACAAGCCAGGGTGGTGCCGATGATCCTTCTCACAGCTGTACTCCTCGGGTGTAAAGAGGCGGGTCATTTCTGGGTGGTACTGCCGAGCGAGCCGAGGCCCTGGATGAAGTAGCGCTGCGCGGCGAAGAAGATGATCAACGGCGGCAGCATGTAGAGCAGGTTCGTGGCCATGTAGTAGCTCCAGTCCGGCGTTTGCCCGGCGAATGCCGAGATGAACGAAGCCATCCCGACCGACAGCGGCCATTTCTCCGAGGAGTACAGGTAGACCAATGGGTTGAGGAAGTCGTTCCAGGACGCCTGGAAGGCGAGGATCGACATGGTGATCCAGGCCGGCCGGGTGAGCGGGAGCATCACCTGGGTGAAGATCCGGAAATGCCCGGCACCGTCGATCTTGGCGGCCTCGTCGATCGAGTACGGGATGGCCAGGAAGTACTGCCGGGCCAGGAAGATGAACAGCGGGTTCCCGCCGAAGAAGGCCGGCACGATCAGCGGAAGCCAGGTGTCGTACCAGCCGATGCTCTTGTAGAGCTGGAAGAGCGGGATCAGCCCGACCACACCGGGCAGCAACATGCTGCCGACGAACAGGTAGAACCACACCTTCCGGCCCGGGAACCGCAGCCGGGCCAGCGCGTAGCCGGCCATCATCGCGGTCAGGACCCCGCCGAAGACGCTCAGCAGCGTGATGATGGTTGAGTTGAGCAACAATTGCGGGAAGTGGATCGCCTGCGGGCCCTTGATGAAGTTCTCCCAGTGCCACTGGGACGGGACCAGCTTCGGCGGTATCTCGAAGACGGCGGTCCGGCCTTTCAGCCCGATGGTGATCATCCAGAGCAACGGCACCACCATCACCGAACTGATGAAGAGCGCCGTCACGTACCAGGACGCCGTACCGAGGGGGCGTCGCCGGGCCCGGCGACGGGGCGTCGGCACGGTGACAGCGGGCGTCAGTACTTCGCTGGGGTTACTCGGGTGTGTTGTCACTGTAGGTCCAGAGTGAGGAGAACTTCGCGGTCAGGGCGATGACGGCGATGATGACGATGAACAACACCCAGACCTGTGCGGAGGCGTAGCCCAGTTGCGGGACCCGGCCCAGGTTGGAGAAGCCGTTGTTATAGATCGACAGCATCAGCACGTTGGTACTGAAGCCGGGTCCGCCGTTGCTCAGGATCTTCGGCTGGTTGAACGTCTGCAGCGCGGCCGTTGTCTGCAGGATGACCTGCAGCAGCATGATCGGGCTGATCATCGGCATGGTGATCCGGAAGAACACCGAGTAGGGCCCGGCGCCGTCCACTCTGGCTGCCTCGTAGAGCTCATTCGGCACGGCCTGCAGTGCGGCGAGGAAGATGATCATCGTGCCGCCGACACCCCAAAGCATTACCAGCACGATCGACGGCATCGACATCGTCGGGCTCTGCAGCCAGGAACTGGTCGGCAGATGCAGCTTGTCCAGGATGGTGTTCACCAACCCGACCTGCGGGTTGAGCATGAACTTCCACAGCGTGATCGTGGCGATCGCGGGCAGCACCACCGGCAGGTAGGCGAGCGTCCGGACGATCCGCACGCCGGCGAACCGCTGGTTGCAGAACATCGCCAGTGCGAGCCCGATCCCCAACGACAGCGGGACATACAGCACCACCAGGTAGCCGGTGGCCCGCATCGCCGGCCAGAACGCCGGGTCGACGGTGAACAGCCGCCGGAAGTTGCCCAAGCCGATGAAGATCGGAGCGGTCAGCCCGTTGTACTTGGTCAGGGCCAGATAGAAGGACCGGATCAGCGGGTACACCACGAACACGGTGAAGCCGATGATCGCGGGCGCGATGAACACGTACGCCGCCTTGGCGTCCGAGCCCGCCCCGCGGGAGTGGGACCGTGACGTCGACCGGGACCTGCCCGGCCGCCTCACTCCCACCGGCCCGCCCGGTCGGGCCCTGGCGGACCACTATTTGTCTGCTCGGGACGAATCATCGCAGCTCCTGGACGGTAACGTTTCCAACGGCTTACTGTTGGGTGACGATGCCGTGTCGTCAGAAGGAAGTCAACCCTGTGTCCGAAACGTTTCCAAGATCGCCGGAGCCTAGTCGTCCGACGATGGTCGACGTAGCGAAACGAGCCGGTGTCGGCCTCGGCACGGTGTCCCGGGTCGTCAACGGCGGTGCCGGTGTCCGTGAACACACGGCCGACCGGGTCAGGGCCGCGATCGCCGAGCTCGGCTTCCAGCGCAACGAGGTTGCCCGGGCACTCCGGCCCGGGAAGAAGTCGTCCAGTCTCGCGTTGGTGCTGGGTGATCTGACCAACCCGTTCTACGCAACGATCGCGAAGGCCGCCCTGGAGGTGGCCGGCCGGGATGGCTTCGCGGTGGTGCTGGGCAGTGTCGACGAGGACCCCGAGGGCGAGCGGCGAGCGATCCAGGAACTGATCGGCCGTCAGGTCGCCGGGCTGATGATCGTGCCGGACCAGGGCGATCATTCTTTTCTGGCCGGAGCGGGAGTGCCGGTGGTCTTCGTGGACCGGCCGGCGCACGGCATCGAGGCCGACATCGTGATGGTGGACAACGAGG
Organism: Kribbellaceae bacterium; assembly: GCA_033851055.1. GTDB lineage: Bacteria > Actinomycetota > Actinomycetes > Propionibacteriales > Kribbellaceae > Kribbella. The sequence continues at coordinate 22,194 of JAWWPC010000179.1, read as the reverse complement.
GTGGTGGCCGGCTGGCAACCGAACACCTGCTGCAGCAAGGCCACCAGCGGATCGCAATCCTGCTGGCGCCCTCGTACTACACCATCGGCCGACGACTGCGGGGATACCGTCGCGCCTTCCGTAGCGCCGGCGTTCCGCTCGACGAGAGTCTGATTGTTCCCCTTCCTGAGGGCACCGCGGAGGAGGCCGCGAAGGCGACCCGCGAGTTGATGCGGCGGGCGGATCGGCCGACCGCGCTGTTCGCGTCCACCAACTTCCTGGCCGAGGGTGTACTGCGCGCACTGGGCGAGTTTCCGCTGGAATACCCGCCGGCTGTGGTCGGGTTCGACGACTTCCGGCTGGCCGACATGCTGCCGACACCAGTCACGGTCGTTGCCTCCGACACCGCCGAGCTCGGCCGGATCGCGGCCCGGCTGCTACTCGACCGGACCGCGGGCACCGACACCCGCCCACCCCAGCGCATCGTCCTGCCCTGCGCACTCGTCCGCCGAGGCTCCGGCGAACGCCCACCTGCCTAACCCCCATCGCTGCTGGTATCGGTCGCCCCGTCCGGTACGCCGCATCCCCTGGCCCGCCGGTTGCCGCAACCCCTGGCCTGCCGGTTGTCGCGCCTTTGTGCACCGTTCGGTCGTCTCGGGGCTGGTCGGCCGGCTGGGTCGTGCACATAGGCGCACGGCATCTTCTGGTCTGGACCGGGCGAGGCGACCTTGTGCACCGTTCAGCTGTTCTTGGGTTGGTTAAGCGACTGGGCCGTGCACAGAGTCGCGCGGGACGCGGAATGGGAGCGGGCCGGCTTCGGAAGCGCCGGCACGTAGCGGTTCTGCTGTCGGCAGATCCTTGGCCTCGATGGCGGGGCAGTGGTTACCGTCGCAGGGTGATCAGCCAAGTGGACGACTTGCCCGTGTACTACGAGTCGATCGGTGTGGGCCGGCCGATCGTGTTCTTGCCGGGCTGGGGGAATGCGAACGGCGAGGGTCGGGACGTGCACGAGCCGGTCTTCGAGAATCGGCCGGGCTGGCAGCGGATCTACATCGACCCGCCCGGCACTGGCCGGACGCCTTCGCGGCCCTGGATCAAGGATCAGGACGGCATGCTCGAGGTTCTCCTGCGGGTTGTCGACGATGTGGTCGGTGAACGCAGGTTCGCCATTGCAGGCACGTCGGCAGGTGGTCTGCACGCGCGCGGCATCGTGAAGTGCGACCCGTCGCGGATCAACGGGCTCCTACTCCGCGTACCGGGTGTTGCGCCCGACCGCGCCAAGCGCACCCTCCCGTCGTACCGGCCGTTGATCGAGGATCCGGTGCTCGCTACGGACGAGGATCCGCGGCCGCTGTTGCAGGCCGCCGACTACCTGGCCGCCCATCGGGAGAAGCAGCGGCGGTACTACCAGCCCGCTGAAGAGATGGCCGATCTTGGGTTCCTCGGCAGCATCCAGAGTGATGTCGCGCGGTACTCCTTCAGCTTCGACCCCGCCGCGCGGTGCGAGGCGCCCACGCTGATCGTTACCGGCAGGCAGGACACTACGGTCGGGTACGCCGACGCCTGGGCCCTGCTGGAGGACTACCCGCGTGCGACGTTTGCCGTCCTGGATCGCGCGGATCACGACCTGCCGATCCAGCAGGACAACCTCTACAGCGCCCTCGTCGGCGACTGGCTCGACCGCGTTGTAGAGATGGCCGATGCGCGCTGAGACAAGGGCTGTGGTCGACCAGTTCTGGGCGGACCTGTTCGGCCTTACGGCAGAAGAACTTCACCGACCCGGTACGACGGCAGTCCAGCACACCGGGCTAGGTGACTACCCGGGGATCTACGTACTCATGCTGGGTCGATCCATCATCGTGTCGTCGCCAGATGAACCATCGGGCGAGTTCACCAAGGTCCTCGGGCCAAGCGTGCATGCCTACCTCGACAGCGTGCCGGACCACCGGGTGGACGGTATCCGCCAGGCGGCGTACGGGGAACTCGAGCGGCTGCGCGAGGTTTGTGGTGAGGCCCAGTGGGAGGAGTCGGGTTTCGCCGAGAAGCCGGAACGCTGCTTCGTCGTCGACCTCGACGGCCAGATCGTGGCCGCGAGCAACCTCACCCCGTGGCGCGGCGCGCCGGCCGACGTCGGTGTGTTGGTCGATCCGGCCTTCGCCGGGCGCGGTCTCGGTACCGACGTCGCTGCCGCGGCCGCGGCCGACGCCGTACGTACAGCTGGTACGGCCCGCTATCGGGCGCTGGAGACCAACACTGCATCGTTGCGCATAGCAACCAGGCTCGGCTTCACGGCGTACGGACGGAATCTGGCTCTCAAGCCGCAGAAGACAGGTTGAAGCGCCCGACCGCCAAAGGGGCGGATGCGGCCGGGCGCCGCCTTCAACCGATCACCGGTCCCTTGTGATCCGGCGTGTCGGCGTTCATCGGTCCCTTCGCGCAAGAGACCAAGACGCAGTGATTCAGAAGTTCGGCCAGGCCCAGCCGAGGTAGCTGGAGAAGTACGGGAGCTTGGCCAGGCCGATCTTGCCCCCGACGCTCGTCGCCCAGAAGTAGCCGTCGCCCCTGGCGACGCCGACGTGCCCGTATGGCGCGGCGAGGTCCCAGAAGACGAGTGCTCCCTTGGGTGGGTTCAGGTCACCTCGGTGGGCAACGCCGCGGGCGACGGCGTCGTCCCAGTCGGCCTTGGCCGAGGCCCAGATCGCGGTCTTGCCGTAGGAGTTCTCCGCGGCCTTCTCGCAGTAGCCCTGGTAGGCGGTGGAGGCGTTGCGGGCGGCATACCAAGCGATGGCCTGGTCGGCGCGCGGATTGCTCGTGCACAGCGGCGCGACCAGCCCGGTGCTGCCGGTGTTGACGTAGGAGTCGGAGATGTAGCCCTTGCCGGGAACGTGGTCCCAGATCAGGCTGCGGCCGAACTTGCCGGTGACGGGCTCACCATAGATCTGGCAGTCGATCTCGACCGCCCCGTTGGGTTGGTTGCCGACCGAGCCGAAACTGGTGGCATTGCCGGATCGGATGGTGACGCCGAGCCCGCTGTCGGTCACGACTATGCCGGTGGCGGCCATGGCGGGCAGGGCTACGCCGCCGGCGACGGCGATCCCACCTAGGACGGTGGTGACGGTGACTCGGGCGATCATTCGGGAGAGGGCGGTCCGCATGATGAGTTCCTTTTCGCTCGGAGGGGGCGGGTCCTTGGCGATTTGGCACTACATGCAGAGAATCAAAGAGTCACCTGGTTGTCGCAGTGGGCAACGGGTAAATTAGCAACCGATCATGGAAGTGAACTGAAGTCGGCTAACGGTGGAGACTGGGGAGTGCGCCGTGCGACCAGCACAGGCTCGCTACGTGATCGGTTGCCGGATGCGCGAGCTGCGGGAGGCTGCAGGTGTTCCGCTGACCCGCGCGGCGACGCTGTCCGGCTGGGACAAGGGCCATCTGTCCAGGGTCGAGCGCGGCCACACCAAGCCGAGCCGCGAACTCATCGAGTGGTACGACGCGTCGTTCGGCGCGGGCAGTGCTCTGATCACACAGTTGATGGAGCTGGATGCGGCCGTCCGGGAAGGGAAGGACGTGTCGATGCGGGACATGCGCCGGCGCGGCACCGACACCGTCGTACACCCGGTGCTGCTGGGTGGTTCGGTGCCGGCGGACCATCACCCCGACGACCGGGCCGAACTGGTCGGCGAAACCGTGCCGGACGGAACACAGGTGTGCCGCGGCGAGTCCTTCGAGAAGACCTGGCAGATCCGCAACAGTGGCGAGCGGCCGTGGCGCGACCGTTGGCTGACCCGGCAGGGTGCTGCCGGGGTTGCGGGCTGGCTGCGCTCGCCGGCCCGGGCGCAGCTGCCTGATGGGCTGCCCGGTGAGGTGGTGACGGCCCGGATGACGATGCAGGCGCCTTCCCAGGTGGGTGCGTCCACGGCCTACTTCAAGGTCACCGACGAGGCCGGCCGGCTCTACTACCCAGGCCTGGAGTCCCCGCCCATCTACTGCACCATCTTCACCGTCTACCAGCAGTAGGCCGCGGGTTTGCCCTTGACGTTGACACGCCAAGTAGCAACTTGCTGACTCAGCGGTATCTGCTGCTCTAGTCTTGCTGACTCCTGTCCGCCCGGATCATCAGGAGTTCAGTGTGATCAACCGTCATCGGATCGCGATGGCTCTCGCCGTTGCGCTGGTGGTGCCGCAGCTTGCCAGCGGAACCGCCACGGCAGCCACCGCGAAGCTGTCGGACCCACCCACCCCGTCGATCCCGCAGCGCTATCTCGACCAGCCGGTCCAGTGGTCCGTCTGCTCGTTCGACGCCGCGGTGAAGCGCCTGTACCCGCAGGCGCCCACCACGAACTGCGCCACCGTCAAGGTGCCGATGGACTGGGCCCACCCGGACGCACACCCGGATGTCGACGTCGCGATCTCCTACAGCAAGGCCACCGGCACCTCGCATGGCCTGATGACCACCAACCCCGGTGGCCCAGGTGGCGCCGGCCTGACGCTGTCGGCGTCGCTTGGAACCGAGAAGCCGCAGTTGTTCAGCGACTTCGACCTGCTCGGGTTCGACCCGCGAGGCTTCGGTAAGAGCACCGCGCTGCAGTGCCTGACCACTGCCGACAAGCTGAACGCGCTGCCGGTCACGCCCGACTACAAGGAGCGCACCAAGCTGACTCACCAGGTCGAGGTGGCCGAGGCCGAGTTGCAGGCCGATGCCTGCGCCGCGACCGAGTTCGGCCAGTTCGTCAGCAGCCAGCAGACCGTGTACGACATGGAGTTCCTGCGGGCCCTGCTCAAGTCGCGTCAGCTCAGCTTCATCGGTTACAGCTATGGCACCTGGCTCGGTGGCTGGTACGCCGACACCTACCCGTCGAAGGTAGGCCGGTTCGTGCTCGACTCGAACATGGACTGGACCCACACCCAGTGGGACAACGTGAACTTCGACCCGTTCTCCGGGCAGCGCCGTCGCGACACCCAACTGTTCCCGTGGATCGCCCGGCACGCCGACCAGATCCAGGGCCTCGGCAGTGGCCCCGCCCAGGTAACTGCCACCTACAACGCGATCCGGGCCCGCCTGGTGACGCTGGTGAAGGCCGGTACCAGCTCGGTCCGCGGCGACAGCCTGGACGGCAAGATCTACAGCGCCATCTACGGCAACACCCGGTTCATCCGCGCCACCCTCGACATCCTGGTGGCCGACGAGTACACGAAGGCGCCGTCAGCATCCGGGAAGGTCGAGCTTGCCCAGGTTGACCGCGCCTGGGCCCGCCTGGCACCGGCGTTGCAGGCCTACGACACCCTGGCCGCGCTCCGCGCCCGGTACGGCGTCTCCGCAACGGCGTCGGCGGCCACTGTCGCCGCCGCCAAGGTTGACTCGGCGCAATCCCTGATCGCCGACGCCCGGGAGCAGGCTGCCACGGCCACCTCCGGTGACCAGGTGATCAACCTCGGCGCTATCGGTACGACGGTCCGCTGCAACGACACCGCCTGGAGTAAGGACACGGGCTTCTATCTCAAGGAAGCCGACAACATGGCCAAGAAGTACGACTTCTTCGGCTATATGAACGGCGTGCCGATGTGCGCCTTCTGGAAGTATGCGCCGCAGGATCGCAAGCTCGACCTGACCGGCTCGCCGCGGATCCTGATGGTGCAGGGTGAGGTCGACCCGGCGACGGCGTACGAGGGATCACTGCGCACCCACCAGGCCACAGCGGCGTACACGAGGTTCGTCGCGATCGACGACGAGGGCCAGCATGGTCAATACGTGGGCTCGGCCTCTTCCTGTGTGGAGCAGATCGGCGACCGGTTCGTGTTCACCGGCGAGCTGCCGGCCAAGGATCAGGTCTGCGGTACCAGCCCGCTACCCGAGGACGGCTCGGTCTATCCGGTGAACGGGCCCGTCGACGGCAATTCGGTTCCGCTGCCGAAATCGAAGGCGGGAAGCAAGGCCATCAGCCCGCTGCTGCAGCAGGCTTTGGACACTGTGGCCGCCGGCGCTCTGCGATAGGCGCTTGGTCCGGAACCGCCCAGGTGGCTGGGCGGTTCCGGACCTATCAGTGGAGTTGGGCGTCGATCTCGGCCTTGCGCTTCTGCCAGCGCTCGGTCAGGCCGACCACCTCGGCCTGGAGGAACTCGAGGAAGCCCAGCGTTCCCCGGATCCGCTTGTCCGCCTCGGTGCCCTCGCCGCTGACCGTGAGCATCTGTTGGAGGATCTCCTCCCAGCGGATCAGGGCCCGGTCCTGCCGCATCATGGTCTCGAACCAGAAGTTGTCCTGGACGACATAGACGTCGCGCCGGCTGCCTGGCTCGCGCTCCCGGCTCGCGAGGCCCAACTGGAGCAGGTATCGCACCGCTCCTGAGATGGCGGCGGGGCTCGCCTGCAGTTGATCGGAGAGCTCGGCGGCGCTCATCCGGCCCGCCTCGCTGGCCAGGATGGCGGCGAACACCCGGGCCGACATCCGTGGCCAGCCTGTGTCGGCCAACAGGTTGCCGAACTGTTCGGCGTATCGCTGGGCCGCCTCATCGTCTCGTTCCCGGGGTGCACTCACCGCCCCATCATCTCCTCTCGCCGAACTGTCACCGGACCTGTGAGAGTTCTGTTCGCAAGATTCACAAACTTATGAATGAAGCGTACCTTGTGAATCATGACATCAGCCATAGTGGTCTCAGGACTGCACAAGTGGTACGGCAGCACGCACGCACTCGACGGTCTCGACCTAGAGGTCGCCACCGGCGAGGTGCACGGTTTCCTCGGCCCCAACGGCGCCGGGAAGTCCACCACCATCAAGGTTCTGCTCGGCCTGCTCCGAGGCGATGACGGGGACGCCTCGCTGCTCGGCGGCGATCCCTGGCGCGACGCGGCGAAGCTGCACCGCCGGCTGGCCTACGTCCCTGGTGACGTCAACCTGTGGCCGAACCTGACTGGCGGCGAGGTGATCGACCTGCTCGGGCGGCTGCGCGGCGGCCTGGACCCGAAGAAGCGGGACGACCTGCTTCAGCGGTTCGACCTGGACCCGACCAAGAAGGGCCGGACCTACTCCAAGGGAAACCGGCAGAAGGTCGCCCTGGTAGCGGCCCTGGCCTCCGACGTCGAACTGTTGATCCTCGACGAACCCACCTCGGGCCTCGACCCGCTGATGGAGGAGGTGTTCCGGCAGTTCATCGAGGAAGAGCGACACCGGGATCGCACCGTGCTGCTGTCGAGCCACATCCTCTCCGAGGTCGAGGCACTCTGCGATCGGATCAGCATCATCCGCCGCGGCAAGGTGGTCGAGACCGGCACACTGGCCGAATTGCGCCACCTGACCCGTACGTCGATCCAGGCCGAGCTGGTCTCTGCCCCGAACGGCATCGCCCAGCTGCCCGGCGTACACGGCTTGGAAATCGACGGGAACAAGGTCCGCTGCGAGGTCGACACCGCGCTGCTGGAGGGCCTGATGAAGCAGCTCGCCGCCAGCGGGATCAAGAGTCTGGTGGCACAGCCGCCGACCCTGGAGGAGTTGTTCCTCCGGCACTACGAGGACGACGCATCTGCCGCCGCAGATGCCGTCGAACGTGAGGCGGCCGCGCGATGACCAGAGACTCCTTCGCCGGTACGGCGACCATGGTGCGGCTGGCGATCCGGCGTGACCGGATTCTGCTGCCGGTTTGGATCCTGGTCTTCGTCTCGCTGGCCGCCGGGTCGGCCCAGGCCTCGATCAAGCTCTACCCGGACGTGCAGTCCCGGGTGGACGCGGCAGACACGACCAACGCGTCGCCGGCTCTCGTCTCGCTCTACGGGCGGATCTTTGATCCGACCTCGCTCGGCGAGGTGTCGTTGTTCAAGCTGACAGCATTCGGTGCCTTGATGGTCGCCCTGCTGGCCGCAGTACTGGTGGTGCGGCACACGCGGACCGAGGAGGAGACGGGCCGCCTGGAGTTGCTCAGCGCAGGAGTGCTGGGACGGTACGCCACTCTCACCGCCGCTCTGGTTGTCTCCGCCGGCACAGTCGTCGTACTGGGTTTGGTCACGGCGCTGAGCCTGCTCGCGGTCGGCCTGCCTGCTTCAGGATCATTCGCCTTCGGCCTTACCTGGATCGCGGCCGGACTCGCCTTCGTCGGCGTCGGCGCGGTCACGTCCCAGCTCACCGAGGGTGCGCGTGCCGCGAACGGGCTCACCGCGATCGTGCTCGGGGTGAGCTATGTGCTGCGGGCGATTGGCGACTCCGCGGCCGACGGCGGCTCGCGCTGGCTCTCCTGGCTGTCGCCGATCGGTTGGGCGCAGCAGATCCGGCCGTACGCCGGCGACCGGTGGCTGGTGATGCTCGCACCGCTCGCGTTTGTGCTCGTCGTGGTGGCTGCGGCATTTGCCTTGATCAGCCGCCGCGACGTCGGCGCCGGTCTGGTCCAGCCCCGGCCGGGTCCCGCGACCGGTGCCGCGAGCCTGCGCTCCCCGCTGGCGTTGGCCTGGCGGCTACACCGCGGATCCCTGTTCGGGTGGAGTTTCGCTTTCCTCCTGCTCGGGCTCATCGTCGGCAACATCGCCAGCAACGTCGACGGCTTCGTGAGCAGCCAGAGCGCGAAGGACCTGGTGCTCAAGCTCGGCGGCGTCGACGGGATCACCGATGCGTTCCTGTCCAGTGAGATGGGCATGCTCGGCCTGCTCGCCTCGGCCTTCGGTATCCAGGCCGCGTTACGGCTGCGCTCCGAGGAGACCGCACTGCGGGCGGAGCCGCTGCTGGCCACCGGCGTCACCCGGGCCAGTTGGCTGGGGAGCCACCTGGCGATGGCGCTGTTCGGTACGGCGGTGTTGGTGCTCCTCGGCGGCATCGGCTCGGGCATCTCGAGCGGGGCGTCACTCGGCCACATGGGCCGTCAGATCGGCAGCATGCTCGGCGCGGCGGTAGTCCAACTGCCGGCCATCTGGGTGGTCACCGCGCTGGTGCTGATCCTCTTCGGCCTGGCCCCGAAGCTCGTCACCGCAGGCTGGGTGCTGTTCGGTGCATTCCTGCTGATCGGCCAGTTCGGCCCGATCTTCGATCTGCCGCAAGGCCTGATGAATGTCTCGCCGTACGCCCACACCCCCAGACTGCCCGGTGGCGACTTCTCCGCGACACCGGTGATCTGGCTGACGGCGATCGCCGTCGTCCTGATGGCTGCGGGCCTGATCGGGTTCCGCCGTCGCGACGTCGGCTAAGGGGGCCGGGCGCCGGGGAGAGCGGCTGACTACGATCGACGGGTGCACCTGCCACTCAGCGATCGGTCCGCGGACTTCGCCGACTTCTGGACCGAGAGGCACCTGTGCATGCTCAGCACGGTCCGGCCCGACGGGACGGTGCATGTCGTCATGGTCGGCGCGACCCTGGACCTGAAAACCGGGATCGCCCGGATCATCTGCTCAGGACGGTCGCACAAGGCTCGCCAGGTGCGGGCTGCCGGTGCCGAAGGCGCAGCCGTCGCAGTCAGCCAAGTGGACGGGCCGCGCTGGTCCACGCTAGAGGGCTGGGCAGTCGTGCGCGACGAGCCCGAGCAGGTGGCCGATGCAGTCCGCCGGTACGCCGGGCGCTACCGCCAGCCGCGCGAGAATCCCGAGCGCGTGGTCATCGAGATCACCGTCACCAAGGTGCTCGGCAATGCGTGAGGTGGAGGTCTCTTCGGCGGGGCTGGATCCGGCAATGCGGGCTGGATCATCGGCCGAGCCGAGGTTCGGGCCGCTGACCGTGGTCGGGATCGGGGCCGACGGCTGGAGCGGCCTGGCACCGATCGCGCGTGCGGCGATCGAGTCCGCCGAGGTGTTGATGGGGAGCACCCGCCAGCTCACCCTGGTACCGACCGGCCCGGCCGAGCAGATCGCCTGGCCGTCGCCGCTCTCGGAGTCGTTGCCGGGTCTGCTCGCCACGCACCGCGACCGCCGGATCTGTGTCCTGGCCAGCGGCGACCCGACCTTCCATGGCATCGGTACGACACTGGTCCGGCTCCTCGGCGCACCCGCCGTCCGGGTGATTCCGCACCCGTCGAGCATGTCGCTGGCCTGCGCCCGGCTGGGCTGGCCGCAGGACCAGGTCGAGGTGGTGAGCCTGGTCGGGCATCCGCTCGAACTCCTGCACCCACATGTCCAGCCCGGCCGCCGGGTCGTTGTACTGAGTTGGGGAGCTCACACGCCGGGCGAGGTCGCTGCGGCGCTGGTGTCTCGCGGGTACGGCGCGAGTGAGGTCACCGTGCTGGAGCAGCTCGGGTCGGTGCAGGAACGGGTCCGGACTGCCCTCGCAGCCGACTGGGATCACGAGGTCGATGCGCTGAACGTGATCGGCGTCCTATGCCGGGCGGATGCCGACACGCAACTGCTGCCGACGGTCCCTGGCCTGCCTGATGAGGCGTACGAGAACGACGGCCAGCTGACCAAGCGCGAGGTTCGGGCGGTGACGCTGTCCCGGTTGGCGCCGGTGCCGGGGCAACTGCTCTGGGACGTCGGCGCAGGTGCCGGAAGCATCGCGATCGAGTGGCTGCGACACCACCCGACCTGCCGGGCGGTCGCGATCGAGCGCGACGCGGACCGCGCCCTGCGGCTGGAGCGCAACGCGGCGGCCCTCGGCGTATCCGTCCGCACAGTCGTCGGCGCGGCGCCTGTCGCCTTGGCCGAGCTGGAAGCCCCCTCAGCCGTCTTCGTCGGTGGCGGCGCAACCGTGCCGGGCGTGATCGAGGCCTGCTGGCACGCGCTCCTCCCGGGAGGCCGGCTGGTCGTGAACGGGGTGACGCTCGAGACGGAGTCCCTGATCGCCAAGTGGTACGCCGACCTGGGTGGTGACCTGGTCCGCCTGTCGGTCCAGCGGGCCTCGCCGGTCGGCGGCATGACCGGCTGGCGTCCAGCGATGCCGGTCACCATCTGGAGCGTGACCAAAGTGGTGACGGGATGACGGTGCACTTTATCGGCGCCGGTCCGGGCGCGGCCGACCTGATCACCGTCCGCGGCCGTGACCTGATCGCCGCTTCACCCGTTTGCTTGTACGCCGGTGCGCTGGTGCCGGTGGAGTTGCTGGACCATTGCCCGGCCGATGCGCGGAAGGTCGACACGGCCCGGTTGAACCTGGACGAGATCCTCGCCGAGCTGGTTCGGGCTCACGAGGCGGGGCTCGATGTGGCGAGGTTGCACTCGGGCGATCCGTCGGTGTTCAGCGCGATGGCCGAACAGATGCGCCGCCTCGACGTTGCCGGAGTTCCGTACGACGTGACGCCCGGCGTACCGGCGTTTGCCGCGGCGGCGGCCTCGCTCGGGCGTGAGCTGACGGTGCCCGAGGTCGGCCAGACGGTGATCCTCACCCGGATCGCCGCCCGGGCCACGGCGATGCCGCCAGGGGAGGACCTCGCGACTCTCGGCGCAAGCCGGGGCACCATCGTGTTGCATTTGGCGGTCCAGCACATCGAGCGCCTGGTCGACGACCTCATCCCGAACTACGGATCGGGCTGTCCTGTCGCCGTGGTCGCCCGGGCCAGCCGGGACGACGAGGTGATCCTCCGCGGAACCCTGGCCGACATCGCTTCGCAGGTGCGCGAGGCGGGCATCCTCCGCACGGCGGTTGTAGTCGTTGGCAAGGTCCTCACCGCGTCCACCTTCCCTGACAGCCACCTGTACTCAACCGCCCGTCAGCGATAACTGAAGCTGCAGCCCGCACCGGTAGCCCTTCGCCGATGCGACTGCGCACCCAGCCGACTCCGCCGGCCGGCGTCGTCCCCGACCTTGCGCACCGATTGGTCGGGCCGACGTGGTCCGGATGGCTGAGCGGTGCACAGAGGTGTGGCCGGGACGCCGGCTTTGTGCACGGGCCGGTCGCGCCGGCGCGATCTGTATGGCTGCGTGGTGCACAAAGGTGTGGCGTCGACCTCGAGCTTGGCCACGATCGGCGATCGAGCGGCGATCGATAGGTGGGAGTAGAGACTGAGGGGGATAGTGGCGTGGTGAAGGTGTTGCTGCTGGGTGGGACGGGGGAGGCCCGTCAGCTCGCGAGCCTGCTGGTCGGCGAACCGGGGATTGAGATCGTGTCCTCGCTTGCCGGGCGGGTCGCTAATGCTCAACTGCCGGTGGGAGAGGTACGGCGAGGCGGCTTCGGCGGCGTTGATGGTCTGGTCGCCTGGTTGCGGGACCACAAGGTCGACGCCGTGATTGACGCGACTCACCCGTTCGCGGCGACCATGACGACTCATGCGGCCGAGGCGGCCCGGCAAGTCGGCGTACCGCTGGTGGTCCTACGCAGACCAGGCTGGACCGCAGGTCCCGGCGACGACTGGCACTGGGCAGACACGCTGGACCTGGCGGCAGAGCTCACGACAACCCTCGCCGCGAAGGTCGCCCAGAGCCGCGACGACCCTGTACGGGTGTTCCTGACGATCGGACGGCAGGGGTTGGACGCGTTCGCCGGGCTGGATCTCTGGATGCTCGCCCGCTGCGTTGACCCGCCCGACCCACGCCCGACCTGGTGCAAGTTGCTGCTGGACCGAGGCCCGTACGCCGTATCCGGTGAGCGGGAGCTGCTCAGTCGCCAGCGCATCGACGTACTGGTGACCAAGGACAGCGGTGGTCCGATGACCGCGGCCAAGCTCACGGCCGCGCGCGAGTTGTCCGTTCCGGTGGTGTTGGTGAGACGACCGAAGCTGCCGACAGGAGTCACCGCGGTCGACTCCGCAGCCCAGGTCGTCGATTGGCTCGTTAGCCGTCCGTAGACCCGAAAGGTCGATGCGGGTTCGCACCTCAGCAGGCGTGTTCCACGAGCGTCGGTAGGCCCCAGGTCTGCGCCGGGTTCACGGGGCGTCGGTAGAATCGCCGCTCTGATGGGAATTCAGATCACACCGAGCATCCTGACCGCTGACTTCGCCCACCTCGCAGCCGAGGTCGAGGCGGTGTCGAGTGCTGACTGGGTGCACATCGACGTGATGGACAACCACTTCGTCCCGAACCTGACCCTCGGCGTTCCGGTGGTCGAGTCCCTCGCGAGAGCGACAACCATGCCGCTCGACTGCCATCTGATGATCGAGGACCCGGACCGGTGGGCTCCCGGGTACATCGAGGCCGGCGCGAGCAGCGTGACCTTCCACGTGGAGGCGTGCCGGGCTCCGATCCGGACCGCCCGGGAGATCCGGGCCAAGGGCGCGCGGGCGTCGATGGCGCTGAAGCCGGCCACCGCGATCGAGCCGTACGAGGACATCCTGGCCGAGCTCGACATGGTTCTGATCATGACCGTGGAGCCCGGCTTCGGCGGCCAGAAGTTCCTCGATGTGTGCCTGCCGAAGATCCACCGGACCCGCGAACTCGTTGCCAAGCATGGTCTCGACATCTGGATCCAGATCGACGGCGGGGTGTCGGCCGAGACCATCGAGCGTTGCGCCGACGCGGGGGCGGACGTCTTCGTGGCCGGCTCGGCGGTCTACGCGGCTGATGACCCGAACGCAATGGTGGAGAAACTTCGTGCGCTGGCCCAGGGGGCCAGCAAGCTGGGCTGACACACTGTTGCCAGGAGCACCTGCCTACAGCTAGGAGCGCGGCGATGACGGACCACAAGCCGGTAGAGAGTTGGCTGACCGACATGGACGGCGTGCTTGTCCACGAGGAGCGCGCCATCCCCGGGGCGAGCGACTTCATCGCTGCGTTGCAGAAGTCCGGCAAGAAGTTCCTGGTGCTGACCAACAACTCGATCTACACACCGCGGGACCTGCGCGCCCGCTTGCTTGCCGGCGGCATCGACGTACCGGAGCAGTCCATCTGGACCTCCGCACTGGCTACCGCCCAGTTCCTGGACGATCAGCGACCCAACGGTACGGCGTACGTGATCGGCGAGGCGGGGCTGACCACCGCCTTGCACGAGGTCGGATACGTGCTGACGGAGCAGGCACCGGACTATGTCGTGTTGGGGGAGACCCGGACCTACTCGTTCGCGGCGATCACCCGGGCGATCCGGCTGATCGGGGCAGGGGCCAGATTCATCGCGACCAACCCGGACCCGACCGGCCCGTCCGCCGAGGGGCCGCTGCCGGCGACCGGCTCCGTGGCCGCGCTGATCACCCGCGCCACCGGCGTCGCGCCGTACTTCGTCGGCAAGCCGAACCCGTTGATGATGCGCAGCGCGCTGAACAAGATCCAGGCCCACTCCGAGACCACCGTGATGATCGGCGACCGGATGGACACCGATATCGTCAGCGGCCTCGAGGCGGGCATGCGCAGTGTGCTCGTGCTGTCCGGCTCCACCGGCGAGCACGAGGTGGACCGGTTCCCCTACCGCCCGACCCGCATCGTCGAGTCCATCGCCGACGTGGTTTCGCTGGTCGGCGATCCGAATGCCGCGTAGGTCGTCACTCCTCAGTCCGGTGTGAGCCCTGGCGCCCGTCAGCCGCCGTACCGGCCGCGGCCGGGATCTCCTGATGTATCAGCCGAGATGGCGTTCGAAATGCGCGACCGCGTCATCGGTCCGCCCCGCACCGTAAGCGCGCAACAGTTCGGTCAGTCCCGGTGACTCGGCAACGATCAGGTCGGCTGCCCGCAGCACCTCGTCGGCGGAGGCCACCGAGCGGAAAAGGCTCTGGATCTCCCGAACCACAGCTCGGGGCTGCGGCCGGCCTGTCGTTGCAGGCGGCACCGATTTGGTGAAGGCGCCGGTGGTGCCGCGGATCTGGTCCAGCGCAGCCGTGATCTCGGCCGGCTCCAGGTCGTCGGTCGCGATTCGGGCCGCGAGCTCGTCGAGTGAATGCAGCCTGGCCACCACCGCCGGGTTGCCGATTTTGACCCGTCGCGCGCTCATCAACTGGGACAGCATCGGCGCGGACAGGCCGATCGCCTCCGCCAACCTGGCCTGGGTGAGGCCGAGCGCGCCGCCGATCCGCCGGATCAGCTCGCCCAGCGGCTCGCCGTACAGGTCGGTCTGCTGCTGCAGGTTGTGCGCGATCTGATCCACGGGGTTGGCTACCTCCTCCGGTGCTGGCCAGCTCATCTTCGCACTTGCGAACGGCCGGAACCAGTGTTTGACCGGGCTTGACATTCGCGATTGCAAACGGCAAAGATTGCAGTAGCGAATCTACCTCGAGGAATGATGATGCGAACACAGGGATACCGCCGCCCTGCGGCCCTGGCCGCCGGCGTAAGGAACTCCCGACTAGACGCGACAGTCCAGCCTGTGACCCGATTCGTGGCGGATTTCCGGTGGGGTGGCACAATGACAACACGAGTGAACCCACTCGCGTGCTCCGGGGTCGGTGTAATTCCGAGCCGGCGGTGATAGTCCGCGACCCGGGCCGAGGCAGTATCATCTCGGCCGGTTGACCTGGTGGAATTCCAGGACCGACGGTGAAAGTCCGGATGGGAGGCGCACGCGATCGGCGGGTGCGCTCCGGCGTCCGGGCGACGCGGCTTGCCGCCGTCCTCCGCGAATCCGGGTGCGCGTGCGCTGGTTGTCATGACCCCGCGAGCGCGTCCGTGACAACGAGGGACCCGTCAGTGAAGAACGCGTCGCCGATCGACCTCGCCTGGATGCGTCGTGCCATCGAGCTGGCCGCGCGTGGCATCGGCAGCACCCATCCGAACCCGGTCGTCGGCGCTGTCATCACGGATCGTTCCGGCCATCCGGTGGGCGAGGGCTTTCACGCCGTCACGGGTGGTCCGCATGCGGAGGTCGAGGCCCTGCTGATGGCAGGGGACCGCGCCCGCGGCGGGACGGCGTACGTGACGCTCGAGCCCTGCAACCACACCGGCCGCACGGGGCCATGCTCGGATGCACTCATCGCAGCCGGGATCAGCCGGGTCCTGTACGCCGTACCGGATCCCAACGTGCAGGCGTCCGGCGGTGCGGTGAAGCTCGCCAGCAAGAACATCCAGGTCGAAGCCGGCGTCCTGCGGGACGAGGCGGAGGCGGTCAATCACGTCTGGTTGCACTCGATCCGCACCGGCCGGCCATTCGTGACCTGGAAGTTCGCGACCACCCTGGACGGCCGCACCTCGGCCCCGGACAGGTCCAGCAAGTGGATCACCGGACCGCTGGCACGAGCCGACGTACACAGCAAGCGCGCCGAGTGCGACGCGATCGCGGTCGGTACCCAGACCGTGCTGGACGACGACCCCGAGCTCACCGTGCGCGACCAGGACGACCGGCACGCCGACCGGCAGCCGCTCCGGGTGGTCGTCGGCGATCGGGAGATCCCGCCGACCGCGCGGGTTCGCAACGATCGTGCCGAGACCCTGCTGCTCCCCACCCACGACCCAGCTGAGGTGCTGCGCCAGCTGGACGACCACCAGATCCGCCACCTCTGGCTGGAAGGCGGCCCGACCCTGGCCGCCGCCTTCCTGCGCGCCGGACTGGTCGACCAGATCGTCGCGTACGTCGCCCCGGCCTTGCTCGGTTCGGGCCATTCAGCGATCGGGGACCTGGGCGCGGAATCTATTGCCGACCTGCGGCGCTTCAACCTTGCGGACGTCAGCCGGCTGGGCAACGACGTCCGGTTGATTCTGACCCCACTCACCGATCAAGGGACGGTCTAGAAGATGTTCACCGGAATCGTCGAAGAACTGGGCACCGTGGAGGCCCTCGATCTGCTCGAGGGCGACGCGGCCCGGCTCCGGATCCGCGGCCCGCTGGTCACCTCCGATGCCGGCCACGGCGACTCGATCGCCGTGAACGGCTGCTGCTTGACCGTCATAGAGGTCGGGGACGGCACCTTCACCGCCGACGTGATGCGGGAGACCCTGGCGCGCACCAGCCTCGGTGCCGCCGAGAAGGGATCCCGGGTGAACCTGGAGCGCGCCGTCGCGGCGCATGCCCGACTGGGCGGTCACATCGTCCAGGGCCACGTCGACGGCGTCGGCACGATCGCCTCGCGCGAGCCGGCCGAACACTGGGAGGTCGTCCGGATCTCCGCGCCGCCGGAGATCCTCCGGTACGTCGCGGAAAAGGGCTCGATCGCCGTCGACGGGGTGTCCCTGACGGTCACCGATGTGGACGATGCATCGGGCACCTTCGGTATCAGCCTGATTCCCACCACGCTCGAACTCACCGCGCTCGGCCGCAACAAGGTCGGCGACACCGTGAACCTCGAGGTCGACGTCATCGCCAAGTACGTCGAGCGATTGCTGACGCCAGGCGATCGAAGCCACCGGACGCCGCAATCGGATCCGCTCTCTTCCGTGCGCGATGGCGTTGCTGGAGGCAAGGAATGAACGTCTTCGACTCGCTGCTGCATGCGCAGGTGACCATCGCGGGCTCTCCCGTGTTGGTCCGGGAGATCGTCGGCAACGTCTTCGGGCTCGCAAGCGCGCTCTTCGGGATGCGCCGGCTGGTCTCGGCCTGGCCGGTGGGCATCATCGGCAACGTGCTGTTGTTCACGGTCTTCGTCGGTGGGGTCTTCGGCACCCCGCAGGACAAGGACCTCTGGGGTCAGGCCGGCCGCCAGGTCTTTTTCGCCCTGGTCAGCCTCTACGGCTGGTACCGCTGGTACAAGGCGCGCCAGGCCGTGAACAACGACGGCCACGGGGTCCAGCCGCGCTGGGCGACGAACCGCGAGCGGCTCGAACTGCTCGGCGTCGCCGTAGTCCTCTATGGGATCAGCTACTCGGTGCTGAAGGCCCTTGGTTCCTGGGGCCCGCAGTGGGATGCGTGGATCCTCACCGGCTCCATCCTGGCGACGTACGGGATGGCTCGGGGCTGGGTCGAGTTCTGGCTGGTCTGGATCGGGGTGGACGTGGTCGGAGTACCGCTGCTGGTGCAGTCGAAGTTCTACCCGTCGGCCGCCATGTACGTCGTCTACGGGCTCTTCTGCGTGCTCGGGTTCGCCTCCTGGTGGCGGATCCAGAGCCGGGCGACGGTCGGAGCACCGGCTGCTGTCGCGGCGGTGAGCTGATCATGGGCACCGTGCTGAAGCTCGATACCATCGAGCACGCGATCGAGGAGATCCGTGCCGGCCACCCGGTCATCGTGGTGGACGACGAGAACCGCGAGAACGAGGGCGACCTTGTTTTCGCGGCCTCCAAGGCAACCCCCGAACTGCTGGCGTTCTTGATCCGGTACAGCTCGGGCGTGGTCTGCGTACCGATGGAGGCCGCGGAGCTCGACCGGCTGGGCATCCCGCTGATGACTCCGCACAACCGCGAGCGGCTCCGGACGGCGTACACGATCTCGGTCGATGCCAGGGACAACGTCACCACCGGGATCTCGGCGGCGGATCGGGCCCGGACGATCCGGACCTTGGCCGACTCCGCCTCGGAGTCTTACGACCTGGTGCAGCCGGGTCACATCTTCCCCCTGCGCGCCCGCGAGGGCGGCGTACTGGTCCGGCCTGGTCATACGGAGGCGTCACTGGACCTGGCCCGGATCGCCGGAATGCGGCCGGCCGCGGTGATCGCCGAACTGGTGAACGACGACGGCACCATGAAGCGGGGCGCGGATCTGCGCACCTTCGCCGACGAGCACGGCCTGGTGCTGATCTCGATCGAGGACCTGATCCGGTACCGGCGCCGGACCGAGAGCCAGATCGAGCGGGTGGCGACCACCACCCTGCCCACCAAATACGGCGATTTCGTTGCCCACGGCTACCGCAACACCGTGGACGGATCGGAGCAGCTTGCCCTGGTCCACGGCAAGATCGGCAACGGGCCGACGCTGGTCCGGCTGCATTCGGAGTGTCTGACCGGTGACGTGTTCGGCTCACTGCGCTGCGACTGCGGACCCCAGCTCGAGGAGGCGATGCGGCAGGTCGCGGCCGAGGGCGGCGTCGTCGTGTACCTGCGCGGGCACGAGGGCCGGGGGATCGGCCTGCTGCACAAGCTGCGGGCCTACGAGTTGCAAGACGCCGGCCGGGACACGGTCGACGCCAACCTAGATCTGGGCCTGCCCGCCGATGCCCGCGACTACGGCACCGGCGCGCAGATCCTCGCGGACCTGGGCATCACCTCGGTCCGGCTGCTGACGAACAACCCGGCCAAGCTAGCCGGACTCCAGGGCTACGGCATCGACGTGGTCGAGCGCCGCAGCATCTCGATCAACCCGACCGAGCACAACCTGCGGTACCTGAGGACCAAGCGCGACCGGATGGGTCACCACCTGCCGGCCGGCGTACTGACTGACGAGAACGGAGCCAGCTGATGTCGGGCAGTGGAGCACCCACCATCGAGACCCCTCGCGCCGAAGGCCTCCGGGTCGCCGTCGTCGCGGCCCAGTGGCACCCGCTGGTGACCGACTCCCTCGTTGCCGGGGCGCAGCGCGCATTGGTTGAGTCCGGCGTCACCGAGTTCAAGGTGGTCCGGGTGCCGGGCTCCTTCGAGCTTCCCGTTGCCGCCCTGCACGCCGCCAAGAATGGGTACGACGCCGTGGTAGCCCTCGGGGTGGTGATCCGCGGGGACACGCCGCACTTCGAGTACGTCTGCCAGGCGGCGACCGAGGGCTTGATGCAGGTCTCCGTGACAACCGGCATACCGGTCGGCTTCGGCCTGCTTACCTGCGACAACGACCCGCAGGCCCTCGACCGCGCCGGCCTACCCGACAGCCGCGAGGACAAAGGCTACGAAGCCACCCAGGCAGCCCTAACCACAGCCCTCGCCACCCGCACCCTCATCGGTCCGTAGTTACCCGGCGTGTCGCGATTCGTCGGTCCCGAAGTGCCACCGTCGGCACGGCCTGACACTCAAGCCTCCGGACACGCCGTCTGGATCGCCTCCTTCTGATTGTTAGCAGCTATCGGGGCGATGCGGAGTACTGACCGCATGCCTTGAGACGTAACCGTCAACCTGCGGCTGGGGTCGTGGCAGTTCGGCCCGCGTGCGGGCACGATGGCATCCGTGACGGATGACATGAGCCGGCCCCCGATACCATCCGAGCCACCCAAGCGCCGGAGATCACGTCGGCAGAGATGGGTCCTGGCCCTGGTCATAATCCCCGTCGCAGCAGTCCTCGGGGCATTCCTTATCGCCTCGCTGATCGGCCTCTGGCGCTTCATGAATCACGACCGGCCCGAACTGATCGATGATCCACAAGTCGTCAGTACGACAGAGTCCGCTTGCTCGACCATGACACACGCCGTGCAACAATCCGCCGCTCCGCTCAATGCAACCAATGCCACCAAAGCCCGCGCCATCCAGGAGCAGAACAACGCGGTAGCCGCGATGATCCGCACCATCCGCCTTCTGGGATCCGACCGCCTCGACAACGACCGCCCAACGCCCAGCTGGCTCGCGGACTGGCAGACGCTCATCGACCAGCGAGCACGATACGCACGCAACCTCGACCGGAATCGACCCACACCGTTCGTCATCCCGACCGTCGAAGGTCGGCCGATCAGCGAGCGCATGAACGACGTTGGCATCAGCTGCACCGTGCCCCCTGCACTCACCGACCTCCGCTGAAGGCGTAACCACCGGTGGCCATGCTGCCCCGAGTTCGCAACGAGGAGGCCACACTTTAGGCCAGGTGGCCTTTGATGACGATCCGCGCGGCGTTCTCCGGGCCGTTCAGCCATGTCGTGAATCACACCATCCCGCGGAATCAGTAAGAGGCCACTCACGTTTTAAACGTAAGAGGTCTCTTACATTGTCTTGTCGTACTGCCTGTTCTCGGAGGGTTTCAATGAGCACCACCACGCACGCCATCGCCGCCGTATCCTCGGGCGCCCCGCTCGCCCCGGCGACGATCGAGCGCCGTGACCTGCGCCTGGACGACGTGCTCATCGACGTCGCCTACGCGGGCATCTGCCACAGCGACATCCACCAGGTCAACCAGGACTGGGGCACGGCGATCTTCCCGATGGTGCCCGGCCACGAGATCGCCGGCGTGGTCGCTGCGGTCGGCGCGGACGTCACGACGTACCAGGTCGGCGACCGGGTCGGTGTCGGCTGCATGGTCGACTCGTGCGGCGAGTGCGAGTACTGCCTGGCCGGAACCGAACAGTTCTGTGTTAAGGGCAACGTCCAGACCTACAACGGCGTCGGCTTCGACGGCGAGAACACCTACGGCGGCTACAGCCGCCAGATCGTGGTGAAAGACGCCTTCGTCTGCCGGATCCCCGAAGGCATCGAGCTGGACGTTGCCGCTCCGTTACTCTGCGCCGGCATCACCACCTACTCGCCGCTGCGCCAGTGGGGCGCCGGGCCGGGCAAGAAGGTCGCCGTCGTCGGCCTCGGCGGGCTGGGCCACATGGCCGTCAAGCTCGCGGTGGCGATGGGCGCCGAGGTCACGGTGCTCAGCCAGAGCCTCAAGAAGCAGGAGGACGGCCTGCGTCTCGGCGCGAAGGACTACTTCGCCACCGGCGACGCGTCGACGTTCGACGTGCTCAGGCGCCGGTTCGACCTGATCCTCAACACCGTTTCGGCGAACCTGCCGGTCGACTCCTACCTCGGCTTGCTGCGGGTAGGCGGGGCGATGGTGAACGTCGGCGCGCCGGCGAGTCCGGACTCCTACAACGCCTTTTCGCTGATCGTCGGGAACAACGCGCTGGCCGGGTCGTCGATCGGCGGCATCGCCCAGACCCAGGAGATGCTGGACTTCTGCGCCGAGCACGGTGTCGGCGCGGAGATCGAGACGATCTCGGCCGACCAGATCAACGCGGCCTACGAGCGCGTCGAGAACAGCGACGTGCGCTATCGGTTCGTCATCGACGCCTCGACCATCGGGGCCTGATCCGTCCTGAGTGGCACGCGACGTAGCTGGTTGTCGCGCGCTGGTCAGCATGGAAGCCGAATCCACTATGGAAGGAATATCCGCGTGATCAAGAAGACGCTGGGTGAGCTGGAAGTCAGCGCGCAGGGACTCGGCTGCATGGGCATG
Source organism: Kribbellaceae bacterium (assembly GCA_033851055.1). Taxonomy (GTDB): domain Bacteria; phylum Actinomycetota; class Actinomycetes; order Propionibacteriales; family Kribbellaceae; genus Kribbella. The sequence goes on along the minus strand of JAWWPC010000179.1, from coordinate 469 downwards.
AGCCAGGCCTACGGGGTGCGGGACAACGACGAGGAGTCGATCGCCACCATCCACCGGGCTTTGGAGCTCGGGATCACCTTTCTCGACACCGCGAACGTCTACGCCAACGGCGTCAACGAGGAACTGGTCGGCCGCGCCATCGCCGGCCACCGGGACGAGGTGGTGCTCGCAACCAAGTTCGGCATCGTCTGGCAGGACGGCGGCATGGCGGCCCGCGGCGACGCCGCGTACGTCAAGCAGTGCTGTGACGAGTCGCTGAGCCGGCTCGGCGTAGACCACATCGACCTGTACTATCAGCACCGTGTCGACCCGAACGTGCCCGTCGAAGAGACCTGGGGCGCCCTGGGCGAGCTGGTTGCCGAGGGCAAGATCCGGTACGCGGGCATCTCGGAGGCGAGCGCTGAAAGCATCCGGCGCGCGCACGCCGTGCATCCGGTGACCGCGCTGCAGAGCGAATGGTCGCTGTTCA
>JAWWPC010000169.1:0-4826 GCA_033851055.1 Kribbellaceae bacterium | reverse complement strand
GTCACCGCATTCCCGTACGCGCCTCGAACCACGTTGCCCGCCCTCACCTGCGGTGCCCAGGCGATGGTGTTGGCGGCGTAGTCGGTGCTGCGGAGGAAGGCCCACTCCAGCCCGGACGCCTTCGCGTCGGCCTCGACCGACTTGAAGTGCTCCATGAAGCGGGGGAGACCGACGGGGTATTCCACCGTCGCTGCCGACAGTACGACGACCCGCGCGACGCCGTGTGCGGCTGCGAGCGACAACAGTTCGGCGGTGGCGGAGCCGACGGCGCGCGGGGCGAGCAGGATCGCCTCGACACCGTTCAACGCGAGGGTCTCCGGCTTTGAGGGATCACCCGCCACCACCTGCGCTTCGCCGGGCAACCCGGAGTGGGACGGATCCCGGGTCACCGCCACCACTTTGTGGCCCTGCGCCAGCAGCAGGTCTACCGCCGTACGTCCGACACTTCCAGTTGCCCCGGTCACCAAGAACATCGCAAGCTCCTCGCCCGTGCCGGGGGAGACCCGGCTAGCTCATGCTTCGAATACTTCAAGTACGATCACAATATCATATGAGATACATATAAGATCAGTTACTTGAAGGTGCCGATGTTCCGCACTGCCCAAGCGGCGAAGGGGCGGGGTGCGCGGCCGAGGATCTGTTCGACGTCGCGGCTCACGCGCTGTTCGACGGGCAACGGGTCGCCGAGGATGTCGAGGGTGCCGTCCACGACAGGCTCGGGCATGAACTGCAGCATCTTCGCCCTGGCCTCGTCGCGGCTCTGTTCGACGAACCGCAGCGAGGTCCCGAGCGCATCGCCGATCGCCCGAGCCTGCTGCCGTGGAGAGACCGGCGCCGGACCGGCGAGTTCGTACGTGCGACCGGCATGGCTCCCGTCCCGCAGGATCGCGACCGCGACTGGGACGGAGCCCACCGACGGAAACGTCTACCGGACAGCGCTACACGCATGGTTGAAGGCGTGCGATGTCCGCGACGAACACGGCCGCCTCGTGAAAGTCACCCCGCACCAGTTCCGCCACACGCTGGGGACGAGGCTGATCAACCGAGACGTCCCCCAAGAGGTCGTCCGGCGGATCCTGGACCACGACTCTCATGCCATGACAGCGCATTACGCTCGGCTGACCGACACCACCATCCGGCGGCACTGGGAACAGGCCCGCAAGGTCAACATCAGCGGCCAGCCGGTCTCCCTCGACCCGGTAGGTCCGCTGGCCGAAGCTGCATGGGCCAAACAACGTCTCAGCCGCGTGACCCAGGCCCTACCGAACGGCTACTGCGGCCTGCCGGTGCAGAAGACCTGCCCGCACGCCAATGCCTGTCTGACCTGCCCGATGTTCATCACGACCCCTGAGTTCCTTCCCCAGCATCGACAGCACCGCGAGGAACTGCTGCAGATCGTCTCCGCGAGCAAGGCCCGCGGGCAGCTCAGGCTCGTCGAAATGAACCAGCAGGTCCTTGGCAATCTCGACCGGATCATCACATCCCTGGAGACCGATCCTGAGCCGACAGCCGAAGGGACGACCAGTGCGAGCTGACAACTCCCGCCACATCGTCCAAGCGGCCCGGAACCGGCACGAGTACACCCGAGCCAAAGCCATCCAAGCTCTGCGTGAGATCGAAACCGCAGGCACCCCAGTGACCTTCGACGCCGTCGCTCGCACGGCCAAAGTCTCGCGCTCCTGGCTCTACTCCCAACAAGACCTACGAACCGAGATCGAGCGGCTGCGGGCCGCAGTGCGACGCGCCGGCAGTGCACCGCTCCCTGCACGATAGCGGGCATCCGACGCGTCTCTTCGGCAACGGCTGGAGGCAGCCAACGAGCGAAACCGTCGGTTGACCGAAGAAAATCATCAGGTCCGCCAACAACTCGCCCGCGCACTCGGTGATCTCTGCGCCGCCGGGCTCCGCACCCCGACCACCCCGCCAAGACGGCAGCGAGGTCGCGGTTCCACAACGATCGGACCTTGCTGACGAGAAGTCAGAACAGCCCGCGTTTCATGCACAAGATCCTCGGCATCTTGTGGGGAGCCAAGCATGCGCCGGCAACTCGGACCGGTACGGTGCGGTCCGAGTTGCGAAATCGGCGCTGATGGTCGCGTGGTCATCGCCTACGGGGCGGATACCTGCTGGGCGGCGGGCACAGCAACTGTGTGGCCAGTGGTTCGCACCGCCCGCCGGGGCAGGAGAAGTCCGATGACCGCTCCGGCGAGGGCCAGTGCTGCCGCTGTTGCGATGGCAGACCCGAAGCCGTCGCTGAATGTCGTCGCGGAGCCGAGTCCGCCCCGGGTCGTGAAAACCGCTGTAGTGATCGCGATCCCGAAGGCGCCGCCGAGCTGGCGGACCGTGTTGAACGTACCCGAAGCAGCACCGATCGCCGCAATCGGTACCGCCCCGATGACAGCGCTCTGCGCCGACGGAATCGTCATCGCGATGCCGACTCCGGAGATCACGAACGGAAGAATCAGGGGCGGATAGGTCAACCCAGGCCCGGCGATCAGCGCGATCCACCCGAATCCGACCGCCTGCAGCAGCAGCCCGGCCACCACCAGCGACCGCGCGCCGATTCTATCTATCTGCTTACCCGCGACCGGCGCGACCACGAAGAGTGCCACTGTCCACGGTGCCAGCAACAATCCCGTGGCCATCGGACCGTGCCTCAGTACGACCTGTAGAAATTGGGCAAAGAAGAACGCACCGCTGAAGGTGGATGCGAACAAGAGGAACCCGGCAGTATTGCCGGCGGAGAAGGCGCGCGAGGCGAAGAAACGCATCGGTATCAGCGGGGCGTCGGCACGCAACTCCCAGCCGACGAATACGACGAGCGCGATCGCGCCGCCGGACAGCGCCGCGACAACCTCGGCGCTAGCCCAACCGGATTCATTTCCCCTGATCAAACCCCAAACAAGTCCGAATGCTGCCGCGCTCACCAACCCGATCCCGACATAGTCCACACCCCGTGGGGAACCTGAGTTCTCCTCGAGCCGCACCAGAACCAAGGGGATCAGCACCGCGGCGATAGGTACGTTGATCCAGAAGATCCACTGCCATGTCAGGTTCTGCACAATCGCTCCGCCGACAAGCGGCCCCCCGAGCGTGGCCAGTCCGGTGATCGATGCGAACAATCCCAACACTCGCGACCGCTGTTCGGGGCCGAACGCCACCGACAGCACGGACAAAGCTGCCGGTGCCACCGCGGCGGCACCGACGCCCTGGATCGCGCGGGTCGCGATGAGCCAGCCGAGGCCCGGTGCCAGCGCACAACCCGCGGAGGCGATCCCGAACAGGGCCAGTCCACCCACCAGGACTCGCCTGCGGCCGTATCGTTCGCCCAGGGCCGCGCCGGCCATGAGCAGCACGGCAAACGGCAGAGTGTAAGCGTTCACGGTCCATTCCAGATCGGCAATGGAGGCATGTAGATCCAGCGCGATCGCGTGTAGGGCAGCGGTGACGACCAGTGCATCCAGCAATATCATCAGCGATGCCGTCGATGTCAGCGCGAGCACCCAGCGCTGCCTTTGGGTCATGGTCATTGTGGCGATGCCCTCTCGAAGTGGTGTTGATGTCGGCGTGTGTCCACGTGAGCCGCGTGATTTTCCCGGTCGTTTTGCCGCTAGTCATCCAGGCCGCCCATGGGCAAACTGTCCGAACCTGGCGGGCGTGCCGTTGGGTCAAGCGCCTCCACCCTTCGCGCGTGGTGACGCGCGCAGGGTGGAGGGCGGTGACCCCAAGGAGGCGCTCGCCGGCCGACGTCGACGCAGCGGTAGCTAGGCCTCTCGGACGAGCTGGTAGGTGAGCAGAACGAGGCCGTCACCGACGGTCCGGGTGTCGACGAGGCGCATCGTTTTCTTGTCGCTGGTCTCGCCGAAGAGGCGCTCGCCGGCCCCGAGCACGACCGGGTAGACCATCAGCCGCAGCTCGTCGACCAGGTCGTGCTCCATCAGCGTGCGCGCGAGGCGACCGCTGGCGTAGACGACGATGTCCCCGTCTAGCTCCTGCTTCAGCTTCGAGACCTCGTTCACCATCTCGCCCTTCAGGACCGTCGAGTTGTTCCAGTCGGGATCTTCGAGGGTCGAGGACACGACGTACTTGGGCAGGCTGTTCAACCTGTCCGCCCACTCGCCACTCCGGGATGTCCACCGCGCGGCGAACCACTCGTAGCTCCGCCGACCCAACAGCAGGGCCTCGGTGCCCAGCGTCTCGGCGCACTCGATCCTGGCCCACTCTTCCCCAGCCCGGTCGAAGTCGAACCAGCCGCCGTGCCTGAAGCCCTCGTCACCGGTCGGGTCCTGGATGACTCCATCGAGCGAGACGTTGTCGCTGATGACGATCTTTCCCATGTCGGTTCTCCTTTTGTCGGCGTTGTCGGCTACCACTGATCTAGACGCCGCGACGTCGGGAAAGGGGGCGCTCGTCAACCGCCCCTTTCGCCCCTCGGCCGGCGTCCATACAGGATGGAAGCGCGACAAGGTGCAGGAGAGAGGTGGCGAGAGTGGAGTTGGTGAGAGCCGACCTGATCAGCAGGACGGCGAGGCGTTCCGAGCGCTGACCGAGCCGCACCGCCGCGAGCTACAGGTGCACTGCTACCGGATGCTCGGATCCTTGCAGGACGCCGAGGACGCCCTCCAGGACACGCTGCTAGCCGCCTGGCAAGGCCTCGAAGGGTTCGAGGGACGCGCCTCGATCCGCACCTGGCTCTACCGGATCGCCACGAACCGCTGCCTCAACGCGCTGCGCTCGGCCAGCCGACGCCCGGCCAAGGAGTGGGACATCCCCGGGGTTGAACCGCCCGAACCGACCCGGCTCGGCGAAGTCGTCTGGCTCGAGCC
>JAWWPC010000118.1:0-48603 GCA_033851055.1 Kribbellaceae bacterium | reverse complement strand
AGCGAGGTCGCCAACGACAAGACGGTGCTAACAAGGGCGAAGGCGGCGAACCACACCGCCGGAGAGGTCAGGCCGAAAACGTTCGGCAACCCGATGTCGTTCAGGATCCGAACGGTCCAGAGCCGATCGAATGCCTCGCTCGACAGCCCCACCAAAACGCTGATCAGGAAGAAGGAGCGGACCACCGGGCGCCGACGGGCGACCTTCAGTCCCTCGACCAGGGTGGAGGTCATATGCGTGAAGCTGTCGCGATCACCTTTCGGGGTGGGCCTGAAGTGCTGCTCCCCCATGACGGCCAGCATCACCACCGCAAGGCCGAGAAAGCCGAGTCCGGACACCACCATCGGGAGGCGCAGGCTGATCAGCCCGAGCCCACCTGCGGTGACAGTTCCGACCACTGTTGCGGCGAGGTGGATCTGCTGCTCACGGGTGAACACCGGCGCCACGCGGTCTTCACCGATCTCGTCGGTGATCCAGGCTTCGAGGGCGCCCGAAGTGAACGTGTAGCCGATGCCCCAGACGACCTGGGCGGCCAGTACCACTGCAAACGTGGGCGCGGCCGCCTGCAGCAGGAAGGCCGGGCCGACGAGCAGAAGCCCGATGATGATCGACAGCCGCCGGCTCACGAGGTCGGCGACGATGCCGGTCGGAACCTCCGCCAGGAACACCGTCGCTTCAAGGACTGTCCCGACCAGCACCATCTGCAGCGGATTCAGCCCGACGTCCTTCACGTAGTAGACGAGGCTGAGGGTGAAGGTCAGAACGTAGAAAAAGGATGAAAAACCGTTCACCGCATAGAACGTACGAACGGGATCGGCCGATCGGCCGGCACTTCGGAGGATAGGGAACACAGACGTCTCCTGAAAGCATCACGTTGAGAATGTGAACAGCGCGACCGACCGCGGTGTACCGGTCAGACGCTAACGTGACGCACAGCCGCACAGGGTCGACAACAATCCCCTCGCAAGAATCAACGAGGAGTGCGGCGCGCGCTTTCAGGAGTGGTTCGAGAACATGGACGGACAGTAGCAGTCAAGCCACGACCCGCGACACTGAGCCCGCCTAACACCCAGCCTCGGCCAGCGCTTGGTGGCACGGACGTTGCACGCGTACCCCAAGCTTCTTGGGACTGGATTTCGTCGTCGCGGCCATTAGCGGGTGGCTATAACCATTACATTCGATGCACTCCCTACAGCTCATAGTCCTGGGCCAGATCCTCCCAGGGGATATCGCAGAGCGCTGGATCAGCACTGTTACTTGAGGGCACGTCCGGAGCGGGTTGGAACCAGACGACGGTGAGGGCGGAGCAGTACAGAGCCGGGTCGTGCTCGGGGTCGAGTGCTACGGAATGAAAGGCTCCGACGCAAGCCACTGCAGGCAGCGCCTCGACAGGCCCGAACGCGCCAGCGGTCTGGTCTGGGTACTCAAGGGCAGGCGGAACGAGATGAACTGGTGTGGCGGGAAAGGCACGCTCGGCGGCCCGCAGGAGACCGTTGACCGTGCCATCGTTGACGCGCTTGCACGGATAGCCCTCCAGCATTCCGCCGTAGGTCGAGGACAGCCGCAACTCGGAGAGCTCGATTGAACGGCCGGAGGAGAGGAAGATGCAGGTCAGCGACACGTCCAGATCCTACGGCCCCCAGACCCACCTTCGATGTCCGCCACAACGTCTCGAAAGGTCCACCGCCGTCCACGCCGCCCGTTGGCAAATCCGCTAGCAGAGTAGCCAGCTTGGAAGACCGTGCCGCACCCCTTCCCCCGCCAGGCCCAACAGCAAGATTCACGATCCAAGCGCGTTCTGTCAGTAACTCGGCGAAGCGGTCTGCGAATTCTCTGAGCGAATCCAGTAGTGATCCTCTGCGGGCAATGCGGAATCCTTGGCGGCGGCCCCAGAACGCCGCCTGGACGGCGTGGAGCTAGGCCCAACGCTGGACGGTTCGCGATCGAGTTCCGCGGCGTCGGCGAAGACGTCCAGAGCGCGGTGGACAGCCTTGCGCAGGTCGTCCGCTTCGAGGAGCCCCAGTGCGCGCGACTTGAGCAGCGCCCCGCCGTCGTAAGCGGGGTCTCCTGCGTACCCCTTGGGGTCGACGGCCAGCCAGGGCTCACGGTCGGCGCGCAGGATGTTTCTGGCGTGGAGGTCGCCGTGGATGAGGATGTCCGGCTGGACGCGGCCCAGCTCGCGGACGGTCGCCACGGCGGTTATCCACGTCGTAGCGCGAGACGGTGTGCGTCAGCTCATCAGCGTCCTTGCGAAGCTGCTCCTCCCAGGCGTGAGCCTGATCCCGCAGCCGGGGCCAGGCCGGATGGCGCGGGGATAGCCAGCCGGCGATTGATCCGATCCGCCCTGCAACCAACACAACCTCGTCGCCGTTTTCCTCCTCCGCCAGGGTCAACATCTGGGCCCGCTCCAGCAGCATCGCGAACCGCGCGTCGTCGCGCTCATGCGTCCAGGTGCGTTTACCAGGAACTCACCACAGCGGCTTCGTCCGGTGTTGTGCTCCGCTGTCAGCTAGTGGTGTGTCTGGCAAATAGCTTTAGTGCCGCCAGAGCTGCCGGAACACCAGTCCGAGCAGCGGGTAGCGGTGTTCGTCGGGGTCGACCGTTAAACAGGGCGGACCCCGACGGGCTGCTCAGCGGATGACGTCGTAGACCAGCTTCTGGATCCCGTTGGTATAGGACTCGCTCTCGATGAGAGTGAGGTTCTGCTTGTCCATTTCGGTGTCGCTGAACAGCCGCTTGCCCGCGCCGAGCAGGACCGGGAAGACCAGCAGGTGGTAGCGGTCGATCAGGCGGGCATCGGACAGGTTGCGGTTCAGGGTGGCGCTGCCGTGGATGCTGATCGGCCCGCCCTCGGTCTCCTTCAGCGCGGCGACGTCATCCAGCGAACGGAGGATGCTGATCTCTCCCCAGTTGGACACCAGGTCCTTCTCCTGCAGCGTGGTCGACACGACGTACTTCGGCATCGCCTTGTAGCCGGAGAACTCCATGGTCATGTCCGGCCACACCGGCGAGAACGCCTGGTAGCTGACCCGGCCCAGCAGCATAGCCGTGGCCTCGTCTTGCTCGCGGCCCTTGATCTCGTAGGCGGCCTCGTCGAACTCGATGTCTTTGAAGGTCCAGCCCGAGTTGCGGTAGCCCGGTTCTCCGCCGGGCGCCTCGACGACGCCGTCGAGCGAGACGAACGCGGTGGCGATCAGGGTGCGCATTGGTAGCTCCTTGGTTGGCCTGAGGTGCTGTCATCACTGCGTCGAACGGGAGCTGCCGAATGCGACACCTCGCGCCGAGAAAGTTCTGGTGCGCCGATCTTGCCCCGCGCAGCACTTTTGTACCAGCGCTACCGCCACCCTCGGGCCGCACTTGAGCAGAGCGAATGTACCGAGTACCCACAGCCTGAGCTACGGGCGGATCGACGGCTCTCCACACGCACTCTTCTGCCGCAGCCCGTGAAACCGCAGAACTGCCGACATGCGTGTGTTCTACCGGTCGCGCTCGTCGAATTCGACGGCCCAGTCTGCCGGCTTCCGGTTCCACGCATCGTCGGCAGCGTGGATGAACGACCAGGCGTCACCAATGCCAACCTCTCGCTCAAGCCGCTTCACAGTTGCGCTACGGCCAACCGTCCGGCGTTCACGCGGCTCGGAGTCAGAGTCGGCGTTCCGTTCGGCGCGAACTCGACTGTGTACCGACGGGTGAGCAGCAGCCTGCTTGCTGCTCGCTTGACTCGAATCATCTCTGCATCTCCAACAGCAAGAGCATGTCGGCAAGTGCAACACACGTCGATTGCGCGACGTCCGGAAACGCCTCGAACGATCGCCAGCGCCGCCAGCCGACGTCGAGCACCGTCGCGCGACTGGCCGGGTCGGCCAGTGGACATCGCTCGCTCCACAACTTCCCGAGCGCTGTCACCGCCGCGTCGTCCACGAACGGAGCATTGCGCGCCGGGGTTGAAGCCCGGGCGCCTGGCCAAGTTTGCTAACGCATTTGCTAACAGGCTCCGTGGATTCGTAGAGACGGCAGGGAGACGCGCAGTCCTGATTTCACGCCCAGCGCGGCCAGCAGGCGAGCCGCCATGGACCTATCTGGACGGTCGATCAACAACTTTTGAATTTTGGGGTTGACATGCCGCGTCCAGCGGAACTCGTCACGAAGCGGTGGCTCGAATAGTGAGCGGTGGTACGTCTGAGGGCCAGCTTGTGGATTAGTAAGTCGTGCGATCGATCCGCAATGATCGAGATGACGAGCGCGGCGGCTGTCGGATCGGCATCTGCCCATTCCGCACCGAAGGAGGTCAGCGTGGCACCGGTTACGACAGAAAACGCACCGCCGGGACTCCTCACTATCCGCGACTGGCAGCGGGAGACCGCCCTTGTCCACCTCGACTGGCTCCGCGAGCGCCTAGACCGGTAAGCAGCGTTTCACCTGGCTGGGCGTCTATGAGGGTGTGACGAATCCAATGGCGAGTATCGGAGACCCCACCGTGGTTCTGGTGCCTGACGACAGCCTGGCCGCTGTGTCGGAGCTCTACCGGCACCACTGGCTCGGGCTGGTCCGCTTGGCAGTGCTGGTGGTGGACGACCGGCAGTCGGCCGAGGACGTCGTACAGGAGGCTTTCACCGGGCTGTACCGCCGGTGGCCGCTCAAGGACTCCGACAAGGCCCTGAGCTACCTCCGGGCCGCAGTACTCAATGGGAGCCGGTCTGTGCTGCGCCGGCGCAGGGTCGCCCGGCTCTACACGCCACCGGCTGAGCGGCCGAACAGCTCAGCCGAGAGCGCGGCCGTAGTGGGCGAGGACAGGCGAGAGGTGCAGCAGGCCCTGCAGGCGCTGCCGACCCGCACCCGCGAGGTTCTCGTACTGCGGTACTACCTCGATCTCGCCCACGCCGAGATCGCCCAGATCCTCGGGATCAGCGAGTCGACCGCCCGGGCCACGGCCTCGCGCGGGATCGCGATCCTCACCGACAAGCTGAAGGAACTGCGATGACCGACACCGCGACCCGCCTGCGCGACTACCTCCAGGCCACAGCGAACACCGTGCCCGATGACGCCGAATCCCCCGGCCTGGACGAACTGGCTACACCGCGCCGCCACCGCGTCTGGCCGGTCCTGCTGGCGGCTGCCGCGATAGTCGCCGTCCTGGCCTTGACGGTTCCTCTGCTGACGCGCCTGAACGACAAGGCAGGCCCACCGGCAGACCAGTCGACGGCCGACTTGCGCAGCGATCTCAAGATCCCGTACATCCTGACCACCGCGGGGCAGCGAACGTTGCACGACGGCCAGCAGACCGCTCCAGTGCCGAACACCGCGTTCAACGTCTCCAACCGGGTCGAAGGCGGCTGGCTGGCGATGACGATGGACAAGCCGGGCGGCACCTCGCAGCTCGGCATACTGAAGCCCGGCGGCGGGGTCACACCGATCGGCCCCCCGAACAGCAGAGGTGTCGCGATCTCACCGGATCGCACGCAGATCGTCACCACCGTCCCGGCCGGCAAGGGCAAGACGCGTGTGGTCGTGGTCGACATCGCGTCGAACAAGCAGGTCGCCGCCGTCACGCTCCCACACCAGACAACCGTGCTGTGGGCCTGGAACAAGGACGGCATCTGGCTCGCCGAGGACTATAAGGTCGGCGCTCAGCCGATGGTGTGGCTGCCCGGAGCCGGGCAGCCAACGCAGCTGACCGTGGCAGATTTCGACCTGGGCCTGGTGGCACCGGCAGGAACGGACAAGGTGCTGGTCACGACCCGACGTGGCGACGCCTGGTGTCTGAAGGTCGGCACGTTGCAGGGCAACAAGCTCGACTTCGAACGGCAGTACTGCGGCAATGGTGGGCGCGCGATCTACCCGGTGCTGTCCCCTGACGGTCGAACCATGATCCACACCGAACTGAAGATCGCCGTCGACGTCGAGACAGGCAAGGTGACGAAGCTCCGGCTACCGGACGAACTGCTCGGGTACCCGCTGCCGGTCTTCGAGGACGCGACACACCTGATCGCGGTCCCGCCGCGACTCGTCAGCCCGCCGACACCTCTGCCGACGAAAGGACAACCGCCGTCCCAAAACCAGAGCGGGAACCTGGCCGAGCCGGTCTACCGCCGCTGCGACGTCGAGTCCGGATCCTGTGAGGTGTTCACCACCCCGCGAGGAACAACCCTGATCACGCTCATCAACCCGTGAGTCAGCTGTCGACGCGGACCAGGGTGGAGCCGGAGCCGTCGGCACCGTCGCTGTGGGCCAGCCGGCCCCGGTAGCGAGACAACACGTCGATGCGAAACGGCGGCAGACCATGAGCGACGTCACAAGACGTCTGCCCAGGTCAGCCGCCGCCACCGCAGGTCGGCCGACGAGCCGAATCAGAAGTTGATCATGTGGCCCTCGAGGCCGTGGAAGGCCTCCTGGAGAGCCTCGCTCAGGGTCGGGTGGGCGTGCACGTTGCGGCTCAGTTCCTTGGTGGTCAGGTCCCACTTCTGCGCGAGGGTGAGCTCGGGCAGAAGTTCGGTGACCTCCGGGCCGATCAGGTGCGCGCCTAGCAGTTCGCCGTACTTGGCGTCGCTGATCACCTTGACGAAACCGGTCGGATCGGCGAGGCCGTGCGCCTTACCGTTCGCGGTGAACGGGAACTTGGCGACCTTGACGTCGAAACCCTCAAGGCGGGCCTGCTCCTCGGTCCAGCCGAAGCTGGCCACCTGCGGCTGGCAGAAGGTGGCCCGCGGGATCATCACGTAGTCGAGCTCCATCGTCTCGACGCCGGCGATCGTCTCGGCCGCGATCACGCCCATCGCCTCTGCCGCGTGTGCCAGCATCAGCTTCGCGTTCACGTCGCCGATGGCGAAGATGTTGGGCACGTTCGTGCGCAGGAACCCGTCGACGTCGATGGCGCCGCGCTCGGTCAACTTGACGCCGATCTTGTCCAGGCCGTAGCCGTCGACGCGCGGCTGGAAGCCGATCGCCTGCAGCACCTTGTCGGCCTCCAACGTCTGCTGGCTGCCGTCCTTGCCGGTGACGGTGACCTTGACCTTCTCGCCGGAGTCGTCGATCGAGTCGACCCGGGTGGAGGTGAGGACGTCGACGCCGAGCTTGCGATAGGCCTTGGCCAGTTCCTTGGAGACGTCGATGTCCTCCAGCGGCACCATCCGCTCGAGGAACTCGACGATGGTGACCTTCACGCCGTAGTTGGCGAGCACGTAGGCGAACTCGACGCCGATTGCGCCGGCGCCGGCGATGATGATGCTGCCCGGCAGTTCCTCGGTGAGGATCTGCTCCTCGTAGGTGACGACCCGGTCGCTCAGCTGGGTGCCCGGCAGCAGCTTGGTGGTCGCGCCGGTGGCGATGATGCAGTTGTCAAAGGTGACGGTGTCGGAGGCGCCGTCGTTGAGGGCAACCTCCAGGGTGTTCGAGTCGACGAAGCTGCCCCAGCCGTCGAGTTCGGTGATGTTGTTCTTCTTCATCAGGAAATGCACGCCCTTGACGCGGCCGTCGGCCACCTTCCGGCTGCGCTGCACCGCGGTCGGGAAGTCGAAGCTGACCTCGCCGCTGATGCCGAAGGTCTTGGCCTCCGCGCGGAAGATGTGCGCCAGTTCGGCGTTGCGCAGCAGCGCCTTGGAGGGGATGCAGCCCACGTTCAGGCAGACACCGCCCCAGTACTTCTTCTCGATGATGGCGGTTTTGAGTCCAAGCTGGGCGGCGCGGATCGCCGCGACATACCCACCTGGACCGGCGCCGAGGACAACAACGTCAAAGTGCGAGGCCATGCGACGAAGAATAGAGGGTGCCTCCTCACCCCTGACCGGCTGGTTGTCCTGTTCAGCCGACAGCCCGTCGCGTATCGCCACTGAACTGGCACCGGTGAAAGCCAAATATCACCGTGCGTGATGTGGGCTTTCCTCTGGGCCGTATCACGGTTACTGTGGGCTTCCTTGCGGGGGCGCAACGGAACTACAGCCGCGTGTGAGGGAGTTACTGGGGGGCCACATGGTGATCGCGGGCGCACGACGAGGCTCTGCCGCAGGGCGGTCGCGGCGCCTCCGGGTGGCCGCGCTGGGCGTGGTCCTGGTGGCGGTCGCGCTGCCTGCGTACGCCGACCAACCGGAACCGCCGCCCGCCTCCGTGACCGACGTGAGCCGCTCCCTCGAACAACTGCAGGCGGAGGCCGCCTCGCTGCAGGCGGACTTCGCGAAAGCCACCATCGCCTACACGAACGCGCTGAAGGCCACGCAACAGGCGAACGCCGCCGCCGACCTCGCCGAGCGCAACGCAGCCACCGCGAAGGTGAAGGCCGCGAACGAGCGCCGCCGTCTCGGTGTACTCAGCGCACAGGCGTACCAACTGGGGATCCCGACCACGATCGGCGCCGAGTCGATGCTGTGGTCACTCGCCGCGGTAGCCGAGAACCTGCAGGAGATCGCCGACCGGCAGACCGCGATCAGGACGATCGGCGACACCCAGGTCGCGCAGTACCACGCGGCGATGGATGCCGAGGGCACCGCGAACACAACCATCGCCGACGCGGCAACCAAGCGGGCTGCTGCAGACAAAGCCGCCGCGACAGCCAAGGCACTCAGCGAGCAGGTTCGTAAGAAGGCAGCCGATGCGGCCGCCGCCATGCAAGGCCGGCTCGCCGACCTCACCGGGTCGACGCAGGTCTCCGAGCAGGCACAGCAGACCCGCAACAAGGATGCGCTGTCCCGCTGGAAGACGTACCTGGCCGAGTTGACCGCGGCGGGCGTCGTCGCGCCAAAGGCGAGCACGTTGCGGAACCCCGCGAAGCTTCCGGCCGGGCTGAAGCCGCTCGCCGACACCACCGGTAAGCCGGTGCCTGGCGCAGCGGCCGTGGTCGACGGCGGCCGCACAGTACGAGTTCTGCCGGCCGAGACGATCAGAGCCGTGAACACTGCATTCAGCCTGCTCGGCAAGCCGTACGGTGTCAGCGCCACAGGTCCCGAGCGCTACGGTTGCCTCGGCGTCGCCCACGCCGCCTGGCAGCCCTACACCTCGCTCCTCCGCTTGGTCGGCAAGGTCTATCGGCAGTACCAGAAGGTCTCTACTGCCAGCATCCAGCCCGGTGACCTCTTGATCATGGGCAACGAGACGGTCGGGCTCTACCACATCGGCGTCGCGCTCGGCGACGGCGAGATGATCGCTGCTGACGAGGCCAGGGGCGCCGTCATCGTGACCCCGATCCCCGCCAGCCTGTACGCCGCGCTCCGCCCGACCCTCGGTGCACCGGCCACACGTCAGGTCGCACCCACCGCCACCCCCGAGGCTTACGCCTTCCGCTGCGGGAACTCAACCACGTCGTACGCCGTGGACAACGGGGCGTGGGTGTGGCCGATGGCCGAGGGCACCTACCAGATCGGCACGCCGTTCGGGCAGCCCGGCCCATTGTGGAGCACTGGCTTGCACACCGGTCAGGACTTCACCGCGGCCATCGGTACGCCGGTCCGTGCAGTCACCGACGGTACGGCGCGCATCGAGCACCCGGCGTGGGCCGGCAACCTGGTCCGGATCGACCACGGCAACGGACTCGAGACCCTTTATGCGCACCTAAGCGCGATCGACATCACCGACGGCGCGAAGGTGGCTGCCGGCCAGCGGATCGGTGCTGTCGGCAACGAAGGCAACTCGACCGGGCCGCACCTGCACTTCGAGGTCCGGCTCGGCGGTAACCCGGTGAACCCGATGACATTCCTGGCCACCGGCAGCACCAGCCTCGGCTGGGGCGGCTACAGCAACGGCCTGATCCCGGTCTCGAAGCTCTGCTCCATCACCTCTGGCCACATGCTGCGCTGTGACGCCGCGGCGGCGTACCAGCGGTTGGCGAGCAGCTTCAAGGCCAAGTTCGGCAGCACGCTGTGCATCACCGACTCCTATCGTTCCTACGCCTCGCAGGTCGATCTGTACGCTCGGAAGCCATCCCTGGCGGCTCTCCCCGGTACGTCGAACCACGGCTGGGGTGTGGCGGTGGACCTATGCGGCGGCATCCAAAGCTTCGGCACTACGCAGTACAAGTGGATGGAAGCCCACGCTGGCGCCTACGGCTGGGTCCACCCGGCCTGGGCCCGCCAGGGCGGCACCCGCCAAGAGCCGTGGCACTGGGAGTTCGGTCAACCCGCCAGTGCTTACTAGGCGGCTGCAGTGGATCCGTGCGCATCGCTGGACCAGCCTGGCGTGCGCAGTCGTGCTCGCAACAGTCCTGAGTGTTGCGGCGACGCCATTCCTGGCTGCCACCACTAGCCAGGGCTGGCAGGGCTATGGCAACGGCATGGTCCCGGCGTCGAAGCTCTGCCGGACCGCCGATGGATACAAGCTGCGCTGCGATGCGGCCGCGGCGTACGGGTCGCTCGCTGACGCCTACAAGGCCCAGTTCGGCAAGGAACTGTGCATCACCGACTCCTACCGCTCCTACCAGGCCCAAGTGGATCTGATCCGGCGCAAGCCGTCACTCGCCGCCTTCCCCGGCACGTCGAACCACGGCTGGGGCATCGCGGTCGACCTGTGCGGCGGTATCAACGACTTCGGTACGCCGCAGTACCAATGGATGGAGGCTCATGCGGGAGCGCACGGCTGGGTCCACCCGGACTGGGCCAGGCAGGGAGGCGACCGCGAGGAACCTTGGCATTGGGAGTTCCGTCAGCCCGCCACCACGTAGGCTGTGGGCGTGGCCGAGAAAACCAGTCCCGACCGCAAGGACCATAACCTCACGCTGGACGCCCAGGATGACCGCTGGGAGTGGCGGCGGAAGATCCGTGCGCATCCCCGCAAGCACCTGGCCTACCGGATCGGTGTCGGGGTAGTCGGCGGCCTACTGCTCATCGCCGCGCCACTCACCGGCTGGCTGCCGGGACCCGGCGGTATCCCGCTGTTCATCGCCGGCCTGGCTGTGCTGGCGAGCGAGTTCGAGTGGGCTCAGCGACTGCTCTACCGGGTCAAGGGCTGGGTCAGAAGCCTGACTGCCTGGACCGGCAGGCAGCCTGCTTGGCTGAAGTTCCTCGGCACGGCGGCGCTGTTCGCCTGCGTCATGGTGGCGATCTGGCTGTACCTGGCGGTGCTTGGCGTACCGGGGTGGCTGCCGGATTCGTGGGAGTCGTCCCTGTCCAAACTGCCGCTGCTCTAGGCCGTGGTGCCGACGGGGTAGTCGCGCAGTTCGACCTGGCTGCTGATCCTCTGGCCGGCCTTGAGCATCTGGTTCAGCAAGAACGGCGTGTTCATCGCCCGGTTGCGGGCCCAGATGCCGAACCTGGTCGCCGGAGCCAGGAACTTGCCCGTCCGGTTTCCGCCAGCCTGGCAGGCCTGTACCGGCTTCCGCAGGGCCTGCTCATACCGGGCGAAGGCAGCCGCATGGTCTCCGTCAGACGTGGCCAGCTCCCCCGCGAGCACGTACGCGGCCACGATCGCCGTACCGGTGCCCATGCCGCCTACGGTTGCGCCGTACCCAGCGTCTCCGAGCAGTGCGACGCGGCCGGCGGACCAGCGGCCGACATCCACTCGGCTGATCGAGTCGAAGTACAACTCGTTCGAACCAGCGAGGCCGTCAAGGAGTTGCGGGACATGCCAGCCCATTCCGGCGTAGGCATCGCGCAGGATCTGCTTCTGCTGCTCGGGGCTGCGCCTGTCGTAGGTCAGCTCGGGCGACGCGAAGATGAACATGGCGCCGGCCCGGGCGGTATCCCGGCGATCGATGCCGACACTCGCCATCCGGCCAGGCACGTTATGCATCAGCCCGTCCGTCTCCACGCCGTACCGGTTCGGCACATCCCAGCCGGCGACGTAGTAGCCCAGGTACCTGACGTAATCCTGCTCCGGTCCGAAGGCCAGACGCCGCACCATAGAGTGCAGGCCGTCGGCTCCGATGACCAGGTCGAAGGTCCGGCTGGAGCCGCTGTCGAAGGTCACGTCCACGCCGGCCGAGTGTTGGTCCAGCGTGGCGATCGAGTCGCCGAAGATGTACTCGGCGTTGTCCCGACTGTGTTCGTACAGCACCCTGGACAGGTCGGACCGCAGCACCTCCAGCTCTCCCCCGGCGAACTCGCCAGGCAGACGCATCAGCTGCTGCCCGGTCTCGTCGACGAACCTCATCGCGCTACCGCCGGTCTGGACGGCGCGGAGGTCTTCGAGCACGCCCATCCGCTGGAGCACCTCCAGGTTCACGGGACCGCGGAAGTCGACCGCGTAGCCGCCCTCGCGCAGTGCTGGAGCCAGTTCGACCACGGTCGGCTCGTAGCCATACCGCCCCAGCCAATACGCCAGCGCCGGCCCGGCGATGCTAGCGCCCGAGATCAGTACGCGCTTGTTCTGCATGGTGGTTCCCCTCATCGATCGTTACTGTGTCCGGTGGACACAATAACGCGTATGGTAGACACAGTTGTTCGTCCATGACAACCGGGAAGGTGAGATGACCGAGCTGCTCTGGGGCCCACGGCAACCACCCAGCCGGGGGCCGAAGCGGGCGATGTCGCTTGAAGGCATCGCCCAGGCAGGGATAAAGCTCGCCGACGCCGAGGGGCTCGACGCCGTCTCCATGCAGCGCGTGGCGGGCGAGCTCTCCTTCACCAAGATGTCGCTCTACCGGTACGTCCCGGGCAAAGCCGAACTGGTCGCCGTGATGACCGACCTCGCCGTCGGCCAGCCCGCCGAACACCCCGGACTTTCCTGGCGGGAGGCCCTCTCCGCCTGGGCCTACGACTTGTACGCCGCCTTCGAACGACATCCTTGGTTGCTGCTCTCCACCGTCGGCCGCCGGCTACTCGGGCCGAACGAGCTCACCTGGATGGACCGCGGCGTACAGGCTCTGGCCGGCACCGGCCTGAACGGCGGCGAGCAGCTGGACTCGGTCCTGGTGGTCACCGGCCACGTGCGCACGATCGCACAACAGTCGCTGACGATGCCAGGTGGAACCACCGGCGTGATCGAGGAACACATCACCGCCACGCTCACCGACGTACTCAGCACCCAGGCCGACCGATTCCCCGGCCTGTCCGGCGCAATGCAATCAATCGACGGCAACCAGAACCAAGGCCTGACATTCGGCCTGACCCGAATCCTCGACGGCCTATCGCTCCTGATCGCCGGCAGGGCGAAGTCTTAGGAGTGGGTGAAGCGAGCCCGATAGGTCGACGCGCTCAGTCCGTAGTGGGATTTGAACCGGCGGGCGAAGTAGTTCTGGTCCGGCCAGCCGACGGCCTCACCGATCCGGCTGATCGGCTGATCGGTGTGCAGCAGTCGATCAGCCGCCAGTTCGACGCGGTGGCGTGACAGGAAGGCCATCGGCGGCAAGCCCGTGCTGGACTTGAAGAGCCGGACTAGATAACCAGGCGCTAGGTGCAGGTCGCAGGCCAGCTCGGTGAGCGTCCACTGGTGAGCAGGTTTGGCCTCCATCATCCGCATCGCGTCCAGCACGGCTGGGTGCGCCCGGCCCTCGCCACCGATGTCCTCGCTGTCCGCGACGGCCCGGGCCAGACCGCTGAGAAACAGTGACAGCCAGCCGACGATGTCGCCGCGGTGCAGGTTCACCGGACGATCCCGGACCTCCTTGAGACCGTCGAGGTGTCTGATGCAATCGGCGAGGGCGGGTGCGTCCAGGTGGGTGGTGAGAACGCCCCGCCGCTGCGTCGAATAGGGCCCGGTCCAGAGCAGATGACCCAGCAGCGGATCCTCCCGCGTCCAGGCGAGCTCCCGCCGCATGAGGTCGGCGGAGAAGCAGCAGTTGTAGACGTCCAGGTCGCGGCACTCCTGGTACCCGTGCCACACGCCCGGGCGTAGCAGCAGCACGTCGCCGACTTCGAGCTGCTGGCGGCCGGCGAGGGCGTAGTGCACGCCCTGCCCGGCGGTGACCACGGCGACCTCGAAGAAGCTGTGCGTGTGCACGGGATGGTCGCCCTCATGGACGTAGTGCCCGGCGTACGCCAGGGACCCATCGGTGAAGTGCAGCAGCGTCCTTGTGTTCTCGAAGCACGCGTCGTCCATACCGCACGATACGAGCCGAGGTCCATTTTGTGCTACCACCGGTGCACTGCGGGCTATGCGCTGACCAGCGCCGGACCCAGTATCGGGGACAGCCGAAATCTTTCCGCCACCAATCCGTAACAGATCAGAATTCGTCCGCCGCGTCACTCGATGAATCGTTTCATGTTGGGAGTGCACATGTCGCGTCCTGCCGCACCAGTCAACCTCCGGTTCGAACACCGCACCGACACCGGCCCGGTGCTAGGCATCGGCACCGCCGCGCCCCGCTTGTCCTGGCAAGTGCCGGCTGCCGACCCCGGCTACACGCAGTCGGCCTACGAGGTCGAGATCACCCGTGGTGACGCACCGCAGGAAGAGCACGCGATCGGCTCCGGCGAGCAGGTACTGGTGCCCTGGCCGGCAGCGCCGCTAGCGGCACGCGAGTCGGCCCAGGTCCGCGTCCGCGTTCGCGGCACCGGGGACTGGAGCGACTGGAGCGAGCCTGGCACCGTCGAGGCAGGCCTGCTCACTCCTGATGACTGGACGGCCCGCTTCGTCAGTCCCCGGGACATCGGTAGTCACGACTCCCCCGCGCCCATCGTTGGCGGCGTGATCGACCTCCCGGACGGCGTCGTCCGCGCCCGTCTCTATGCCAGCGCTCATGGCGTCTACCTGCCCGAGCTCAACGGCCGGCGGATCGGCGACGAGGAGCTCGCTCCTGGTTGGACCGCTTACCAGCATCGGCTGCGCTACCAGACTTACGACGTCACCGATCTCGTCGCGCCCGGCGAGAACCGCCTCGAGTTCCTGCTCGGCAACGGCTGGTACCGCGGGCGCCTCGGCTTCCGGGGAGACCACGGCCTCTACGGAGACCGGCTGGCCGTGCTGGCCCAGCTCGAGGTGACCACCGCCGACGGCGCGGTGCAAGTGCTCGCCAGTGACACGACCTGGACTGCGCGGGAGAGCGGCGTCCTGACCGACGACCTGTACGACGGCCAGCAGGTGGACCTCCGCCGAGCCCCCGGAGAACCCGGTGCGGTCGAGGTGCTCGACGCCGACTTGGGCGTGCTTGTCGCGCCCGACGGGCCACCCGTACGCGTCACCGGCGTACTGCCTGCCGTAGCGGTGACCGAGTCGCCGTCCGGCCGGACCCTGGTCGACTTCGGGCAGAACCTGGTCGGCCGGGTCCGGCTGCGGGTCCGCGGCGGGACGAGCGGCGACGAGATCGTGCTGCGCCACGCGGAGGTACTGGAGAATGGTGAGCTGGGCGTCCGACCACTGCGGACCGCGAAGGCCACCGACTCCTACGTTCTGGCCGGTCCCGAAGAGGTGACTCTCGAACCGGAGCTGACCTTCCACGGCCTCCGGTACGCCGAGGTGACCGGCGTACCGTCGCTGCGGCCCGAGGACGTCGAGGCCGTCGTGATCGGTTCCGACCTGCGCCGCACTGGCTGGTTCGAATCGTCGCACGAGCTGCTCGATCGTTTCCACGAGAATGTCGTGTGGGGCATGCGGGGCAACTTCCTGGACGTCCCGACGGACTGCCCCCAGCGCGACGAACGGCTCGGCTGGACTGGCGACCTCCAGGTCTTCTCCCCCACCGCGAGCTTCCTGTTCGACAGCGCGGGATTCCTCACCAGCTGGCTGGCGGATCTGGCCGCCGAGCAGCAGAAGGACGGCTCGGTCCCGTTTGTTGTCCCCGACATCCTCCGGGACACCAGCCCCGCGACCGCGGCCTGGGGTGATGCGGCAACGATCGTTCCCTGGGTGCTGTACGAACGCACCGGTGACTTCGGCCTGCTGGCCCGGCAGCTGCCCAGCATGCGCGCCTGGGTGGACCGGATAGCCGGCCTCGCCGGCGACGACCTGCTCTGGGCCGGCGGCTTCCAGTTCGGCGACTGGCTGGACCCCACCGCCCCGCCGGAGAACCCGTTCCGCGCCAAGGCGGATCCGGACGTCCTGGCCACCGCGCACCTGGCCCGGTCGGCGGAGATCGTCGGGCGGGCGGCCGAACTGGTGGGCGACACCGAGCAGGCCCAGCAGTACGCCGATCTGGCCGCCAGGGTGCGCGCCGCCTTCGCGGCGGAGTACACCACCGACGGTGGGCGCGTGCTCGGTGACGCCGCAACTACCTACGCCCTAGCGCTGCAGTGGGCGCTGCTGCCCACCGAGTCGCAACGGCGCCGCGCGGGCCGTCGACTGGCCGACCTGGTGCGCACCGCGGGTTTCCGGATCAGCACCGGCTTCGTAGGCACGCCGCTGATGACCGACGCGCTCACCGACGCTGGCGAGCCGGACCTGGCCTACCGGCTGCTGCTGCAAACCGCATGCCCGTCCTGGCTTTACCCCATAACGATGGGGGCCACGACGGTCTGGGAACGCTGGGACAGCATGCTGCCGGACGGCAGTATCAACCCGGGCGAGATGACGTCCTTCAACCACTATGCCCTGGGGGCGGTGGCCGACTGGATGCACCGGCGCGTGGCCGGCCTCGCCCCCGCCGCGCCCGGCTACCGCACCATCGAAGTACGGCCACTGCCGAATTCCCGCCTCACGCACGCGGCGGCGCGCCACCTGACGCCGTACGGCGAGGCCGCGGTCAAGTGGAACCGCTCGGACGGCCGGCTCCGCCTGGTCGTGACTGTGCCGGTGGGCTCCACTGCCGCCGTCCACGTGCCTGGCGCCGGACCGGTCGAAGTGGGGCACGGCACTCATGAGTGGACCGTGGACGACCCGTGCGCCGATACCTCGCCCCTGCCGGCGGAGCCCAGCATCCGCCAACTCCTGGACCACGAAGCCACCTGGAACGCGGTCGCCGCCGCGGTGCGAGAGGCGGGGCTAGCCGGTGATGACGCCGAACTCGTGGCGCGGTTCGCGCGGTACCTAGACGCTCCGGCGAGCCAACTCGTCGAAGCCGCCACTGCGGGCGGCGTCGCCCGGGACGCCGATGCCCTGCGGGCCTACCTCGATTCCCTCTTCCTGTGAACATGGAGGTTCTGATGACGATCCGACGATCGACAGCACTGGCCATCATCGCGGCCGGCCTGCTCCCTCTCAGCGCGTGCAGTGCGGGCAGCCTCGGTTCCAGCAGCGGCGGGACCAGTGGTTCCGTCTCGCTGTCCTTCCTGGTGGACAACGGCGACCAGACCGTGAAGACGGCCGAGCAGTTGGCCAAGGACTTCACGGCCAAGAACCCCGGCATCACCATCAAGGTGGAGACCCACCCGGCCGGCAGCGAGGGCGACAACATCGTCAAGACCCGGCTGTCGACCGGCGACATGTCAGACGTCTTCATGTACAACTCGGGTTCGCTGTTCCAGGCCATCGCTCCGGAGAAGAATTTGGTACCGGTCGACGACCAGCCGTTCGTGGCGAACCTGGACGACAACTTCAAGCCGACCGTGACAGCCAACGGCAAGCTCTACGGTGCTCCGTACGGCGGCTTCCTGGGTGGCGGAATCCTCTACAACAAGGCCGTCTACAGCAGGCTCGGGCTGCAGGTGCCGAAGACCTGGGCCGAGTTCATGGCCAACAACGCCAAGATCAAGGCGGCCGGTGTCGCGCCGGTGATCCAGACCTACCAGGAGACCTGGACATCGCAGCTGTTCGTGCTCGCCGACTTCCACAACGTCGCAGCCGCCCAGCCCGGGTTCGCCGACGCGTACACCAAGAACCAGGCAAAGTTCGCGACGTCGCCGGCGGCCCGCAAGGGCTTCGAACACCTCCAGCAGGTGCACGACGCCGGCTACCTGAACAAGGACTTCGCCTCGGCCAAGCTGACCGACGGACTGAAAATGCTTGCCGATGGCAAAGGTGCGCAGTATCCGATCCTGTCCGCGGTGGTCAGTCAGCTCGTCGCCGACAACCCGTCCGCGGCTCAGAACGTCGGCATGTTCGCGATCCCCGGCGACGACGCCGCCAAGAACGGCCTGACCGTGTGGGCACCGGCCGGCGTCTACATCCCGACCAGCACGACAGGCGACAAGCTGGACGCGGCCAAGAAATTCCTCGCTTTCATCGGAAGCAAGGACGGCTGCGACTCACAGGCGGCGGCGGGTGCCCCGACCGGCCCCTTCGCCGTGAAGGGATGCACGCTTCCCACCGACGTCCCCCGGTCCATCAAGGACATGCAGCCCTACATCGACACCCCAGGCGCCTCCAGCCTCGCGCTGGAGTTCCTCTCCCCGGTCAAGGGACCGTCGCTGGAGCAGATCACCGTCGAGGTCGGTTCCGGCATCCGTAAGGCCGCCGACGGCGCAAAGCTGTACGACGAGGACGTCAAGAAGCAGGCTCAACAGCTCGGACTGCAGGGCTGGTGAGTGGTGGCCACCACGTCGGCTCCACCGCATACTCGCAGTGACACGGCCCCGGTGGCATCCACCGCCGGGGCGCGGGTCCACCATCCGTACTCGAACTGGTTCTACCTGCCCTCGGCCGTGATTTACAGCCTGCTGTTCGCCATCCCGACGTTCGCCTCGTTCTACTTCAGCCTGACCCGCTGGAGCATCTTCGAGTCCCGGTTCATCGGGTTCGACAACTTCGTCATGTTCTTCAGCGAGCCGGCCCTGCTCAAGGGCTTCACCAACACGTTGATCTACGCGCTCGTCACCTCCGGCACCAAGGTCGTGCTCGGCCTGCTGCTGGCCGTTCTGCTGACCTCGCAGATCGTTGCCCGCGGCTACCTGCGGTCGGTTGTGTTCTTCCCGGTGCTGGTGAGCACCATCGGCGTCGGGTTGACCTTCACCGTGCTGATGAACCCCGAGCGCGGACTGATCAACAGTGCGCTCGGCGTCGTCGGCGTCACCGGGCCAGGCTGGCTCACCGACCCGAAGTACGCGCTGTTGTCCGTCGCGCTCGTCGACGTGTGGAAAGGGGTCGGGCTGGCCACCCTGATCTTCATCGCCGGCATCGTCTCCATCCCGACCGAGTACTTCGAGGCGGCCAAGGTCGACGGAGCCGGGGCGTGGGACAACTTCTGGCACATCGTGCTGCCGCTGGCCCGGCCCGCGACGGTCACCGTGATCATCCTGTCGCTGATCGGCGGACTGCGCTCGTTCGACCTCATCTGGGCGATGACCCGCGGCGGCCCGGGGTTCACCTCGGACGTCATCGCCTCGGTCATCTACAAGCAGTACCAGGCAGGCTTCTACGGCCTGTCCACCGCGGGCAACGTGGTCCTGTTCGTCGTGGTCACCGCGATCGTGCTGCCGCTGTCGTGGTTCCTCAACCGCAAGGAGGTGGAGCTGTGAGCACCGCGCAGCCCGTCATCCACAAGCGCCATCGGAACTACCTGCTCAGCGCGGTGGCCGTGCTGGTGTCGATCGTCGTGTTCGTGGTGCCGTTCGCGTTCATCGTGCTGACCGCCCTGATGGACCGTCAGCAGGCGTCCGAGCTGTCGTTCTCCTGGCCGCATCAGTTCCGGTTCGTGCAGAACGTCGTCGACGTGGTCAAGGCCCGCGACTACATGCTGATCATCGCGTTCATCAACAGCACGATCCTCACGGTGGCCAGCGTCACCGGCATGGTGGTGCTGGCCTCGATGGCGGCCTTCGTGCTGCAGCGGCGGCGCAGCCGGCTGAACCCGTTCATCAACTTCCTGGTGCTGTCCGGGCTGATCATCCCGCCCGCGGTGGTGCCGACGATCTGGGTGCTGCAACGGCTCGGGCTGTTCCGCACCATGCCGGGGCTCATCCTGGTGGAGCTCGCCTTCGGCCTGTCCTTCTGCGTGCTGCTGTTCCGGGCGTTCATCGCGACGATCCCGCGCGAGCTCGACGAGGCGGCGATGATCGACGGGGCAGGTCCGCTGCGGCTGTTCTTCGGGGTGATCTTCCCGCTGCTCAGGTCGGTCATCGTGACGGTGGTCGTGGTGCAGTCCGTAGTCGTCTTCAACGACTTCGTGAACCCGCTCTACTTCCTGCCCGGCGACCAGAACGCGACTGTGCAGCTGACCCTCTACAACTTCTCCAGCCAATACAGCACCCAGTACAACCTGCTGTTCATGAACATCCTGCTGATCACGATCCCGCCCCTGGTGATGTTCATGTTCTTCAACCGCCAGATCGTCGCCGGCATGACCTCGGGCGCCGTCAAGGGCTGACCCGGGGCACCCACGGACAGCCCCTAGGTGGGCAGCGTCGACCCGCGGCCACTCGCCGACCCCGCTTAGTGCCTGACTGCTCCCAGCCGTTCGGCGCCCAGGATCAGGACGGTGAACGAGGCGTCATTTTGCAGTCTTGGCGAACACGGGCGTGAAGGTGCATGTCATGCCAGCCGTCAGCGTGCAGCGCCGCCCCGCGCCGGATGCCTTCCTCCTCGAACCCAGCCTTGATCGCGACGCGGCAAGACGCCTGATTAGCAGTCGAATGCTCAAGTTCGAGCCGGTAGAACCCTGCTTCGCTGAACGCCCAGGACGCCAGCGTCGTGACCGCTCGGGGGCAGATTCCACCGCCGCGTGCGGACGGCACCATCCAGTAGGCGACGTCAGCCTTACCGTCCGCCAGGTCCAGCGACTTCAAGGAGAGTCGACCCAACAGCGTGTCACTGTCGGCGTCGACCACCGCCCAGTGACCGGCGCTCTCGTCCAGCCAACTGTTCTGCCACCCCTTGATCCACTCCCGCGCCTCGTCCACGGAATCAGCCCTTCGCACATGCCAGCGCTGAATCGCCGGATCCTGGAACGCCTCCATCAAGTCCGCGGCATCGGCGTGCAGCCACGGACGCAGCAACACATCACCCGGGACCGGCAGAGCTGGCTGGTCGGACGCGCCAAGAGATCCAGAGGCGATTGCAGGAGCGACCAAGGAAGGCATGACCAGCATTATCCAAGATCGCTTCCCTCACCAGCCAACGCCTCCGGCGGCTGTCGACACGTCCGTCGGCACACGCCTCCAGCCGGTCTTTGAGCGGAGAGAGCCGAGCCACGTCCTCGTCCCCGATGTCTTGGCCCTCGGCAGATCGCGCGGGCTGCGTCCGGCTGTACCGCATGCCCAACCTCCGGGCGTTCAAGGTATCGTTCCCGCGCCCGGTGGTTCGGAACAGTTTCGGGCGACCGAGGCATTCACTCCGGACAGCAGTACATCCCGCTGGCGGATCTGCCCATCTCGAGGAAGCAGGAGTGTTGACCATGGATGCACTGCCCGCGCAGCAACACACTGCCGTGCTCGAGCGCGCGATGTCCAAGGTGCCGGAGGTGACCGTCGCGTTCTGGGTGACCAAGGTGCTGACCACGGGCATGGGTGAGACGGCCTCCGACTTCCTCTTCCAGCACCTCGCTCCGCCGATCGCGTTGGGTATCGGGCTCGTCGGCCTCGTCGTTGCCTTGGTGCTCCAGTTCAGGGCGCACCGGTACGTGCCGTGGATCTACTGGTTCGCCGTTGCCATGGTCAGTGTCTTCGGCACGATGGCCGCCGACGCCGCGCACGTGGGAGCGGGAATTCCCTACAGCGCATCGACAGCGTTCTTCCTCATCGTCCTGGCCGTGATCTTCGCCGGGTGGTACCGGAGCGAGAAGACGCTGTCGATCCACAGCATCTACACCCGTCGTCGCGAGTTGTTCTACTGGGCGACGGTGTTGGCGACGTTCGCGCTGGGCACCGCGGCCGGCGACCTGACCGCGAAGACGATGAACATGGGCTACCTCCCGTCGGCTGTCGCCTTCGGCGTGGTCATCGCGATGCCCCTGGTTGCCCACAACTGGTTCAGGCTCAACGCGATCGCCGCGTTCTGGTTCGCGTACGTCGTGACCAGGCCGCTGGGCGCGTCCTTCGCGGACTGGTTCGCCGTACCGAAGAAGGCGTCCGGCCTGGGCTGGGGTACCGGTCCGATCACCCTGGTGTTGACGATCGTGATCGTCGGGCTCGTCTACTACCTGACGAAGACCGCGGGCGTCGGCCGGCACTCGAGCAGCCGGCGCCCTGACACGTTCTAGAGGCCCCCGGTACCACGATCACGCCGTCGTTGTCACAGCCGACCATGTCGCCGGGGGCTCCGCCGGCTACCGGTTCCAATCCTCGCCTACTCGCCGGACATCGGCGTCTCCCGAACAGTGCCAGCCCGAACAGCGCCAGCACGAACAGTGGCAGCCAGAATGACGGTCAGAGCAAGGTGGGCAGGCGCCCGGCCAGGAGTTCGTAGTCACGGGCGCTGTTGTAGGCGTGCGCGGACAGGCGCACGAAGATCCGGTCGTCGAACCCGGTCAGGGTGATCTCCGCCTTGATCTCGCGCGATGCGCGGATCTTCAGGGCCTCCCCCGCCTCGGGTGACTCGAACTTGACCGGCACCTCCACCAGACGCATCGTCGGCGCCGGGTTGGCTACCTGGGCGACACTGGTCCCAAGGGCTTTCGCCACCACCATGGCGCCTTCCTCGAGCAGGCCCGACAGGTGGTCCCGCCGGCGTGACCACTCCAACTCGGCCAGTACGCGCAGGGATTCGGGTGCGGCGATCCAGGCCGCGTAGTCCTGCGTCGCCTGCATGTCGAACCGCTCGGGCAGGCGTTCGTCGTATTCGGACCACGACACGGTCTGCGGCAGTGTCACGTCGCGCCACGCATCGGAGACCACCAGCGCAGCCGTCCCCCGCGGCGCGGCCGGCCACTTGTGGAAGTTGCCGGTCCAGAAGTCCGCACCGTCCTCGGCGGGGGCATCGATCAGCCCCGGCGCGTGCGCACCGTCGACCACGACCGGGATACCGCGCGCCTGGCAGACCTCCACCAGTCGCCGGATCGGGAACGTCATCGCCGTCGCCGAGCTGATCTGGTCGACCACCAGCGCGGCCGTCCGCTCGTCCAGCTCGGCGCTGATGGCCGCCACCACCGTGTCGTCATCGGCCTCCAGCGGTACGGCGACCTGGGCCACCTCGGCCTGGTGCTCCCGGGCGAAGCGCTCGGCCGCGAACCGCACCGCGCCGTACGCGTGGTTCGTCAGGACGATCCGGCTGCCGACCGGGATCGGGATGGTCGCGAGAGCGACGGTGACGCCCGCACTCGCGTTCGAGATCAAGGCGAAACCATCCGGGTCGGTCTGCAAGTACGCAGCCAGCTCCAGCCTGCTCACAGTCAGCCGTTCGGCCACGGAGCGGAACCACAGCATCGGATTGGCTTCGGTCTGAGCACGTAGGTCGGCCAGCAGTTCCTGGGTCCTGCGCGGCACGGCGCCGAACGAGCCATGGTTCAGATGCAGGACGTCGGGGTCGAGGCTCCAGAGGTCCGGGCGGGGGGAGGTCAGATCCGTCACCAGGCAAACCTACAGACAAGCACGCGGTCCCCGGCTCGTGAGGTCGGGGACCGCATCTTCCGCCGCTCGCGGTACACGTCGGGTGAGGACCGACTCCCCCGGATAAGTGCCGTCGAAGCGTCCGGTGACCGCAACGTAACGCGGCCGGAGTGGGGGCGGCAAGGGCTCGTCCTCCATACTTCGGTTGTGTATCCCTACCTCGACCACGAGGGCCCGATCGCCATGGCCCACCGCGGCGGCGCGTTACACCCCGATAACATCGGCTATGAGAACTCGTTGCGCGCCTTCGAGCACGCGGTAGGACTCGGTTACCGCTACCTGGAGACCGACCTGCACGCGACCAGCGATGGCGCCGTGATCGCCTTCCACGACAACCGGCTGGACCGGGTCACCGACCGGATCGGCATGATCGCCGAGTTGCCCTGGTCGGCGGTTTCCAAGGCGCGGATCAACGGTCATGAGCCGATCCCGCTGCTCACCGACGTGCTCGAGCGCTGGCCGGACGTCCGGCTCAACCTCGACATCAAGGCCGACAACTGCGTCGGCCCGGCGGCCGCCGTACTGCGGGAAACGAAGGCGATCGACCGGGTCTGCGTCTCGTCCTTCTCGCAGGCGCGGGTCTGGCGGATCCGCCGCGAGCTCGGCGAGCGGCTCGCCACCGGGTTCGGAGACAGGGAGATCGCCAGGTTACGGTTCGCCCCGTACCGGCTGTCCTCGCCGGGCGCCTGTCTGCAGATCCCCGAGGTCTACGGGAAGATCAAGGTCCTGACGCCCGGGCTGATCCGCCGGGCCCATGCCCTGGGCAAGCAGGTGCACGTATGGACGGTCGACGAACCGGCCGCGATGCACCGGCTGCTCGACACGGGTGTCGACGGGCTGATCACCGACCGGACCGACCTGCTCCGCGACGTCCTGCTCGAACGCGGGCAGTGGAATTAGACCTGCGTCATCGTCACACCTGCGACACTCCTCCGCATGGGATTTCTCTCCGCCCCGGCGACCGTCGACAAGCGCGAGTACTGGGGCTTCAGCCTTTACGACTGGGCCAACTCCGGCTACGTCACCACCGTCGGCACCGTGCTGTTCGCGCCGTACCTGACCTCGGTCGCCGAGACGGCTGCCTGCGGCCGCGTCGGTACGACGGAGGACCCTTGCCACACGAACCTCCAGGTCCTCGGTCTCGGCATCTCCCCCGGCTCGCTGGCCTTCTACGTGGTCACGGTGGCGACGCTGATCTCGGCGCTGTTCCTGCCCATCGTGGGTGCGCTGGCGGACCGGTCGCCGAGTAAGAAATTGCTGATGTGCGGCTTCGCCTGGGTCGGGTCGCTGGCCGCCTGCTGCATGGTCTTCGTCACCGACGGCCGGTGGGCCCTTGGCGCCCTGCTGCTGTTCATCGGCAACCTGTGCCTGGGCTCGTCGCTGGTCGTGTACGACTCGATCCTGATCGATATCGCCCCTCCGGACGACCGGGATGACGTCTCCTCCCGCGCCTGGGCCTTGGGCTACCTGGGCGGGTTCATCCTGCTTGCGATCAACCTCGCCGTGGTCACCGCACACGACGCCCTCGGCCTCGGCCAGGGCACGGCGGTCCGCCTCAGCTTGCTCAGTGCGGGCTTATGGTGGGGCTTGTTCACCTTCATCCCGTACCTCCGGCTCCGGAACCGGCCGCCCGCGAGCGTCGTACCGGTGGGTGGTGGCAACATCATCCGGCAGAGTTTCGGCCAGCTCTTCGCCACGCTCGGGCATGTCCGGGCGTACCCGACGACGCTGCTGTTCCTGGTCGCGTACCTGTTCTTCAACGACGGGATCCAGACCGTCATCGCCGTGTCCTCGACGTACGGCGAGAAGCAGCTCGGGTTCGAGACCCAGATCCTGATCATGACGATCCTGCTGGTTCAACTCGTCGCCTTCTTCGGCGCGCTTACCTTCGGCCGGTTCGCCCGCCGCTACGGCAGCCACCGCACCATCATGGGCGGTCTGGTGATCTGGATGGTGATCGTGGTGGTCGGGTTCCTACTACCCGCCAAGCAGATCGCACCCTTCCTGGCGATGGGGATCGCGATCGGCATCGTGCTCGGCGGCACCCAGGCGTTGTCGCGGTCCGCCTTCAGCCAGCTGATCCCGAAGGGCCGTGAGGCCGAGTACTTCAGCCTCTACCAGGCAGGCGAACGCGGCACGTCCTGGCTCGGCACGCTGGTCTTCGGCGTGGTCCATCAGCTGACCGGCTCGTACCGCCCGGCCATCGTTGCCCTCGGCATCTTCTTCGTCGTCGGCCTGGTGCTGCTCAGCAGGGTCGACATGCGCCGCGGCATCACCGAAGCCGGCAACCTCCAACCCAGCATCGTCTAGCGTCCCGAACCCGAAATCGCGGATTTCGGGCACGCGACACTAAAGCGCGTGTTGCCAACCCTGTGCGCACAGGGTTGGCAACACGCTGGTACGACCTTGTCCACGGGCCAGTCACTGCGGCACTCCATTTGCGGCTGTCCCGTGCACAAAGTCGGTTCTTGGGTGACTCCGGTGACCTTCCGGTCAGCGGGGCGTGACCTTCCCGGTCAGTTTGACGGCGAAGCGCTGGGGCGGTTGAAGCCGCCGCCGGCTCCGGCGGCGCCCTGGCGCACTGTGTCGGCGGTCATGGTTCCGTTGCTGGTGGTTCCGTTCACGACGACCTGCTCGCCGGTCTTGAGGTCTGAGACCGTGCCCTTGGCGTTGATCTCGATAGCGGTACTGCCGGTGAGCTTCACCGTGACGTTCCCGGTCTGCGTCTTCACGACCAGTTGCGAACTGTCCGCTGACACGATGGTGCCGACAGTTCCTCCTCCGCCGGCGCCGCCACCACCTGGGCGGCCCTGTCCTTGTCCCTGGGGGTAGCCACCCTGGCCCTGGCCGCGGGCACCGTAGCCGCCCCCGCCTGCCTGCGGGGTCGAGCCGCCGGCAAAGGCAGCGTGCAGGCCGGCGCCACCGGCCAGCCCGATGGCCAGTACGACGATGGCGACCAGTACGGCGGTGGCGGCCGGCATGTTCATCGTCTTGCGCGGTTGCAGCGCGGCCTGGACGTCGCGGTCGTCCGCGACAGGTCCGAAGTTGTCCGGGCTGTTGGTGGGGGTGCTCATGACGGCCTCTCTGACATACGTGGAAGGGATTGTGCGATTGCGTAGAAGGGCTTACTCATGGCGTAGAAGGGCTTACTCATGGCGTAGTGCATCGATCGGGCGGAGCCCGGCCGCGCGATTGGCCGGCATGCTGCCGAAGAACAGCCCGACCGCGGCGGACACCGCGAAGGCCACGGCGATCGACGACGGGACGATGACCGGTTGGGTGCCGGCGAGCTGGAACCGGGTCATGATCAGCGCCGCGCCGATCCCGACCAAGCCGCCGATCAGGCTCAGCATCGTCGCTTCGATCAGGAACTGCCCGAGCACCGCCCGCCGGCTGGCGCCCAGCGCCTTGCGGATGCCGATCTCCCGGGTCCGCTCGGTCACGGTGACAAGCATGATGTTGGTGACGCCGATGCCACCCACGATCAGGCTGATCGCGGCCACCGTCGCCAGCAGTGCGGTGAACGTCGCGGCCGTGGTCTGACTTGTCGCCAGGATCTGCGCCGAGTTTTGGATCCGGTACGGCGACGTCGTGGTCGCGGGCACCCTGTGCCTGGCGGTGAGCAACTCAGTGACCTCGGCCTGCGCCGCGTCGACCGAAGCCTGGTCCTTCGCTTGGACGACGACCTGGTTCAGCGTGCCGTAGCCGGCCTGCGTGGCGCGCAGCGTGCTGATCGGCACGATGACCGTCGCGTTGGGGTCGGTGAACCCGGTGCTGTCCTTGCTCGCCAGCACTCCCAGTACGACGTAGTCGACCGAGCCCAGCATGATCGTCTGACCGACAGCCGTCGTCGGTCGCCCGAAGAGCTCGCTGGCTGCCGTCTGGCCGAGCAGCGCCACGCGTCGTGCGTTGTCGACGTCGTCCGACGTGAAGGACTGGCCGTTCGCCACCGGGCTGTTCGTGGCCGGCATGTAGTCCGGCGTGGTGCCCAGGATCTGGGGAACGGTGTAGCTGGTGGCACCGTTGGTCGCCGTACCGGTGCTGGTCATCACCGGGGCGACGGTGGCCACATCCGGGGCCAGCCGGGGGTCGCCGAGAGCGTCGGCGTCAGCGACGGTGAGGGCGTACTGCTGGTTCGCGGGGCCGGCCTGACCGCGGTTGAAGCCGCCGCCGCCACCGCTGGTGGAGACCGTCAGCAGGTTGGTGCCCATCGCCTGCAACTGCTTCTGCACGGCCTTGCCCGATCCGTTGCCGACAGCAACCAGAACGATGACCGCACCGACGCCGATGGCGACCCCGAGCACGGTGAGCAGAGAACGGAGCTTGTTCGCACCCAGGCCGCGCAGGGCGGCCCCGAACAGATCGCGAAACGACATCAGCCGGTCACCTCGTCGGACACGATCCGCCCGTCGGCGACCACGACGAGCCGCCTCGCCCGCTCGGCCACCTCGGTCTCATGGGTGATCACCACGATGGTCCGGCCCTGCGCGTTCAGCCGCTCGAACATGCCCAGTACTTCGTCGGTCGAGTGGGCGTCCAGGTTGCCCGTGGGTTCGTCGGCCAGCAGGATCCGCGGTCCGGTCGCCAAGGCTCGTGCGATCGCGACGCGTTGCTGCTGACCGCCGGAGAGCTGGTTGGGCCGGTGGTCGGCACGATCGGCGAGCCCGACCATCTCCAGCGCCTGGAGTGCCCGGCGCCGCCGCTCGGACCGTTTCACGTGCGCATAGGTCATCGGCAGCTCGACGTTGGCCTGCGCCGTGGTGCGCGGGATGAGGTTGAACGACTGGAAGATGAAGCCGATCTTGCGGCCCCGGACCAGCGCCTGCTGGTCCGAGGTGAGCTTGGCCACCTCGGTCCCGTCCAGCCAGTACTCGCCGCGGCTCGGCACGTCGAGGCAGCCGAGGATGTTCATCAAGGTCGACTTGCCGGACCCGGACGATCCCATCACCGCGACGTACTCGCCGGCGGCGACGTTCAGGGACACCCCGCGGAGAGCGTGCACCGCGGTCTCCCCCATGCCGTAGGTCTTGGTGACCTGCCGGATCTCGATCATGGCGTTAGTTGCCACGGTTGGCACCCCCGCCACCGGCGCCGCCGCCGGGGAGGCCGCCACCGCCGCCGCCGGGCTGGCCGCCGCCGCCGGGCCTGCCGGCACCCGCACCTTGGCCACCCGCGCCGGTTCCGCCGCCGATCGGGCCCTGGATCAGCTCGACCTTGTCGCCCTCCTTCAGTCCGGAGGTGATCTGGGTGAAGCTGTCGCCGCGGACGCCGACCTGCACCGGCTTGGTGCCACCGCCATCGGGCAGGGTCACCGTGTACGTCCCTCCGGTGGTCGTCACTGCCGTGCTCGGCACAAACAGCACGTTGGTGGCCTTCGCCGTCTGGACCGTGACGTTCGCGGTCTGCCCCATCCGGGTGCCGGCTGGGAGCTTCGTCAGCGCGAAGTAGGCCGAGTACGACACCACGCCGTTCGAGGTGACCGGCGTCGGCGAGATCGAGGTCAGGGTGGCGGCAAGGTTGGTGTTCGGGTCGGCGTTGAGGACGACCGTGGCTGACTGCTTCACCTTGATCTTCACCGCGTCCGCCTCGGCGAATGACGCGACGACCTGCATCGCCTTCATGTTCGCGATGTCCATGAAGCCGCCGGTCGCGGTCGTCGTGGTGGTGGTGCTGCTGCTGCTCGAACCACCCGAGCCCGTCGTCGGCGCGGTGCTACCACTCCCGCTCCCGGAACTGCTGGAGCTGCCGGCGTTCGCGCCGACCGAGCCGTTGATCGCCGTGATTGTGCCGGCGATCGGTGCCCGCAGGGTGGTGGCGGTGACTGTCGCATTCGCCGCCTCCAGGTCCGAGTCGGCCTGCTCCTTGCCCGCGCGGGCTTTGGCCAGGCTGGCCGTGGCACTGGTCACGGAGACGACTTGGCTCTGCCCCTGGCTCTGGCCGGTGGCGGGTGTGGGTGTAGGGCTGGCGGCGACATCCTCGGCCTCGGTGAGTGTGGCTTCGGCGTCGGTCACCGAGTTGGCCGCCGCGATCTGGTTCTGCACAGCGATCCGCACCTGGCGCTCGGCATTGGTCGAGTCGATCCGGGCGAGCGCCGCGTTCTTGCTGACGGTTTGCCCGACCTTCACCAGGATCGCGGTGACGGTGCCGGATGTCTCGAATTGCGGGGAGGCTGACTGCCCGCTCTCCACGGTGCCGCTGGAGCTGACGCTGGCCGTCACGTCGCCACGAGCCACCGCGATGGACGGCCGCGTCGTACTGGCGGCCTGGGAGTTGCTTTGGAAGAACAGGAAGTAGGCACCGACCGCGATGGCCAGTACGACGGCCACAAGGGACACATTGAGCGGGTTGAGGCCACGGATACGGTGGCGTGGAAGGACCATGGACGCAGACGCTATGCAGCGTTGCTGAGGATAGGGTCCCGGGTTCCTGGCAACAGGCTGTGAAGGCCAGGAGCAGCACGTCATCCTGCCCGCGACACACAGTCATTTGTGACCAGCCGCTGACAGTGGGTGATCGCGGTACTGTCGGGTGGGTACTACGGTCGGGGGCATGCCAAAATGGGAATCATCCGGGTCGGCCGACCGTTGGCACGGAAGACGAATCTCGGAGGTTTGACATGTCTAATCGCGTACTGCGTGGTTCGGGGCTGGGTGGGGTCAGCTTCGAGGATGACCGTGGCGTGGAGTTCGCGCCGCGGCAGATGATTACTTACGACTGCCCTCGTGGCCACGTGGTCGAGGTCACGATGGCGCACGACGCCGAGGTGCCGGCGGTCTGGGAGTGCCCCCACTGCGGCAGCGAGGCGGCCCGCTCGACCGGCGAGAAGCCGGAACCGAAGCAGGAGAAGCCCGCCCGGACCCACTGGGACATGCTTCGCGAGCGCCGCAGCATCTCCGAACTGGAGGACCTGCTCGCCGAGCGGGTCCAGCTGCTCCGGTCCGGCGAGATCGGGCCGGCGCACCTGCACCGCACCCGGTCGACCGGCAAGCGCAGCGCCTGATCGATCTCGGCCTCACCGAGACCAAGTCCGAACGGGCCGTCACCGCACCTGCGGTGACGGCCCGTTCGGCGTTTCCGGGACCAGGGCGTTCCTGGACGGACATTTTCGGACTAGGGCTGGTCCGGGATTAGGGCTTGTCCGGGGACTGGGGTTTGTCCGGGGACCGGGGCGTGCCGTTCTTCTCGTCCGGGGGGTCGACGACCTCACCCTGGACGACGTCGTTCTCCGACCTACGTGGCTTCTTCGGACCAGCTGCCTTCTCGTTCGGGGTAGGCGGCCGGTAGCCACCCGGCATGAATCCGGTGATGGGGTTGCCGCCCAACTGGGCGACGAGCCGGCGCCCGATAATGCCTGCCAGCGCTTTGCGAGCCAGCGGCCGGGTGAACGGCAGGATGAAGAAGAAGCCGAACACGTCGGTGACGAATCCCGGGGTCAGCAGCAACGTGCCGCCAATGAGGACCAGTGCAGCGTCGCCCAGCTCCTTTCCGGGCATCCGGCCGGTCTGCAGCGACGTGCGGAGCGCTACCCAGGCCCTCTTCCCCTCGTGCTTGACCAGCCAGGCCCCGAGGGCGCTCTCCACCAGCAGCAGCCCGACTGTGGGCCAGCCACCGATCACCTGCCCGACCTGGATGATCACGTAGATCTCGATGATCGGGACGACCAGCAGGGCGACGGCAATGAACCACGGCATGGCTGTCAGCGCCCCTTTCCGGTGAACAGGTCGCGGATCTGCTTGGCCCGGTAGGCCAGGCCCCAGCGACCGACCCGCAGCATCGCCTCGATCACGATCGACTGCGACATCTTCGATTGACCGCGCTCCCGCTCGACGAAGGTGATCGGCACCTCGACGACCCGGAACCCGGACTTGAGCGCGCGCCAGGCCAAGTCGACCTGGAAGCAGTATCCGGCGGAAGCAACCTGCTCAAGGCCGATGCCCACCAGCGTCTCCCGCCGGAAGGCGCGGTAGCCTCCGGTCGCGTCCTGCAGCGGTACGCCGAGCGCGAGCCGGGTGTAGATGTTGCCGCCGCGGCTCAGGATCTCCCGGGACTTGGGCCAGTTCTGCACCTCGCCGCCCTTGACGTAGCGAGAGCCGAGCACGAGGTCCGCGTCCCGCAACGCCTCGAGCAGCCGGTGCAACTGTTCGGGCTGGTGCGAACCATCCGCGTCGTGCTCGACCAGTACGCCGTACCCGTTGTCGAGGCCCCAATGGAACCCGGCGATATAGGCGGCGCCGAGCCCCTCTTTGCCCTTGCGATGCAATACGTGCACGTGGTCGTCGTTGACGACCAGCTTGTCCACCAGGTCGCCGGTGCCGTCCGGGGAGTTGTCGTCCGCGACCAACACGTGGGCCTCAGGAACGGAGCTGCGAACGCGGGCCACGATCGGCTCGATGTTCTCGGCCTCGTTGTACGTCGGGATGATGACGAGGATCCGACCGAGGTCGGCGAATCCGTCAGGCGTACTCACGCTCGTTGCTCTCCTAGCTCCGGGCCCATGCTGCAGGACAGTGGCTACGCTGGCACTTTTTCCCGGTCGGGCCCGGGAGCGGACGCCGGCGGAGCCGAGGGGCGCTTACGCCTTGCCAGCAAGGCCAGCACTGCCCCAATGATCCCCAGTCCGGTCAAGATCCACTCCGGCCAGCCGCCGAGTGTGATTGCCAGCGTATGGCCATCGCGGACCGGCACCGAGGCGACGTACACGTCCGGGACGAACTGACCGGACTTGTGCTCGACCGATCCGTCCGGCCGGATCACGCCAGAGATGCCGCTGGTGGAGGCGACCAGCACGGTCCGGCCAGTCTCGATCGCTCGCATCCGGGTGATCGCGAACTGCTGCTCCGGCTGGCCGGTGTCGCCGTACGTGGCGTTGTTGGTCTGGACGACAAGGACCTGCGCTCCACCCTTGATCACGTCCGACACCACGCCGTCGTACGCGAGCTCGAAACAGATCAGGTCGCCATAGGTGACGCCCCTGATCGGCATCACGCCCGGCACCTTGCCCGGAATCGTCTGCCGGCCGATCATCTCCAGCCGCTTGATGTAAGGCAGCAACTGGTCGCGGAACGGGATGTACTCACCGAACGGCACGGGGTGGCGCTTTGCGTATCTTTGGCCCGGGCCGCTGACCGGATCCCAGACGACGCCCGCGGTCTGGCGGTCGTTCGGGCCGGGGCCATCCAGCACCGCACCGACCAGGATCGGGACATCGACCGCCTTCACCGCCGCTTCGATGTCGGCCCGGGTCTCGTAGTCCTCGAACGGGTCGATGTCGGTCGAGTTCTCCGGCCAGATCACCACGTCGGGCTTGGCGACAGTGCCGGCGGCGATCTCCTTTTGCAGCTTGAGTGTCTCGGCCAGGTGGTTGCGGGTCACCGTGCGCGCGCGGCCGAGAAACTCCAGGCCCTTGCCCGGCACGTTGCCCTGCACGATCGCGGCGGTCACGGTCTTGCCGTTGCCGTCGGTCGACAGCGGGATCACGGCACTGAGGCCGACGATCGCCACGCCGGCGACCAGGGCGATCCCCCGGGTACTGAGAGCGCTTCTGCTGCGGAGCACTGCATAGATCAGTACGCCGAGGAACGCGATCACGAAGCTGAGACCTGGGATGCCGACGAGGGAGGCGAGCTTGCCCAGTGGGGAGTCCGCGAAGGCCCACGCCAGCCGGCCCCAGGGGAACCCGCCGAACGGCACCGAGGCCGTCGCATACTCGGTCGCGACCCACAGGCACGGCACCCAGAGCATCCAGAGGCGATGCTTGAGGGTCTGGCTGGCCAGCGCGCCGAAGACGCCGTAGAAGAGGCCCTCGAGAACGGCTAGGGCAACGGCCGCGTCGCCGCCGATCACGCTCAACCACGGCACCAGGACGGCGTAGTACGCGATCCCGAAGCCCGCCCCGATCAGAATCCCGCCCTTGACCGTCGCGCCGTTCAGAGCGGCCAGCAGGACCGGAACTGCTACCAGCGCCAGCCATGGATGGTCGTGGGGCTCGAAGGCCAGGCCGAGGACGGCGCCGGCGGCAATCGCCACCAGCAGCCTGGGCAGGATGCGCCGCGCCGCGCTCAGCCGTTCCACTCAAGAACCCCCTCGGGTCACCGCCCGGCGTTCGCCGGCCGCATGACCGTACAACGAGCGACCGACACAGAAGTATCCGGTCAGTAGCACGCACGTGTACTCGAACCGACACCGCAGCCGCATAGCGCGGGCGGCGCGCGGGAAAGGAAAGAGGCCCAGTGCTCCTTCGGACCGACCGCCGACTCGCTGGTTGCGAGCCGTCCGGCCGTTGTCTACTGGGCGCCGAGCCTCTTCCACCTCTGCCCCGGGGTGGGGCTAACCATCAGCGATCTCAGCCCCCGTCGACTCAAGCCTGGCACTGACCTGGTCAGCGTCGCGGGATCATCTGATGGTCGAACTTCTTATCCGTTGGAGAGACGGGTTCTTGGCGACTTCGAAAACGATGCTGGTTCGAGGCGGCGGTGTCAACCTTCCGCAGCATCCTTCTAGCTGGTTGTCATACTTTCGCCTGCAGTAATCCGGTTTGAACGAGCATTAGTGACCGGTGTCACGTTTCAGCGGGTCTCGACAGTGGAAAGGTGATCACTACCCTGGGCAACTTTCCCTACGAACCGGGTACGACGACCGTGCCGATGGCCCGGGTGATCTCGAGCGGTTCGGCAAGTACCTCGGCCGCTGATCCGGATCGGTCGGCGCGCCCGCGGCAGACCACCGTAGCGACGAACTCGATCTCTCTGCTGCGCTTTCCCACCCGGGAGATCGTTGCTCTCACCTCCACAACGTCGCCGGCCCGCAACGGCTGCAGGAACTGTACGTCCGAGTACGACGCGAACAGGCCCTCGTCACCGTCGCTCTGGATACACACCTCGGTGGCGACGTCACCGAACAGGCCGAGCACATACGCCCCGTCGACCAGGTTCCCGGCATAGTGCGCATGGCTGTAGGGCACGTAGCGCCGATGGGTGACAGTCAGACCGATCGTTGCTCTGGTCATGCAGATCTCCTGCTCGGCGTCTGCTTCCGACGGGTCACCAGCGCATCGACCAAAAAGCTCGCCACCTCGCCCGGAGTGGTGCCACGACCGAACACCCGATCCACCCCGAGGTCGGCCGCCATCCGCTCCGTGAAACGGGGGCCTCCGGCAACGAGTACCGGCCGGGAGTCCTCCGGGTATGCCTCCCGGAAAGCAGCGGACATCTCCTTGGTATTCAGCACGTGCGCCTCCCGCTGGGTGACCACCTGCGACACCAGGATCGCGTCCGCCTTCTCCGCCTTCGCCCGGCGTACCAACTCCGGTACGGCGACCTGGGCGCCGAGGTTGACCACCTTCAGCTCCCGGTAGTACTCAAGGCCTTTCTCGCCCGCGAAGCCCTTGATGTTCATGATCGCGTCGATGCCGACGGTGTGCGCGTCGGTTCCGATGCAGGCACCGACCACCGTCAGCCGGCGGCGGAGACCGTTGCGGATGGCAAGGTTCGCCTCCTTCGGTGAAAGCAGCGGGTAGTCACGCTCGATCACCTCCACCTTGCTCGTGTCGACCAGATGCTTCACCGGTCCATAGACGACGAAGAAGGTGAAGTCCGGCCCCATCGCCTTGGCGTGGACGACGAGCGCCGGCTCCATACCCATCTTGTTGGCCAGTTGCACCGCCGCGCCCTCGGCCCGCTTGTCGTGCGGCACCGGCAACGTGAACGACAACTGCACCATCCCGTCCCCCGTGGAGTCCCCATACGGCCTGACGATGCTCACCGCGTCGTCCCCTTCCTTACGTCCGAAAGAGGTTGCGCAATAGCCCCAGGTCTTTCCGACGCACCTTCTTCGAGGAGGTCGTTGGCGGGGTTGTAGTACGCCGGTGAGCGCTTGGCTACGCCGTCGAGGCCGCGGCCGGCGTCTTGCGGGCGCTTCATCAGGCCGAAGGTGCCGTCACCGATGGCGTTCAGCAGGCCGTCGTCGACGATCCGCTCCAGCAGGTCCACCGACTCGGCCAGGACCTGGCGGGCGCGTTGCGCGATGAAGCCGTTGGACGACGGCCAGAAGTCCTCGTGAAGCTTGCCTGCGGCCCCTAATACGTAGCGGACGTTCTGCAACGCCAGGTCGCGGTCGGAGATCCACGGCGTCACGACGGCCTCAGTCATCATGCCGACCAGCAGGATGCCCTGACCCGTCATCGCGCCGGCCAGGTTGAAGAACCCGTCCAGCAGGTAGCCGCGGAACACATCACCGGTCATGTGCCGGGTCGGCGGCATCCACTTCAGTGGGGCGTCCGGGAACAGTTGCCGGGCCAGCATCGCGTGTGCCAGCTCGAGCCTGAACGAATCCGGGATCTCCGGGGTGATCTCGAAGGCGTGGCCGAGCCCCAGTTGCCAGTCCTCGAGCCCGGCCTCCTTGGCGAAGTACTCGTTCAGCAACTGCGACACCGTCACCGTGTGCGCGGCGTCGATGGCGTCGGCGGTGGTCAGGTAGTTGTCCTCGCCGGTGTTGATGATGATCCCGGCCCGGGCGTGGATCTGCCGGCTGAACCGCTGGTCCACGAAGGTGCGGATCGGGTTGATGTCGCGGAACAGGATCCCGTACATCGAATCGTTCAGCATCATGTCCAGCCGCTGCAGCCCCGCCAGCGTCGCGATCTCCGGCATACAGAGGCCGGACGCGTAGTTCGTCAGCCGGATGTACCGCCCCATTTCCCGTGACGATTCGTCCAGCGCCGCGCGCATCAGGCGGAAGTTCTCCTGCGTCGCATACGTTCCGGCGAAGCCTTCGCGGGTCGCGCCCTCGGGCACATAGTCGAGCAGCGACTGGCCGGTCGAGCGGATCACCGCGATGATGTCGGCGCCCGCCCGCGCGGCGGCCTGCGCCTGCGGGATGTCCTCGTAGATGTTGCCAGTGGCAACGATCAAGTAGATCCACGGCCGCTGCTCGGGATCCCCGTGCCGCTTGATCAGCCGATCGCGCTCACGCCGCCGGGCGTCCACCTTCCGCAACCCTGCTGCCGCGGCCTTCCGGGAAGCAGCGCGGGCCCGTACGCCGTCGCGCCCCTCCGGCAGGCGGAACGTCACCGAGCCGGTCGCCGCCTTCTGCGCCAGCACCGACAGGTCCTCGGCCTCACCTCGCACCAGCGCATCCCACACCGGCAGCGCGAGGCCGTGCTCCAGCCCGACGTCGGCCCGCACGGTGTCGGCTAGCCGGTTCACCCACGGGATGCCGTCGCCGTCGGCACCGGTAAGGCCGGCCAGGCGGAGTACGGCCCGCTCTACTGACACCGTGGTGTGCTGCTTTGCCAGGTTCACGATCGGCCGGCCGGCCTTACGCGCCAGGCTCCGCGCCTTCCGGACGGTTACCGGGTCCAGGTCGAGCTTCCTTACCGCACGAGTCACTGGGACCATCCTTGGTCGTCGTACACGATGCGGCCGCCAACCACGGTCCGCAGGCAGACCGGCACCGGGGCCGCGTCGCTCAGGTCGGGTAGTACCGGCACGCCGGCCTGCGGATCGGTTGACCACGCGACCACCCGCTGGTCCGGCGTCGGCACCACCAGGTCGGCGTCGCTCTCCCAGATCGCGTACGTCGCCGTGGCACCTGGCGCGAGTACACCGGCATCGTCGATCCCGGCCGCCCGCCAACCGCCGCTGGTGTGTGCCGCGAAGGCTGCCCGCACGGTGATCCGTTGCTCCGCAGTGTGGTGGAACGCGGCTGCGCGGACCGCCTCCCAACCGCCGAGCTCGGTGACGGGCGAGTCTGACCCGAAGGCCAGCACCACGCCTGCCCTTGACAATGCGCCGAAGGGGTTCATCCCGGCCTGCCGCTCGCCCACTCGCTCGGCGTACATGCCGTCGGGGCCGCCCCACAGCCGGTCGAACATCGGCTGAACGCTCGCCACCACACCGCAACGCGCCAAGGTGGCGATAGCGGCCTCGTCGACCATCTCGACGTGTTCCAGCCGGTGCCTGGCGGCGACCAGGGCCGGCGCTCCGATCTTCTCGGCTGCCAGCTCGAACCCGCGTGCGATGTTGTCGAGCGCGGCATCGCCGATGCAGTGGAAGCCGGCCTGCACACCATGCTCGGTGCAGCCGACCACGTGTTCGGCGATCTGCTCTGCCGTCAGGTACGCGTGCCCGCGGTGATCCGGCAGGTCGGCGTACGGGGAACGGAGGGCGGCGGTACGGGAGCCGATCGCTCCATCGGCGTTCAGGTCGCCCGCGAGACCGGCGAGACCGAACTCGGCGATGCGGTCGAAGGAGTCCAGGTCGCCCCAATACAAGGTCGCGGCGAGGCCGAGTTCCGCCGCGGCCTGGCGAACCAGGGGGAGCTCCCACAGGGGTCCGATGTGCGGTGCGGCCATCTCGTGGAAGGCGCCGATACCACGCTGCGCCATGGCCGAGATCGCCGCCCGGGCGTCCGCCAACCGCTGATCTGCCCCGACCAGTTCGCCAAGCGCATCGCGTACGACGTGGTGGGCATCCCGCTCCACCCGGCCGTTCTCACCGTAGCCAGGCTGGGCTGGTAAGCCGTCGATCACGGCAGCCAGTGACGACGAGACGATGCCGGAGTGGCCGTCGACGCGGGACAGGTAGACCCGGCGGCCGACCGCGGCACGATCCAGCTCGGCGGCAGTCGGCGGCCTGCCTTCCGGCCAAAGGGTTTCGTCCCAGCCCTGGCCGACCACGACCTCGTCGGTGGGGCGATTCCGGGCGAAGGTGGCCAGCCGGTCCAGGCACTCGGTCAGATTGGCGGAGCCGGTCAGGTCCAGTCCGGTCAGCAGCGCACCGGTCTGGGCCGTGTGCACGTGCGCATCGACGAAGGCGGGAGTGACCAGGTGGCCGCGTAGGTCGACTACCTCGTCGGCGCCGTTCGCGTAGGACGCCGCGCCGGTGTCGTCGCCGAGCCAGGTCACCACGCCGTCATCGAAGGCGATCGCGGTCGCGTGCGGGTCGGCGGGTGAGTAGACAACGCCGTTCTTCAGAAGTGTGCGCACGGGGCTAATCCTCCCCCTTCGAGGCGAGTTTGCCCTCGAACAGCCCCCGGACACCCGGCTCAGAACGCAGCAACTCCAACGCATAGTCCGCGTGGCCCGGCACATAGCCGTTGCCGACCAGCATCGTCACGTCTGCGGCAAGGCCTTCAGCCCCGAGCGCTGCGGCGGAGAATGACGTCGCCATCGAGAAGAAGATGACCGTGCCGCCGGATGCCGTGGACAGCACCGCCCCGTGCTCGCAGCCCGGTACATCGACACACACGACGGTGACGTCTGCCGGTCCCCCGGCCTGCTCGACCGCGGCCGCCAGGGCAACCGGATCGCGCGCGTCCGCGAGCGCCACCAGGTCGGCAAGGCCGGCGGCGTTCAGCTTGTCGGCCTCGTGCGAGACCGGCACGATGCCGATGGTTCGGCCGGCGCCGGCGCGGCGAGCAGCAGCCAGCGACAGCGAGCCACTCTTCCCTGCGCCGCCAATTACTGACACGACAGGCTTTATGTCTTTGTCGACATACTGGCGGACTATCCGCGCGGTCAGGGCAGGTGCGCCACATACGTCCATCACGGCCAGCGACAACTCGGGAGCCAGATCGTCGGGCAGCTTCGCGACGATCGACCGGCCGAACAGGATCGCGTGCCCCTCGGCCGGAACCTGCTCGCCGTGTCCGTCCCAGCGACTCAGCCCGTCGGTGATCTGCAGCGGGGTGAGAGTGAGCGAGACGAGCGTGGCGACCCGGTCCCCCGGCTCGACTCCCAGCGGCGACTCGGGCCCGACCTCGTCGACGACGCCGACCAGCATGCCGCCGGAGCCGGTGACCGGGTTCTGCATCTTGCCGCGCTCGCCGATGATCTCCAAGACGGCTGCTCGCACAGCGTCACCGTCTCCCCCGTGCGCCTCCGCCAACTGCCGGTACGACGCCGCGTCGAGGTTGAGCCGCTCGATCGAGATCCGCACCTCGTCGGGCCATAGCCCGGGACTCGCGTCGAGGCGCTGCGCCGCTTGCGGCAAGACGCCGGCGAGCTCGATCACACGGTGCAGTCCGACGGGCGAACCGGGGCTGGTCGGCACGAGGCCTCCTTCGCTGGCAAATGTGGCGAGAGTACGGATGCGCCGTGCAAAGTACCA
Source organism: Kribbellaceae bacterium (assembly GCA_033851055.1). Taxonomy (GTDB): domain Bacteria; phylum Actinomycetota; class Actinomycetes; order Propionibacteriales; family Kribbellaceae; genus Kribbella. The sequence continues at coordinate 9,290 of JAWWPC010000118.1, read as the reverse complement.
CCGAGGACGCAACACGCAGGATATCTTGCGGACTTCTAATGGATCTAACATAAGTTCTATCGCTATCCTCGCAGTACACCGACGTCGCAGTACAGCAGCCGAACAGCAGCCGAGAGCCCCAGGAGGACTCGTGACCGATCTGATCAGCCCGGAGCTTGCGGCTGCCGAACTCGCTGGGCAGCCGTATGCCTACCGCCGGGCCGAGCTTGTCGAGCCCGACTGGACCCGACTGCCCGGCTGGAAGGACGTCACCGCCGAGGAGTGGCGGTCCGTGCAGTGGCAGCGCGCGCACTGCGTGAAGAACCTCAAGCAACTCCGCGACGCGATGGGCTACCTGCTCGACGACCGGGTGTACGACGACCTGGAGCGCGACCAGGCCGAGCGCGCAACCATGTCGATGCTGCTGCCCCCGCAGATGCTGAACACGATCGTTCCGCAGGGCGCCGACGACTACACCGAAGCGTTCTACGCCGATCCGGTCCGGCGGTACATGCTGCCGGTCTTCAGCGACCGCCGGGTGGATTGGCCGTCGCACCCGCACTCGACCCGTGACTCGCTGCACGAGCACGAGATGTGGGCCACGGAGGGGTTGACCCACCGCTACCCGACGAAGGTGCTGGCGGAGATCCTGCCGACCTGCCCGCAGTATTGCGGGCACTGCACCCGGATGGACCTGGTCGGCAACTCGACGCCGGTGATCGACAAGCTCAAGTTCACCATCAAGCCGCAGCAGCGCCTGGACGACATGCTCGACTACCTCCGTCGTACGCCGGGGGTGCGAGACGTGGTGGTCTCCGGTGGCGACGTGGCGAACATGCCCTGGCCCCGGCTCGAGTCGTTCCTCACCAGCCTGCTGGAGATCGAGAACATCCGCGACATCCGGCTGGCCACCAAGGCCCTGATGGGGTTGCCCCAGCACTGGTTGTCGGACGACGTACGGGCCGGCGTCGAAAGAGTGGCCCGGGTCGCTCGTCAGCGTGGCGTGATGGTCGCGATGCACACCCACGTGAACGCGGCCCAGTCGGTGACGCCGCTGGTGGCAGAGGCGACCAAGGCGATGTTCGAGGCCGGCCTGCGGGACGTGCGCAATCAGGGCGTGCTGATGCGCGGTGTGAACGACTCGGTGCCGCAACTGCTGGATCTCTGCTTCGCGCTCCTTGATGGCGCCACCATCACGCCGTACTACTTCTACATGTGCGACATGATCCCGTTCTCCGAACACTGGCGGGTGTCCGTGAAGAACGCGCAGCAGCTACAGCACGGCATCCTCGGCTATCTGCCGGGCTTCGCGACCCCACGCATCGTCTGCGACGTCCCGTACGTCGGGAAGCGCTGGGTGCACCAGCTCAGCGAGTACGACGAGGTGCGCGGCATCTCCTACTGGAAGAAGAACTACCGGACCGGGATCGAGCAGCAGGACCCGGAGGTGCTGAACCGAACCTACGAGTACTACGACCCGATCCACACCCTGCCCGCCGAGGGGCAGAACTGGTGGAAGCAGCACGCCGGCAACTCCCTCGCCGAGGCCGAGAAGCGCGCCGCTGCCTCCCGCGCTGCGGCCGAGTCGCAAAAACTCATCCAGATCAGCTAGTGGCCTGCAGTTTCCCGCTAGTGTCGTTCCACAGGTGAAGCGGCACTAGCGGGGGACGGGGTGGGCCGATGTCGGCCGAGGCGCTCAAAGGCTGGTACAGCGTCAGGTGTGTCTTCCACATGCTCGGCGAGGGCGGCTCTGAGGACGGCGCGCCCTACGAAGAGCGCGTCACGCTCTGGCGGGCCAACGGCTTCGAGGAAGCCATCGAACTGGCCGAGCAGGAGGCAGCCGAATACGTCGACATCCTGGATGTCGCCTACCTGGGGCTGGCCCAGTGCTACTACCTGGGCGCTGAGACCGAGGACATCCTCTCCGGGACTGAGGTGTTCTCCCTGATCCGTAGTAGCGATCTGCCGCCGGACGAGTACCTCGACGCCTTCTTCGACACCGGCGACGAATACCAGCGCCACGTGCCGAACCAGGCCTAACTCCCTGCCTGTCCTTGCTGCCGACCTAACCGAAGGTGTCCGCACCCTGCGCGTCTGCTGCAACGGGCTGCTCAGCGCTCGCCGTTCGATGATCCAACGCCCTGGAGAGCAGGCTGAGGACTGTTGCAACGGCGATCAGGGCGAGGCCCACGGCCGACGGTGAGCGGAACCCCAGACCAGCGCTGATCGTAAGACCGCCCAGCCACGGCCCGAGCGTGGCGCCCACGTTGAACGCGGAGGCGCTGACGGCACCCACGAGTCGCGGCGCCGCGATCCCCAAGGTGAACACCCGGGCGTTCAGCGCGGCAGCCCCGGCGAACGCGGCAACCCCGAGCACCAGCGTTGCGACCAGAGCGACAGGAGCGAGCGAGCCGCCGGCGAAAATCGCCAGCAATGCAACGGCGATAGCGCTCAGCCCGAAGTACAACGTGCCCCCTGGATGGGCATCGGAAAGCCGACCACCGAGCTGTACTCCGATCAGGCTGCCGATCCCGAACAGAGCGAGTGCCGCGGGCACCCATCCGGTCGGCAGTCCAGCCACCTCACTGATCAGTGGCGCCAAGTAGCTGAAGCAGCCGATCACGGCCGTCTGGAACACCGCGACGATTCCCAGCGTCAGCCAAAGTCGACCACTGGTGAATGCCTCCAGCTCGACCCGGAGACTGACCGGCGTGTGACAACCCGCGCAACGAGCAGCACGCTGTAGTCGGCGGCCAGTGCGCCCAGCACCTGACCCGCCACGAACAGTGCCAGCGCAGCGAGCAGTGTCGCCCGGCGTGGCATCCGCAGCGTGAGCACCGTCAGCACCGGCGCACCGATCACCATCGCAATCGCGTACACGGAGATGAGCAGCCCGGCGCGAGGCAACGAGACAGACAGCTCGGTGGAGATCTCCGGCAGTAGCCCGGCGATGCCGAATTCGCTGGTACCGAGCACGAAGACGGTGCCGCTGATCACGTACACGGCGCGCGGGATCCGCGCCTTATTGGACCGATCGGTCTTTAATTTGGGCACAGCGATCCCTTTCAGGATGTCGTCGAACTGATTCAGCGCGCTACGTCGAGCGCGTGCCTGGCGGCGTCACGGGCGCGATGCAGGCCCTCGCGAGAACTCTTGATCACCTGGATGCCCTGCATCAGCACCAGCAGGAATCTGGCCAGCGCAGCGGGCTCGGCATCAGCCCGGATCTCGCCCTGGGCGCGGGCCCGCAACAACGCCGAGGTCAGAGTCACCTCACTGATGCTCCAACTACGCTCCAGTCGGCCCCGGATCGCCAGGTCGTCCGCTGGGCACTCCACCGCGGCGGCCACGAGCAGGCAGCCGACCGGCCGCTCAGCAGGGCCCGGAGCGGCGTAGATGTCCAGCAGTGTCTGGATCGCCGGCAACACCGGTCCCGGGCCGGCGAGCACCTCGACAGGATCGGGATCGGGGTTGCTGATGTACCGATCCAGTGCGGCCAGGTACAGGTCGTGCTTGCTGCCGAAGGTGGTGTAGAGGCTCGCCTTGGCGATCCCCAGGCGGGTCACCAGGTCGGCGATCGAGGTGGCCTCGTACCCCTGACGCCAGAACAACTCCATCGCTCGCGCCAACGCGACGTCGGGATCGAACTCCTTGCTGCGCGCCATGCGGAGCAAGGTAGCACGAATCAGACCGATCAGTCTCGAATAATTCTTCCTCAGAGCGCCGGCGGGCGCCGTTCGTAGGGCGTGCTGAGGACGATCGTGGTGGTGGTGGAGACGTTGGCGCGGCCCCGGATGACGGCCAGCAGGTCCTCCAGCGCCGACGGCGACGCCACTCGCACGATCAGCACGTAGCTGGAGTCACCGGCGACCGAGTAGCAGGACTCGATCTCGCGGATCTCGCGCAGCCGCTCGGGCGAGTCGTCCGGTTGCGACGGGTCGATCGGGCGGATCGAGATCAGCGCGGTGAGCGGCAGGTCCAGCGCGGTGTGGTCGATCGTTGCCGCGTACCCTTGGATGATGCCGCGCTGCTCCAGCCGCCTCACCCGCTGGTGCACCGCCGAGGTGGACAGTCCGGTCGCCTTACCGAGGTCGGTGAAGCTCATCCTGCCGTCAGAGGCGAGCAGCGCCACGATCTTGCGATCCAGGTCCTCCACGCTGGAGACCCTACTGCCGCGCTGCCTCGGCATGAAAGCATCTGTCCATGCCTGACACCTCGTCTCCTTCTCAGCACCGGCTGATGTTGCTGGACACCGCGTCGCTGTACTTCCGGGCGTTCTTCGGTGTGCCCGACACGATGAAGGCCGCCGACGGTACGCCGACGAACGCCATCCGCGGCTTGCTCGACTTCATCGCCCGGCTGGCCGAGAACCACCGGCCGACCCATCTAGTGGCCTGCTGGGACGACAACTGGCGACCATCCTGGCGGGTCGCGCTGATCCCGTCGTACAAGGCACAGCGGGTCGAGTTCGTCACTTCCGGCGGCGACCAGATCGAGGACGTGCCAGACCGGCTGGAGGTCCAGGTGCCGTACATCCGTGCCTGCCTGGACGCGCTCGGCATCGCGATCGTCGGGGCCCCGGACCACGAGGCGGACGACGTGATCGGCACCCTGTCGCACCGCGCCGAGATGCCGGTCGACGTGGTCACCGGGGACCGCGACCTGTTCCAGCTGATCGACGACTCGCGCGACATCCGCATCATCTACACCGCGGCTCGCGGGGTCGGCCGGGCCGATGTACTCGACGAGGCGGCATTGCTCGCCAAGTACGACATCCCCGCCAGCCGGTACGCCGACTACGCGACCCTGCGCGGCGACGCCTCCGACGGACTGCCCGGGGTGAAGGGCGTGGGCGACAAGACCGCGGCCTCCCTGATCACGGCGTACGGGGATCTGGACGCGATCCGCAAGGCGGCGGCCGACCCCGGTACGCCGATGTCGGCGGCGGTGAAGCGGAAGATCCTGGAGGCGAGCGACTACCTCGACGTGGCACCGAAGGTGGTTGCGGTGGCCACAGATGCGCCGGTCGGCGAGTTCGACGCCACCCTGCCGACCGAGGTGAAGGATCCGCAGCGGTGGCTGGACCTGGTGGAGCTGCTCGAACTCCGCGGCAGCGCGCAACGGGTGATGGCCGCACTACAACTAGGCGCGAAGGGAGCACCGACATGAGTGACGACATGAGCGATGACGACAAACTGACCGAACTCGCACACTTCGTTTTCGACCTGGCCCGCGCCGGCGACGACGAGAGGCTGGCCGCGTACCTCGACGGTGGCGTGCCGATCAATCTGACCGATCCCTCAGGCAACACCTTGGTGATGCTTGCCGCGTACAACGGTCAGCCGAGCACGGTCAAGCTGCTCGCCGACCGTGGCGCCGACGTGAACACAGGCAACGACAGAGGTCAGACCCCGATCGCCGGTGCCGTCTTCAAGGGCGAAACCGAGGTGGTCCGCGCGTTGCTCGCGGCCGGCGCCGATCCGCGCGCCGGGACGCCGAACGCGATCGACACCGCCCGGATGTTCCAGCAGATGGCCCTGCTCGCCGAACTGGAAGGAAATGCGTGACAACTACCCTTGAACTCGCCGAGCGCTACCGCGACGAGGTCATCGCGCTGCGTCGCACCTTGCACCAGGTGCCGGAGTACGACCTGCAGCTACCCAAAACCCAGCAGCTGATCCTCGAGGCGCTCGACGGGCTCGACCTCGAGATCACTCTCGGCAAGGAGCTGTCCTCCGTCACCGCCGTACTGCGCGGTGGCAAGGGCCCGGGTCCGGTCGTGCTGCTGCGGGGCGACATGGATGCGTTGCCGGTGACGGAGCGGGTGGACGTACCGTTCGCGTCCACCCATCCCGGTCTGATGCATGCCTGCGGCCACGATCTGCACGTCGCCGGCCTGGTCGGTGCGGTGAAGATCCTGCACGAACTGCGGGGCGGGCTCGCGGGTGACGTCGTGTTCATGTTCCAGCCTGGTGAGGAGACCACCGGCGGGGCCCCGATCATGATCCGCGAGGGCGTCCTGGAGGCATCCGGCCGACGCGTCGACTCGGCGTACTGCCTGCATGTCCAGTCGGCCGGCGATCCGCTCGGCGTGTGGAGCAGCAGGCCCGGGCCGCTGATGGCGGCAGCCGACCAGCTCAACGTGCGCGTGGTCGGCGCTGGTGCTCACGGCTCGGAGCCGCACAACGGGAAGGATCCGATCCCGGTCGCCTGCGAGATCGTCGGGGCACTGCAGACGATGGTGACCCGGCAGTTCGACGTCTTCGACCCGGTGGTGCTGACGGTGGGGCGGATCGCCGGTGGCACCAAGGAGAACATCATCCCGGACGACGTCGTCTTCGAGGCGACCGTCCGAACCTTCTCGGCGGAGACCCGGGCCAAGGTGGCGGACTCCAGCGTCCGGCTGATCGAGAACATGGCCGCCGCCCACGGGCTAACGGCTGAGGCCCACTATCGGATCGGCTACCCCGTCACGGTCAACGACGAGGCGGAGTACCTGTTCGCCCGGCAGGCCATCGTCGACCTGTTCGGACCCGAGAGGTTCCGTGAGCGGGCGCACGCCGAGTGCGGTGCCGAGGACATGTCCTACGTTCTCAACGAGGTGCCCGGCGCCTACCTCAACCTGAGCGCTTGCGGTGCGGCCGACTGGCACACCGCCGCCGACAACCACTCCCCCCTCGCCGACTTTGACGACTCGGTCCTCCCCGGCGGAGCCGCCCTGCTCGCCGAACTCGCCATCCGGCGCCTCGCCCGCGGCTAGCCGGCACACCTCCGGATCCGTATCGCGAAATTCATGTATTACATCAATTTCGCGATACGGATCTGAGCTGGTCAGGCCGGGGCCGCGACCTCGGCTTCCTCATCGATGTCGGTCAGCGCACCGCTGAACTGGGCGTTGTAGAGACGCGAGTAGGCGCCGTCCACAGCGAGCAGTTCGTGGTGGTTGCCCTGCTCGACGATCGAGCCGTTCTCCATCACCAGGATCAGGTCGGCGTCGCGGATGGTGGACAACCGGTGCGCGATCACGAAGCTGGTCCGGTCCGTCCGCAACGCGGCCATCGCGCGCTGCACCAGCACCTCGGTGCGGGTGTCGACCGAGCTCGTCGCCTCGTCCAGGATCAGCAGCTGCGGATCGGCCAGGAACGCCCGGGCGATGGTCAGCAGCTGCTTCTCCCCCGCGCTGACGTTGTTGCCTTCCTCATCGATCACCGTGTCGTAACCGTCCGGCAGGCTGTGCACGAAGCGATCCACGTACGTCGCCTTGGCCGCGGCGAGGATGTCCTCTTCGGTCGCGTCCAAGTTGCCGTAGGCGATGTTGTCGCGGATCGTGCCGCCGAACAGCCAGGTGTCCTGCAGCACCATCCCGATCCGGGACCGCAGGTCGCGCCGGGTCAGCTCGGTGATGTTTACCCCGTCCAGCGTGATCCGACCGCCGTCCAGCTCGTAGAACCGCATCACCAGGTTGACCAGGGTCGTCTTGCCGGCACCGGTCGGGCCGACGATCGCCACCGTCTGCCCTGGTTCCGCGACCAGGCTCAGGTCGGTGACCAGCGGCTTCTCCGGGTCGTACGAGAACGACACGTGCTCGAACTCGACCCGTCCGTGCGAGTCCTGCAATGCTGCCGGGGCGGCGTGGTCCGGGACCTGCTCGACCGCGTCCAGGACCTCGAACACCCGCTCGGACGAGGCGACGCCGGACTGCAGCAGGTTCGCCATCGACGCGACCTGGGTGAGCGGCTGGGTGAACTGCCGCGAGTACTGGATGAAGGCCTGCACGTCACCCAGTGACATGGTGCCGGACGCGACCCGCAGACCGCCGATCACCGCGATCACGACGTAGTTCAGGTTTCCGATGAACATCATCGAGGGCATGATCAGCCCGGAGATGAACTGGGCGCCGAACGAGGCCTGGTAGAGCTCCTCGTTCTTCTGCTGGAAGCTCGCTTCGATATCGCGCTGCCGGCCGAACACCTTCACCAGTTCGTGGCCGGTGAAGGCCTCCTCGATCTGCCCGTTCAGCGCACCTGTGTGTCGCCACTGGTCGACGAACCGCTTCTGCGACCGCTTCGCGATCGCCGCGGTCAGCACCATCGAGATCGGGATGGTGACCAGGGCAATCACTGCCAGCAACGGTGACACGACGAACATCAGCGTGATCACTCCGACGACAGTGAGCAGCGAGGTCAGCAACTGGCTCAGTGTCTGCTGCAGGCTGGTCGAGATGTTGTCGATGTCGTTCGTGACCCGGCTCAGCAGCTCGCCGCGCGGGGCGCCGTCGAAGTAGCTCAGCGGCAGCCTGTTCAGCTTGTCCTCGACCTCGGAGCGGAGCTCGTAGATCGTCCGCTGCACCACGCCGTTGAGGATGTAGCCCTGGATCCAGGACAGGAAGAACGAGCCGACATACAGGGCGATGACCAGCAGCAGAACGTTGCGCAGGGCATCGAAGTCGATGCCGACGCCCGGGATCAGGTCGATCCCATTCATCAGGTCGGCGAGCCGGTTGTTGCCGGCGGCCCGCAACCCCTCGATCACCTGCTCCTTGGTCTGGCCGGCCGGCAGACTCTTGCCGATCGCCCCGGCGAAGATGATGTCGGTGGCCCGGCCAAGGATCTTCGGCCCCAGCACCGACAGCAGCACGCTGCCGACCGCGAGCAGGAAAACCCCGAACACCTGCACCCGGTGCGGGCGCAGCCGGCGCAGCAACCGCTTCGCCGAGGGGCCGAAGTTCATCGACTTGTCGCCAGGAATACCGCCTGGCGGCCCGAAACCGCGACCGGTGGTCGGGCGGTCGGTCTGCTTGATCGTCGCACCGGTCGGCTTGTCGTCGCCGGATGCTTCGTCGACCGCCGGGGTCGCCGCCGTCTTGTCGCTCATGCTGCTTCCTCCGCGGATCGCTGGGACTCGACGATCTCGACGTACGTCGGACAGGTTTCGAGTAGTTCGTCATGGGTGCCACGCCCGACGATGGCGCCGTCCTCGACCACGACGATCTGGTCGGCGTCGATGATGGTGGACACTCGCTGGGCGACGATCACCACGCAGGCGTCGGCCGTGACCGGACCGAGCGCGGCCCGCAGCCGGGCGTCAGTGGACAGGTCGAGCGCCGAGAACGAGTCGTCGAACAGATAGATCTCGGGTTTGCGGACCAGGGCCCTGGCGATCGCAAGCCGCTGGCGCTGGCCACCGGACACATTGGTTCCACCCTGCGCGATCGGTGAGTTCAGCCCGTCAGGCATCGACTCGACGAAGTCGCGGCCCTGGGCGATCCGCAGGGCCTCCCACAACTCCTCGTCGGTGGCGTCGGGATTGCC
>JAWWPC010000054.1:0-53184 GCA_033851055.1 Kribbellaceae bacterium | reverse complement strand
TGATCAGCGGGTCTTGAGGGTCTGCAGCGGTCGGTGAGGTCGTTGGGCGTGGTGTCGCAAGGGCGGTGGTGATATTTGGCGGCGCCGGTGAGGTGCAGGATGCCGGCCAATTTCAACGTCTTGCCGTCGACCGCGACCAGCCACCGCCCGCCTGCCGGCGGTGTGGTGCGTTGCCGGGCTCAGGCCCCCAGCGATACCCAGTCACACCGATGCGCCGCCCACCCCTCAGCATCGTGAGCACGACCTTGCCGACCCCCTGCGTCCCCCACATCGCGGCACCAAGGAGTCAACGAGGGCCTCTTCAGCGCTGCCGACTTCGGAAAGACGGCGGCGACAGCCCGGCCTGGTCGCGGCACCGCGGACCGTACGCGCATACGAATGTGGACCCGCCCCCCGAGCGGCCAGGGGCGGGTCCACAGGTCGGCGGTCAGGCGGTGAAATTGACGTCCAGGGTGATGGTGGTGCCGGTCAGGGCCTGGGAGACCGGGCAGTTCTTCTTCGCGTCCTCGGCGAACTGGGCGAACTGGTCGGCGGTCAGGCCCGGCACCTTGCCGTTCACCGAGAGCTTGATACCGGTGATGCCCTCGCCCGGCTGGAAGGTCACGTCGGCGGTGGTGTCGATCGACTCGGGCGCGTGGTCGGCGCCGGCGAGTGCGTGCGACAGCGCCATCGAGAAGCAGGTCGAGTGGGCAGCGGCGATCAGTTCCTCCGGGCTGGTCTTACCGTTCGCGTCCTGCGACCGGGAGGCCCAGGTCACGTCGTAGGTGCCGACGCCGGACGACTCGAGGGCGACCTGACCGGCGCCCTCCAGAAGCGAACCTTCCCAGTGGGCCTTGGCAGTGCGGGTGGTGGCCATGCTCGTTGTTCTCCTAAGAGCTCAGTTGCCGGTCACGTCGATCGCGCCGGGGTACTGCGGTTCGTCGGTATTCACCATGCTGTGCGCCGCCATCACCAGGTAGGTCCAGATCTCCTGGTCCCGGTCCGGCTCCAGCTTGACCTCGTCCAGCGCCGCACGCATCAACTCGAGCCAGCGGTCCCGCGCGGTCGGGGTGACCGCGAACGGGCCGTGCCGCATCCGCAGCCGCGGGTGCCCGCGCTGCTCGGAGTAGGTCTTCGGCCCACCCCAGTACTGCTCCAGGAACATCCGGAACCGGATCTCGGCCGGGCCCAGGTCCTGCTCGGGGTACAGCGGCCGCAGGATCGGATCCTCGGCCACCCGGCGGTAGAACGCCGCGACCAGCCGGTGGAACGTGTCAGCTCCGCCGACGACGTCGTAGAAACTCTGTGGCTCACTCATCAGCGCCAGTCTCTCAAGTCGCCGAAATGTGTCTCACCAGGGCATCCCGCTCGGCGGCGCCAAGGTTCCGTTTGGCCTGGGTGACGGCCTCGACCCCGACCAGAACCGAGGTGGCCCTGGCATACACCAGCTCAACCGGGCCGTCGCGATCGACGATCCGGGAACCCAGCGTGTACGACGAAGTGCCGACCGAGTCGACCCACACATCAACCTGGTACGGCGGGTGGCGCAGCACGATCGGGCGCAGGTAGTCCACGGACTGGCTCGCCAGTACACACGGGAACTTGCTGAAGAAGTCCCCGACCGTGGAGCCGACCAGCTGCGCCATGAACGCGATCCGGGCCTCCTGCAGGTAGTCGAAGTAGCGCACATTGTTCACATGGTCGTACGAGTCGATGTCGGACCAGCGGACCAGCATCGGGTAGGTGAAGATGCTCATGCTCCCACCAGCTCCGACAGGGCCTCGCGCTCCACCGGGGAGATCCGGCGCAACCGGTTCGCGGTGAAGTCGAACGGCACCAGCTTGGTCCGCGCCTCGACGTACAGCCTCCTGGGTGTCTCGTCGAGGATCTCGTAATCGACGGTGAACGAGGCGGCCCGGATCTCGCTGATCCAGAGCTCGATCCGGACCGGCTCCGGGCGAAAGACCAGCGGCGCCCGGTAGTGCACCTCGTGCCGGGCGACCAGCAGGCCCGTCTCCAGAGCGTCGGCGCCGAGCTTCTTGGCCGTCCGGAACAGGAAATCCACCCGGGCGTCCTGGAGATAGTCGACGTACCGGCTGTTGTTGACATGGCCGAGCGCGTCCATGTCGCCCCAGCGGAGCGGACAGTGATAGACGTGACGGTTGTGACCACTGCTGTGATCATGCACACGGTGATCATCCCATCCGGGTTGCACTGTCGGTGATGAGGCGTCGGTAGTCTCATCCCGGACCAGGCGACATGGACTGGGACACGGGCCGGCACACGGACTGGGACACGGGCCGGGGATCCAGCGAAAAAGGCGAGAGCGAACAGGCGAAGGAGTACGGCCAGATGAGCGAGCAGCAGAGCCGGGTAGCGATCGTCACCGGGGCAGCCCGGGGGATCGGCGCGGCCGTCGCGCAGCGGCTCGCCGCCGATGGCAACGCGGTTGCCGTGCTCGACCTGGACGAGGCAGCGTGCGCCGGGACCGTCGAGGCCATCACCGCCGCGGATGGCAAGGCTCTCGCGGTCGGCTGCGACGTGAGCAAGTCCGACCAGGTCGCCGCCGCGGTCGAGCGGGTCGTTGCCGAGCTCGGTCCGCCCACCATCCTGGTGAACAACGCGGGCGTGCTGCGCGACAACCTGCTGTTCAAGATGTCCGAGAACGACTGGGACACCGTGATGTCGGTGCACCTGCGCGGCAGCTTCCTGATGTCGAAGGCCTGCCAGGCGTACATGGTCGACGCCGGGTACGGGCGGATGGTGTTCCTGTCCTCCACCTCGGCGCTGGGCAACCGCGGCCAGGCCAACTACGCCTCCGCCAAGGCCGGGTTGCAGGGCCTGGCCAAGACGCTCGCGATCGAGCTGGGGAAGTTCGGCGTCACCGCGAACGCGATCGCGCCAGGCTTCATCGAGACCGACATGACGGCAGCCACCGCGGCCCGCGTCGGCGTCGACTTCGAGGAGTTCAAGAAGGCCACCGCCGCCACCATCCCGGTGAATCGGACCGGCAAGCCGGCGGACATCGCGGCCGCCGCGTCCTTCTTCTGCAGCGAGGAGGCCGGCTTCGTCTCCGGCCAGGTCCTGTACGTCGCCGGAGGTCCCAAAAACTAACACAGCAACCAGCACCGACTTCCTGAGGAGTTCGAGACAACAAAATGGCGAAAACCTTCACCGGGGTGGACGAGGTCGTCCACGCGGTCGGTACCCAGCTTGGCGAGACCGAGTGGCTGGAGATCACCCAGGAGCAGGTGAACCAGTTCGCCGACGCGACCGGCGATCACCAGTGGATCCATGTCGATGTGGAGAAGGCGGCGAAGGGCCCGTACGGCGGCACCATCGCACACGGCTACCTGACCCTGAGCCTGATCGCGCGATTCGGCAACGAGTTGTTCTCCATCGAAGGAGTCACGGCCAAGCTGAACTACGGCGTGAACAAGGTCCGTTTCCCGGCGCCGGTCCCGGTCGGTGCCAGGGTCCGTGCGAGCGCCTCGATCGCCGGCGCCCAGGAATCGCCTTCCGGCGTACAGGTCTCCCTCCAGTGGGTCATCGACATCGAGAACTCCACCAAACCCGCCTGCGTCGCCGAAACCGTCGTCCTGCTGGTCCGCTAGCTCCTCTCCCCCGCCACACCCGAAGACAGCTGCCTCAGCCGCGTGAAGCCGCCGCCCACCGCGCCCGTCACCCGCCGACCAGCGTGAACCCGGCCACCAGGTCAGAGTGTGCGGAGCAAACCGGCCTGCGTTTGGACGCGGCGATAACCGAGCCAGTTGTTGACCGCGAGCATCGGGCCGTTCTCGTCGTCGTTCGAGGTGAAGGCGCCAGTGACACCCGCCTCCGCCGCGCGACGTAGCGCTACCGACTTCACCAGCTTGGCGAGGCCACGGCCGCGATGCGCGGGGATGGCGCCGGTCATATCCGACCAGGCGCGGTCGCCGTCGGTCAAGATCGCGGTGAAGCAGGCGACCTCGTCCCCCACCATCGCCGCAACGCTGAGCGACTTGTCCAGCATCGGCGATTCCCACACCCGGCCGACCCAGTCGTCGTACTCGATCGAGTCGGCCGGCGAGTCGCTCGGTTCGTCCAGCGTCGCGATCGCATCGGCCGCGTAAACCTGCCGGGGATCCAACTCGTCGAACCGCACCAGCTCGATGCCGTCGGGGATCGGCGGCTGGTCGGGCAACACGCGCGGATCCAGACCCGAAAAGTGCATCTGTCGTGTGCCGTCGTAGCCGCGTCGCTTGGCGAACTCCAGCCCGACCGGTTCGGCGAATGTCCGGACCCGGACAGCCCCGATCTCCCCCAAGTGGTCGTGCAGCCTCACGGCCAGGGCGCCACCGATTCCCTGCTGCCGATGATCCGGATGCACGTAGATCGAGAGGTCGCCCTGGCCCGCTTCGCTGGTCCAGACATTGAGGCCAGCCGAACCCCAGCCGACCACCTCGCCGCCGGATTCCGCGACCAGCCGGAGCGCGTACTCACCGGGAGCATGCAGGCTGATCATGTGCCGCGTCAGCGCGGCCGACATCACCAGGTAGGGGAAGGTCTCGCGGCGAACGGCGGCGACCGCCTCGGCGTCGTCCGGTACGGCGGGCCTGATGTCCATTGCTCGGACGATAACCACCAGGCCCCGCCGCCGCCACGCATTAATCCGCCCGCTCGCGCATCGCGTCGTACCGCAGGAGCTTGTGGACCGAATCGCGACGGCTGTGTGCTCGCTGTGATTCTGCCGTAGGCCTCGCGGGCATTAAGGTTGCCGGATGCCCGTGATCGCGACCGCCGCGCTGACCAAGCGCTACCCGCGTGTGACGGCTCTCGATGAGCTGACAGTCGAGGTGGGGCCTGGTGTGACGGGACTGGTGGGTGCCAACGGTGCCGGCAAGTCAACCCTGCTGAAGATCCTGCTCGGGCTGATCCGTCCGACCGCCGGAAGCGCCATCGTGCTAGGACACGACGTGGTCACCGGCGGCGAGGCGGTCCGGGCACTCGTCGGCTACATGCCCGAGCACGACTGCCTGCCGCCCGACGTCTCCGCCACCGAGTTCGTCGTCCACCTCGGCCAGATGTCGGGACTTCCCGCGACGGCTGCCCGCGAACGAGCCGCCGACGTACTGCGGCATGTCGGCCTGGACGAAGCGCGCTATCGCCCGATAGGTGGTTATTCCACCGGAATGAAGCAGCGGGTCAAACTCGCCCAGGCCCTGACGCACGATCCTCAGTTGGTGCTGCTGGACGAACCCACGAACGGGCTCGATCCGGCCAGTCGCGACGAGATGCTCACGCTGGTCCGGCGGATCGGCACCGAGTTCGGGATCCCGGTGCTGATCACCTCGCACCTGCTCGGCGAACTCGAGCACGTCTGCGACCACATCGTCGTACTGGACGGTGGTCGCTTGCTGCGCTCGGAGTCGAAGGCCGCGCTGACCAGCGAAACCGGCGTACTGGCTGTCGAGGTGCGGGACCTGAGCAGCCGCGACCGGCTGGGCGCGGCGCTCGGCCGGGCAGGTGCGCGAGTGCGGGCTGACGGTCCGCTCGTGCTCGTCGAGATCGCCGACGAGGAAACGTACGACCTGGTGCGTGACGTCATCGCCGATCTGGGGCTCGGGCTGGTCCGGATCGAACCGCACCGGCACCGACTGGAAGAGGTCTTCAGTGTCTGACCATGGGTCTGACCATGGGTCTGACCAATCGCCTAGCCAAACCAGTGGCGTGATCCATGACATCGGCTACCGGCACTACGACGGGCCGCGGCTGGGGCGGGCGGCAATCAGCCGGGCCCTGATGGTGAGCAGCCTGCGGCATGCCTACGGTCTCGGCCGGTCCGGCAGGTCGAAGGTGATGCCGATCCTGCTGCTGGCCGTAATGGTGGTGCCGGCCGCGATCGTCGTCGGTACCGAGATCGGGCTGCAGTTCGACAAGCCGCTGATCATGCCGGTGGACTACGCGTTCCTGCTTCAGCCGGTCGTCGCGCTCTACCTTGCGTCACAGGCGCCGCAGTTGTTCTCGCGGGATCTGCGCTACCGCTCGATCGTGCTCTACCTCGCCCGGCCGCCACGGCGTACCGACTACGCGCTGGCGAAACTGGCGGCGCTGGTCGGAGCGCTGATGATCCTGATCGGCCTCCCGCTCGTCGTCCTGTACGCCGGTGCGCTGCTGGCGAAGTACAACTTCGTCGACACGACCAACCAGCTCTTCTACGGACTGGCCGGGGCGCTGCTGCTGTCGATCCTGCTGGCTGCCATCGGTGGGCTGATCGCCGCGGCGACCCCGCGCCGGGGATTCGCCGTCGCCGCCATCATCGCCGTACTGCTCGTGTCGTTCACCGCGGTGGTCAGCACCCAAGCGATCGTCAACAACGGCGGCAACATGTCGAGCACCGCCGCCCGGTATGCAAGCCTCGGATCACCCTTCACCCTGGCCCAGGCGCTGCAGACGTTCCTCCTGCGCGACGGCGAGGGGAGTTGGATGCCGAGCCCCCAGCAGGGCTTGGTGTTCGCTGCCGTGTACGTCGCGTTGGTGGCGGTCTGCGTGGGGGGCGTCAACGCGCGCTACGCGAAGGTGGCCAACGGATGAGCGTCATCCACATCACGAAGGTCTCCCGCTGGTACGGCAACGTGGTGGCGGTCAACGACGTCACGATGACCATCGGCCCGGGTGTCACCGGACTGCTCGGGCCGAACGGCGCCGGCAAGTCGACGCTGATCACGATGATGGCCGGTTTCCTGCCATCCTCGGTCGGTCGCGTCACGCTGGACGGCGTACCGGTGTGGCGAAACGAGAGCGCGTACAAGTACATCGGGCTGGTCCCAGAGACCGAGGCGGTGTACGACACGCTGACCGGTGCGCAATTCGTCCGCGCCAACGCCGACCTGCAGGGTCTGCCCACCCCCGGTGCGGCCAGTGCCGCGGCCATCACCACGGTGGCAATGGAAGAAGCAGCCCACCGGCGGATCTCGACGTACTCGAAGGGCATGAAGCAGCGGATCAAGATGGCCGCTGCGCTGGTGCACGAGCCGTCGGTGCTGCTCCTCGACGAGCCGTTCAACGGGATGGATCCACGGCAACGGCTGCACCTGATGGAGTTGCTGCGCAAGATGGGCTCCGACGGCCGGACCGTGCTGTTCAGTTCGCACATCCTGGAGGAGGTGCAGCAGGTCGCCACCCACATCGAGGTGGTCGTGTCCGGGCGGCACGCGGCCTCCGGGGACTACCGCGCGATCCGCACCCTGATGACGGATCGGCCCCATCTGTACCGACTCCGGTCCAGCGACGACCGCCGACTGGCCGCCGCGCTGATCGGCGACCCCTGTACGACGGGCGTCGACCTGGACGGATCCTCCTTGCAGGTGCAGGTGATCGACTTCGAACGCTTCAGCCGGCTGATCCCGGGACTGGCTCGCGAGCACGGAATCCGGCTGCTGGAGGTCTCGCCTACCGACGAGTCCCTCGAGAGCGTCTTCTCCTACCTGGTCGGGGTGCGCTGACGATGATCCCGACGATCGCCCGACTGACCTTCGCCACGCTCTTCGGCCACCGCCGCGGGCTGCTGCTGCTCATCCTGCCGGGCGTACTGCTCGGCCTCGCGATCCTGCTGCGCCTCACGGTAGACGACATGTCGAACGTCAGCGCGGACCTGCTCCAGCGACTCGGGCTGGCGGTGATCCTGCCGCTGGTCGCGTTGATCGCCGGCACCGGGGCCATCGCGACCGAGATCGACGACGGCTCGATCGTGTACCTGCTGAGCAAGCCGATCAAGCGCTCCACCATCGTGCTGACGAAGGCACTGGTCGCGATCGGCTGCATCTTCGTGCTCGGCGCGCTGCCGATCGTGCTGGCGGGGCTGATCCTCGACCCGGCCGGCTTCAAGATCGCGGTCGCCTTCGGTACCGGCGCCCTGCTGGCGGGCGTGACCTACACGGCGATCTTCATCGCGCTGTCAGTGGTGACGGGCAACGCGGTCACGATCGGCCTGCTCTACGCCCTGCTGTGGGAGAGCGTGATGGGCCAGTACGTGGACGGCGCCAAGATGCTGAGCGTGCAGCAATGGGCCCTGGCGGTAGTCTCGAAGGTTGCTGACGGCAACGGCGTCGAGTCCGCCGTCAAACTACCGATCAGCCTCATCCTCCTGGCCCTCGTCACCATCATCGGCCTCTCCCTCGCGGTCTCCCGCCTCCGCTCCCTCACCCTCTCCTCCGCCGAGTAGCCCTTCCCTTCCAGCCTCCTGTCATTCTGGAGGTAGGCTGCCATCTTGGTCGACGGTGAGATGCGGAGAGTGCTCGTGGTTGACACAGCGACAGGCGCGGCGAGTATCAGTCCGGCCACGATGCTGGCTTCGCTGATGACTTCCGAGCGCCCGCGGGCGGAGTACGCCGAGGCGCTGAGTCCGTTCGCGCCGTTGATCGGTAGCTGGGATCTCGATGTGAGCTACTACGCCGAGGACGGAACGGTCACCAACGAGACCACGGGCGAGTGGCACTTCGCCTGGGCTCTCGACGGTCGCGCCGTGGCGGACATCTGGATCACCCCGAGCCGGGCCCAGCGCTTGATCGACGGCGATGGCGAATGGGGCCTGACGGTGCGCCTCCACGATCCGAAGCTCGGCGCCTTCCGCTCGACCTGGCTGGGCCCGAAGAACGCCGTTGTGATGACGTTCATCGGCCACGTCGGCGACCGCAGCATCACCCTTGAGGCCCGGGAGCCCAAGGCCGCAAAGACTCGCTGGATCTTCACCGACATCACCGACACCGGCTTCAGTTGGCGCAATGAGGACGAAGACGAGGACGGCAGGATCACGGTCCGCCAGCGCTTCGTCGGTAGACGGCCTCAGCCGTAGAGGCCCTCAGTCGTAGAGGGCGACGGCCTCACGAGCCAGCCGGAGCAGGTCGGCGCGAAGATCCAAGGGCTCCAGCACTTCGACGTTGCCGCCGAAGCCGAGCAGGATGCCGTGGGCCGCCTGCCGAACGCGGAATCGCAGGCGAAGGCGCACCCAGTCGTCACCCGGCACTTGCTCAGCTTCCGATTGTGAACGCGCTACCAACAGCGGCGTACTGACTCGTCGCACAAGGCCTTCGAGCTCGGGTCTGACCCGCACGACCACGTCAACACCGGCCGGGGTGTTCTGCTCGAGGCCGGAGCGCAGCCGCTGCCACTCCGCCTGCAGGTCCAGCTCAGCCGGCCGCACCGCAGCTTCCTCCAGTACGTCGACCTGCTCCACACGGGAGACCCGGAACATCCGCGGGCTCCCTCGATGGGCTCCGACCAGGTACCACCGCCCGGCCTGCTCCACCAGTCCCCAGGGATCGACCGTACGACGCTCAGCTCGCCCGGCGGAGGCCGAGGCATAACGGATCCGGAGCCTGCGCCGGGCAACCACGGCATGCCTGAGCGCGGGTAGTGCGCCGGTGTCCTCGGCTTCGGCGAACCAGCGGCGCCGGTCCACCACGATCGCGTCGGACAGCGCCTCCGCATCGTCCTGCAGTTGCGTCGGCAAGGTCGACGAGAGCTTGCCCATCGCGGACCGGAGCGCGTCGTGCAGGCCGAGCTCCTCCGACAGGGACGACCGGCCCGTCCAGGCGAAGAGGGCCTGGGCCTCCCGCGGAGTCAGCCCGCTGACATCGGCCCGATAGCCCGGCAGGAGCACACATCCACCGTTCCGACCCCGCTCGGTGTAGACCGGGACGCCGGCTGCGGACAGCGCCTCCATGTCCCGCATCACCGTGCGGGTGGACACCTCCAACCGCTCGGCCAGCTCGCGAGCGCTCAGCCGAGGGTGTCGTTGCAGCAGCAGGATGACCTGCAGCAGCCGGTCTGCTCTCATGCCGTAAATGATGCCAGCTATATCTGACAGAAGGTGTCTTATATAGGTTGCGAGGCTGGTGCCAATCACTTGGAACTCACCTACTGCAAGGAGATCCTCTGATGAGCACCACCGATCCACGCCAGGCCCTCGGCCTCGCATTGGACCAGGCCGGCTCGCTTGTATCCGCTGTCGAGCCCACCCACCTGGCCCTGTCGACACCATGCGAGCAGTACTCGGTGCTGGACCTGGTCAGCCATCTCTTGAGCGTCGTACGGCGCATCGACATCGCTCTGAGCGGCGGCAACGTGTTAGACATCCCCGGGCTGACTACAGATACCGCAGACTGGTCCGGTGACTGGAAGATCTACCGGAGCGCTCTGGACTCGACACTCGCCGACGACGCCGTACTGAGCCAGATCTGCAAGCTGCCCTTTGGAACCATGCCGGGAGCCGCAGCGATCGGCGCCTACACCGGTGAGCTGACCACCCACAGCTGGGACCTCGCGACCGCAATCGGCCGGACGGACCTGCTCAACGACCGGTTGGCTGAGGCCTGCCTGCCGATGGTTCGCCAGTTCATCCCGGCCCAGCCCCGTGGCGGACCAGTCCCCTTCGGCCCGGTAGTCGACGTACCGGCTGATGCTCCGCCTTACAGCCAGCTGGCCGGCTGGATGGGCAGGACTCCCTAGGGTGGAAACCATCGGGCGCTAGGGGAGTCCTTCCTACCCGCGATCGGTCCGAACACGCCGCCTGCATCTGAGGCGCATTCGGACCGATCGCGGGCTTTTCCCTGACAAACAAGGCGCTTTCGTCTGTTCAACTCCTGTCACACCGACGAGCGCATTCGCCACAGGCGGTCGAGCACCAGACCCTCCGTCCACGATCCTGACGGACCATGGCATCCCGAGCTCTCGCCGATAGCGCCGCGGGATCTGAGCTATTGACCAAATCCACACTGTGGATTTAGTGTGACCGATCTCGTCGCTTCGGGGTTTGGCGACGCAGCATCCACTCGTTTGAACGATGGAGTTCGCCCATGAAAGCTCGTTGGCTCCCGATCGCGGTCACAGTTGCGCTGCTCGCCGGATTCCCGCCGTCCGCTTCGGGGTCGGCGAAGGCTGCCGGGGCTCAACTCGCCTCGGCGTCCGTGAACACCACGGCGGCAACGTCGGCAACTGCAGTCTGCGGTACCGGCACGCAAAATCCGACCACCAACAATGTCACCGACTATCGGCTGGACACGAATGTCGTCGCGCCCGGCCGTTGGTCGTACCTCAACCTGTACACGCCCGACACCCCGTCGCTGCTTGTCAAGGGCGGAACCGGCGCGTTCGCGGCGGACGAATGGGCGGCAGACCTCACGAAGCCCGAGCACGCCTGGTACGTCAAGGCCGACGGATCGATCGGTACCGACGATCGGCCCATCGCGGAAGCGTACTCGGTGAGCGATGCGCAGGACGGCAAGACGCTGCACATCAAGGGGACTTTCACCTCTCCCGGCGGCCGGTTCCGCATCCTGCAGACCACCGACGGCGACTCGTCCAAGGTCCTCGGACCGTATACCTCGCTGTTCGACTACACGGGGGTCGCAGCATCGTTCGACCTGACCGTGAAGGCCGCCTTGGGTCAGGATCTGCTCTTCGTCAGTGACAAGGTGAGCACATGGTGGGTGGCAGGCAAACTGGGCGCCACTATCACCACCGAGAATGCACCGACGACAGCGGCCGTGAGCGCCTCGCCCGACGCCGGCTCGGTGAAGGCCGGAACGCCGGTGACGCTCACCAGCGCTACGAACAACGCGTGCATCTCGTACACGACTGATGGCTCCGATCCGCTGACCTCTGCGACCAAGGCCACCTACACCGCGCCGATCGCCATCACGGCGGACACTGACCTCAAGGCCGTGGCCGTCGCGGACAACTACGCGCCGAGTGCCGTCGCCGACCTGACCTACGTATTGAGCGAGCCCTTCCGCGCCTTCGCCGGCGAGAACCAGGGAGCGCTCTCGGGGCTGGTCGCCAACATCCAGTGGGACCGGATGGACGTCGACTGGAACACGATCGAACCGTCCAAGGGGACCATCAACCAGGCTGCACTCGACGAGTACAAGCGGCAATTCACCGAGGCGAAGAGTCACGGCATCACGATCTTGCCAGTGCTCGGCTACACCGCCGGCTGGGCGGCCAACCGCACCGGTTACAGCTACACCTTGCACGACCAGACCTTCGAGTACGGGCCGGTGACTGCAGAGAACGGCGACAAGCTCACCCGGCAACTGGTCACCAAGGACGCGACTGGAAAGGTGCTGTCCACCGAGACCGTCCAGACCAGCGCGGGCCGGACCCCACCTGCGAGCTCGGCGGACTGGACGTCGTACGTCAACACGGTCATCGCGGCGCTGAAGCCGCTCGGGATCACCTACTACCAGGTGTGGAACGAGGCCTACCCGACGTCCGGTTTCTGGACCGGCGGCATGGACCAGTACATGCAGCTCATCCACCTTCCCGCCGTAAAGGTCATCCACGACGCCGGCGCGAAGGTCGTCTACGGCGGCTGGATCTGTGGTGCGCCACTGAGCGAGTACGTCGCTCTGCTCGACAAGTACGACGCCTGGAAGGGGATCGACGTCTTCGACATGCACTACATGCCCGTCGGGGCGATGGACACGCTCTACCAGACGGCGAAGGAGCGGGGAGTCGCGAATCCCGCGGTCTGGCAGACAGAGCTGGGCTTCACCACGCAGGACAAGTTCATCGCGGACGTCTATCCACGCGTGTTCCACTGGGCGCTCAGCAAGGGCGGCACGAACCTCGACCAGTTCAAGCTGATCTATTTCGCGGCCTGGTCACCGAACGATCCCGCGGCCTTCGGCTACAACCGCACACTGATCGGCGGCTCCGACCTGACCCCGAAGGGCAAGACTCTGACGACCCTGGCAAACCTGCTGCGCGGGTCCAAGGCGAAGACGTATGACGCGTTCACGACGTCCCCGGGGCTCAAGCCCGACCTCAACGAGAATCTGTCCACCGCCAACGGGTTCCTGCTCGATGACAGGCGGATCGTGCTGGCGATCGATCTGAAGCGGCAGAATGACGCGAACATCTTCCAGGACGCGACCACGGGTGACACGTTGCACCTGGACTTCGGCAACCCGATGATGACCATCACCCTGAAGAACGTCTCCAGCGTGAAGAAGCTGGAGCGGGTGGACCTGTACGGCAACAGAATCCCGCTGACCTGGAAGAGCCTCGGCGGCGGACGGGTGCAGGTCCAGGTGCCGATCATCGACGCCGACCCGACGGTGCACACCCTCAACCAGAAGGAGAACGAGGACATCTTCTACCTTGCGCTGCAGCAGGGCTGACGTTCGACCAGACGCGGGGCCGGATCCATCACGGGTCCGGCCCCGCTTCGGCGTCAGAAGGTCTGGAGCGTCCTCCCCGGTTGCGTCGAGGCCTTGGTATCCAGCACCAGGCAGGCCGCCCCGATCGCTCCGACGTCTTCGCCGAGTCCGGTGCCGACGACGCGGATGGGATGGATGTCGCTTGTGATCGAGCCAGCCTGGATGATGCCGGCCATCGTGGCCAGATAACGGTCGGCAACCCTCGACCAGGTGGTGCCACCGAAGACGACGGTGTCGATGTCGAGGAGGTTGGCTATCCGCGCCACCGCGCCACCGATGCGTACGGCGGCCTGGTCCAGGATCGCGGCGGCCCGCGCATCCCCCGCGTCGGCGCGCCCGCAGAGTTCCGTGAAGTACTCGTCGACCGCGAGTGGGTCATCCTTGCGAGGAACGCTCGGGAAGACTCCGGCACGGGCGGCCTGGCTCAGAATCGGTTCCGGGTTCGCCATCTCGCCGAGATAGGTCGTGCCGAGTCCATCCGGACCAGCGACCTCGAACTCTCCGATGTCCCCAGCATTTGCTGACGTACCGCGAACCACGACATCGTCCACGACGAGGCCGGCACCGATGCCCGCCCCCAGGTAGATGAACGCGAAATTCCGTGACTGCAAGGCTTCGCCCGCCCAGCGCTCCGCGACGGCGGCCGCGATGACGTCCTTGTCGAGCAGGGCCGGGAGGCCGGTGGCGGCCTTGAGTTGGTCCCGAAGCGGCACATTGTGCCAGTTGGTGAGCAGCGGCGGGTGCAGAACCGTTCCGCTGACCGGATCGATCGGTCCGGGAGAGGCGATGCCGATCCCCAGGACCCGGTCGCGGACGATGCCGGCATCGTCGATCAAGCCGTCGACGAGCCGGCCGATCGTGGCGACGAGTTCCGCGGGCGGATCTGCGGCCGCGGTGGTCAGCGCTGTCCGCGCGACGACCGTACCCACGAAGTCGAGCAGCACGATGGTCACGACGGTCGGGTCGAGGTGGACCCCGACGGCGTAGCAGCCGGTCGGGTCGAGGGTGAGCAACGTGCGCGGTTTGCCGAAGCCGGAGGTGGTCTTTCCCGCCTCCATGATCATGCCGTCGTCGAGGAGCCGCTGGCAGATGTTGGAGACAGCCTGGGGAGAGAGCCCGGTCGTCTGCGCGAGCTCCACCCGGGAGAGCCCCGCGGACGAACGGCGGATCCAGCCCAGGACGACGGCCCCGTTCAGGTCGGCCAACTGCGGAAGGTTCGTGCCGCTCCGGCCGGACTGCGATTCCTTCGATCGACCGGTACTCACGGATCCTCCCTGAAATGTCGCCGCAATGTCGCCGCGAATTCCGTGGCCGCGAATTCCGTGGCCGCGCATGCCGAACCGCTAACTCTAGCCTCCGAAATCTTAGGTACAGGTGAGCAGGTCGGTGGCGGTGGACGCCGACACTATTCCCAGAAGAAGAGCGTGTCGGCCGACTCGACCAGGATCTTGTGTCGGTCCGACTGGTCAGGCGCCCAGTCTGCGAGCAGGTTCAGCAGTTCGCCGGTGTCTCGCTGGCCGTCCGGGAGGTGCGGCCAGTCCGACCCCCAGACCAGTCGGTCCGGACGCGTCGACACCAGCGAACGCCCGAGCTCTTCCACCGTAGCGAGCGGCTTCTGCTTCGCGATTCGATACGGGCCTGACAGCTTGATCCAGCAGTTTCCTTGGCTGAACACCTTGAGCAGGTTCTCCGCGTCCTCGGCGCCCAGTCCGTCCTCTTCCTTCATGTAACCCATGTGGTCGATCACGAAGGTCTCTTCGAAGTCGGCGAGGAAGGGCAACAGGTCTCGCACGACAGTCCCAGGTGTGTAGAACTGGAGATGCCAGCCACGAGGTGCGGTACGCCGTGCCATCCGCCGGACGTAGTCGACAATCTCGTTGATCGGCATGGCAGCGCGAGAGAACAGGTCGAGCCGGATCGCCCGGACCCCGAGCTGGTGATAGCGGTCGAGCTCCGCGTCCGTGATGTCTTCATCGACCCGCACCACCGCTCGGCAGCGGGAACCGACCTGACGCAGGACATCGAGGGTGAGGGTGTTGTCAGTGCCGTAGAAGGTGGGCTGAACCAGCACCATCCGCTCCAGGCCGAGGAAGTCCGCGAGGTCGAGGTACTTCTGGAGCGGAGCGTCGGGGAAGGTGTAGAGCGGCTGCTTGACCTGGGGATAGCCGGGCTCGAACACGTGGAAGTGCGCGTCGCAGCTACCCGGTGGAAGCGTGAAGCGTGGCACGGTGTTCGAACGTGCTGACCTCATCGGGGTGGTCCGGAGCGCGGGTGAGTTCATTTTGGTTCTCCTCTGCTCAGCTCTGCGTGGAGGTGGTGCTGATCGACTGGACGCGTGCCTGCGCCGCCGAGTACAGGAGGTCGTTGTCCATACCTGTCAGCTGAAGAGGGCAGACGCCGAGGCTGGCGAGGGCGGCGTACTGCGCTTGGTCGGCGACACCCCCCAGCATCAGGAGCTTGCCGTGTCGCCGGCAGGCCGCGGCCGCGGTCAGTACCGCATCACGGACGAGTGGATGGTCGTACTGCCCTGAGATCCCGAGCTCGGCAGTGAGGTCGTTCGCGCCGATAGCGAGCATGTCCACGCCGTCGACTGCCGCGATCGCGTCAGCGTTGGCGACACCTTGTGGCGTCTCGATCAGAATCTGCACAATCGTCGCGGCGTCAAGCGTCGGGTTGAGGACACGGGCAGGTGTGGGTCTCATACCCAGCTGAGGAACGCTCGCCAGTTGAGATCGTTGCCCGATCGGGGGAAACCTACAGGCCCGGCTGATCGTCTGAGCCTCTTCGGCGCTTTCCACGCGCGGGGCGATGATGCCGAGGGCACCGCCGTCCAGCAGCCGACCTATGGCACCGTACTCGCGTTCGGGAACGCGGACGAACGGCGTCAGTCCCAGATCCCCCGCGGTGGCGCACAAACTCGCAGCGGTGTCGATCGGCATCGCCGAGTGCTCGAGGTCGATCAGGATGGCGTGATGACCGGTGGACCTTGCGATGCGCACGACATCAGTTGTTCGGCTTCCCCTGATGCCGAGCATGAAGGTCGGCTCCCCGGCGCGGAGACGGTCGAGGAGGGATTTTCCGGGCAGCGGGTGAGCGGGCATCTCAGTCGATCAATGCGTAGGCGGGAATCGTCAGAAGATCGACGAATTCCGGAGCGAGTGCGATGTCGGCCAGCAGAGCTCCTGGGCCGGAGTAAGACACCATGGTCATGCCGTTGAGTCCTTCCGTGTGTGGCGTTGCTGGTGTGCCGCTCATGTCGTCTCCCGTAGTGACAACGTCGCCGGGCCCGACCCCAGGAACATGGCCGCCATGTCGGGTCGCTTGAGCAGGGCGGCGGAAGACTCGACGAGGAGTACCTTGCCTGCCTCCATCACCACGCCATGGCTGGCCAGCTTGAGGCCGAAGCGCACGTTCTGTTCGACCATCAGGACCGTCGCGCCAAGACTGTTCATGGTCTGGGTGGTTTCGAACACGACCTTGCTGGCCTGCGGATCCAGGCCGAGGGTGGGCTCGTCGAGCAGGACGACCCGCG
Source organism: Kribbellaceae bacterium (assembly GCA_033851055.1). GTDB lineage: Bacteria > Actinomycetota > Actinomycetes > Propionibacteriales > Kribbellaceae > Kribbella. The sequence goes on along the minus strand of JAWWPC010000054.1, from coordinate 36,471 downwards.
GCTCGGTGATCAGCGCGCGGGCGAACTCCACGATGCGGCGCTGGCCGCCGGACAGATCGGCGGCCTTGTCGTGCGCGCGGGTGGAGGTGATGGGGAAGGCTTCGGCCAGCTCGCTGATGCGGCGCTTGAGTCTCGATCTGTTCCGCCGGATGAGGTAGCCACCGAGCAGCATGTTCTCGCGGACGGTGAGATCGCCGAACAAGCCCCCCTGCTGGGGAACCTGCACAACTCCGGCGGCTATGACGTCGGCCGGTGAAAAACCGTTGACAGCCTTCCCGTCGAACAGCAGCTGCCCGGTCCGTACTGCGAGCAGTCCGCTGATGACGCGCAGAACGGTGGACTTGCCGGCACCGTTCGGGCCGACGATGCAAGTGATGCTGCCGTTGTCCAGCTGAAGGTCGACGCCGCGAAGTACGTCTCCCCCGCCGTAGCCGGCGAAGATCGATCTGAGCTCGATCATCGCCCTGTTCCGATCGGGTCCGCATCCATCACGAAGTCCTCTCCGAGGTATGCCTCCAACACTGCTGCGTTCGAGCTCACGGTCGCCGGCTTGCCGGTGGCCAGAACCTCGCCGCGTGCCAGTACGACGGCGTGGTCGCTGATGGAGAGCACGAAATTCATGTCGTGCTCGACGATCACGAAGGTCCGGCCCGAATCCTTCAGCGCCCGGATGAGCGACGCCAGCCGTCGGAGCAGCGTCGGGTTGATCCCGGCTGCCGGCTCGTCCAGCAGGATCACGACGGCGTCGAGCATCAAGACCTGCGCCAGCTCGACGAGCTTGCGCTGCCCGTACGAGAGATCCGTCGCCTTCACGTCGAGGTACTGCCCCATGCCGACGAACTCCAGGAGTTCGGTGGCGCGAGCGGCTTCCGAGCCGGACACGGCATTGCTCGCGAGTCGCCGGAGTTGGAAGTCGCTGTTGGCCACGGCAACGTTCTCCAGGACGGTCATGCTCTCGAACAGTCGCGGCAACTGGTAGGTGCGCCCAACGCCTGCAAAGGCACGCTGGGAGCGGCCCAGGTTCGTGATCGGTCGCCCCGCCAGCGCGGTCGATCCCGACGTCGGTGTGTAAGTCCCGTCGATGACGTTGAACAGCGTCGTCTTTCCGGAGCCGTTCGGCCCGATGAGTGCCGTGATGGACTCGGACGGCACGCTCAATGTTACGTGGTCTAGCGCCTTCACTCCGCCGAACTGCATCGAGACCTCTGCCACCGTCAGCAACTCGCCGCCCTCCACCGGACGGCGTGCCCGCTTGATGCGGGGGGTCTCCGGGATCGGAGTGTCAACCAGGCGGGAGCCGGCCAGGTCGCCAGCCGGTTTGCGCCGGTGGAACCAGGCCAGGCTTTGGACCTGAGGGATGACTCCGCGTGGAAGGAGAAGAGTGACTGCCAGCAGAAGTCCGCCGAACATGATGAGTCGAAGGGCGCCCGCGTCAGCCCCACCTAGCGTGGTGTTGGTCGCCTCTGACAACGGAACGATGATGGCGGCACCGAGGATCGGCCCCCATACGGTTCCGCGACCGCCGAGGAGCGCGGCGAGCACGACCTGCATGCTCAAGACGATGTCGAACATCGTGTCGACGGTCAGGAAGCTGACGTAGTAGCCGTAGATCGCGCCGGCAACCCCGACCAGAACAGAGCTGGCCATGAAGGCGATGCTCTTGTACAGGCCGGTCAGCACCCCGATACCGGCCGCCTTGTCCTCGTCATCGCGGATGGCGACCAGGCCCAGGCCAAGCTTGGATCGCCTGATGAAAGCCGTCATGGCGATACTCATGAGAACGAGCAGGAGCAGCGCGTAGTAGAACGGCCAGTTGTGGAAGCGAACGTCCCAGCTTGGCAGCGGGATCATAAGCCCCTGGCTGCCGTTGGTCAGCGACGACCAGTTCCGGGTGACGAGACCGAGCAGTTCGAGCATGGCGAACGAGACGATCACGAACGCCGCCCCGCGGGTCCGGCTGGTGACGAGGCCCAGCAGCAAGGCGACAAGCGCTGCCGCAACGCCACCCAGCGGCGCCACCACGAGGGGAGACAGGTCCCACTGGGCCGCAAGGATGCCGGAGGTGTACGCGCCCACGCCGATGAACGCGCTGTGGCCGAGGCTGATGTATCCGGTGAATCCCGACATGATGTTCCACCCCGACGCGAGGATGGCCAGCAGGAACGTCAAGATCAGGACATTGTGGAGATAGGTGTTCGGCGTCAGGAGTGGTATCGCCGCGACGAATCCGATGCCGAGGGCGATGGCAGGCTTGCGGAGCCGACGTACACGGTGATCGGTCTGCGGCGGGTGGGTCATGCCAGCGCCCCGTCGGTCCGTAGACGATGGCGAGTCAGGCCTTGAGGCCGGATCACGAGGACGGCGATGATCAGGAGGTAGGGCACGGCCGTCGCCCACCTCGTGTCGAGGTAGGACGCTGTCAGCGCTTCGCTGACTCCTAGCAGTACCGCACCCAGACCTGCGCCGAACAAACTCCCGAGCCCGCCGAGGATGACCACACACAAGACCCGGCCTATCCATACGTAGTGCGCGTCCGGAACGAACTGGTACAAGACCGACAGAGCGGCCCCGCCGAATCCCGTAGTGGCCGCGCCGATGGCGAACGCCTGCGTCATGGTGCGCTCCACGCTGATCCCGACGAGGGCGGCACTGTCCCGGTCGGACGCACTGGCCCGGATCGCCCGGCCGAGAAAGGTGCCGTGGAGAACGCCGTACAGGACGACCAACATGACCAGGGCACCAATGCACGCGTAGAGCTGTGCACGTGGGACCACGATCTCGCCCAACTGGAACGACGTGTTGAAGTAGGACGGCGTGGCCGCACGCGCCTCAGTCCCCCAGATCAGCGACATGACGCCGCCGAGCGCGACCGCCACGCCGAACGACGCGACCAGCGTCAGCTCTGGATCGACACGCTGAACCCGCGAGATGACGGCCTTGTAAAGCAGCCACCCGACGGCGTACATGACAGGGCTGATGACGACACCGACCACCAGCGGGTCGATACCGGTGCGATCCCAGATCCACCAGGTGAGGAAGGCCGCGAGGACGAGCGTCGAGGCGTGCGCAAGGTTGATGACCCTCATGACACCGAAGACGAGGGTGAATCCTGACGACATCAGCGCGTACACGCCGCCCACGAGCAAGCCCAGCGTCAGGGTCTGGATGAGTAGTATCACGCGAACTCTCCCGGCTTGAGACGGATCGTGCCATCCAGAGGACCACTCATTGCCACTGCGGCTTCGCGTACACCAGGTCTTTCACCGTTGCGGCGTTGCTGGGAGCAACCACCTGGATAGAGCCCGACTGGAACTGACCGAGCAGGAGCTCGCCTTGAGGCTTGCCGGTGGCGTCCCAGCTCATCGGGCCGACGACCGTGTCCACGGTGTTCTTGTGGAGCCAGTCCGCCATGGCCGGCTGGTCGAGCTTGCCGACGCCTTCGACTGCGGCAGCCAGTATTTGTGCGGCAGCGTAGGAGTCGGCGGTGTCCTCACTCGGGGCGGAGCCCTTCTGCTTGGTGTATCCCTCCACGAATGCCTTGTTGCTGGGGAACGCCGACTTCGAGCTCCACGCGATCGGGGTGAAGATCGCTTCGGTGTTCTTCGCTCCGACGGCTTCGGGGAACGCCGGGTCGGTCGGCGAGTTCTCCTGGTAGAGCATCTTGGGCGAGAACCCGACCTTCTGGAATGAGCGGATCAACGACACACCGTCGCCGGCCAGGGCCCCGCTGATGACGAGGTCGGGAGCGGCCTGCTTGATCGCGTTCGCGATCGTGTCGAAGTTGGAAGTGTCCGGCGCGTACGTCTTGTTGTAGACAGCACGCACTCCCAATGGCTTGAGCCGATCCTCGAAGATTTTGGCGGCCTGGGAGGTGTTCGGATCGTCTGCCTGGATGAACGCCACACTCTTGGGGCGCTCGCTCGCGGACATCTTCTCGATGACACTGATGAACTGGTTGGGCAGTTTCTGCGTCGTCGCCGGCTGAGCGAAGAAGAGGAAGGTGAACTTCCGAGCGAAGATCTCGTCGGCTCCGCCGGAAGGCTCCACGTACACGTACTTGTATCTCTCGGCGACCGGTGCGACGGCAAGATTCAGGTCTGAGGAGAAGGTGCCCAGCAGCAGGTCGACCTTGTCCTGTGAGATCAGTCGGTTGTAGTCGGAGATCGCAGTCGTCTGTTCGAACTTGTCGTCGTACACCTTCAGCTTGACCTGACGCCCTAGCAGGCCACCCTTGGCGTTGATCTCGTCAGCCCAGTACTGGTAACCCTCCAGGCCCGGCTTGGAGCGGTCGGCAACCGGCCCGGTCAGCGGAAGCGACATCCCGATGGTGATCGGGCCCTTGGCCGTGTCTGCCTTGCCTGCGGTCTCGGAAGAGAGCCCGCACGCGGACGCCAGTAGGAGGACAGTTGCGACGGCCGCGGTGACAGCGCGATGTGACCTGATGCGCCGGCGCCAGGCCTTCGACCGAGCGATTGGACTCATTTCCTGGTCTCCTCGATTGATTCAGCCTCTGCCGGAACCTGGGTCGTTCCTTGAGGGAACTCGGTGGACTAGTGACCCGAACCCGAAATCCGTCGCATTTCGGGTTCGGGACACTAGTGGGTTGGCGCTTCCTGAACTTCCGAAGACTCGACCGCGTGCCGCGGGTAGGGCTCACCGTCAAGACCGGGGACTACGACCGCCGCCGGCCTGTTCGCGTGATCAACCAGCTGTTGGCCGGCAAAGTCGGTGACAGCACCAGACAGGAGTTGCCTCGGATCCTCGAGGACTACTCGCAGTCGGGTCGTCATGGCGAACCAGTCGTCCGGTCCGCTCACCGCGGGCATCTCGCTGACCGTGGACGAACCAGAGCCCACAGCCCCGTGGCTGCGAGGCTCGGTCTCGAAGCGCGGATACCCGGCGAACATCAGTTCACCGAGCTGCGACGTGGCTCGGAGCCCCGACCACATCAGCCGGTAGTCGCGCTCCAAGGCGGCGACTGCGTCGAGATTCGTGCCGTCGAACTGAGGGAAGGCCGGGGCGTGCGGAGCGATGAGCAGCCGGCTGCCCGGCAGGCGTCCCCGGGACGCAGTCTCGATGACGCCGGCGATGCTGTTGGTGTCACGTGTGATGCCTGCCGTGGGACGACCTTGTCTGCCCGCGATGATGACCATGACACGCTCCCACGGCAACTCCAGCTCGTCGAACCAGCTGATGAGCCGATGAGCCAGGTCCATACCGGTGAGAAAGAACGTGGCGACCATGACGCGGTTCATCGGTACCGGAACGTCTGGCGCGGAACCCTCGAGGTAGTCCTCCCGAAGCCTTGCGGCGGTCAGGTAGTTGCCATCAGCAAGTGCTCGTTCCAGCAGCCGCTCGGTCACTCGGCAGGCGTAGTCCACCATGGCTGCGATGGCATACTCGCGGCCGGCGAACGCGGCGACGGCGATGCGGTCCCGCCACAGCCCGGTGGAGTTGGCGGCTCGTGCGGAACGCGTCGCCCGGAGCAGGTCCACGGCATCGGTGCGCCACGGTCCGGCCTCGTCCAACTCCTTCATCCTCACCAGCGTCGCCAGCGCCGGGCCGAGATGAGAGATCGCCGCCATCTCTTTGAACCCGCGCGTGGACACGCGAAAGCCCTGGACCGAGGGAGGCTCACCGCCGGGGTAGAGGGCGATGTCCTGGCCGGTCGCAACCAGGAGCGGGTCTTGAGCGACCGAGCCTTCGGCCGCTCGCGCGAGATGGGAACCGATGCTCCCAGGAGACGCCGTGTAGACCTGGAACAGCCGAACCAGCTCAGGGTTCTCGTAGAAGGACACCGTTACTCCGTCGTCTCGTCGGCTGACAGCTCGTACAGGACAGTGCTGCTGGCGAATCGGATGGAGGGCGTCAAGGAGTTCGAGACGACGAACTGCACGTCGTCGCCAGTCGCGACGATTTCGGCGTCAGTCCCGCCGCAGGTCGGAAACTCCGCCACCACCGTGAGTGCCCCGTCGCGCCACTCGTACACCTGCGACATCAGTGCCGGCCGGGGGTCGGCCGGCGTACCCACGATGAAGTTCACCCGTATGACGAAGAGCCGGCCCTGGTGCTCTACCACTCTCAACTCCCGGGCACCGGGACCCTCCAGCTGTTGCCCAGCATCGAAGCGGCTCCCATCCCAACGCATCAGTGTCGGCGGCTGCTCGATGCCTGCGACAAGAAGGTGGTGTCCGCCGTCCCGCGAGAAGTACGCGAACGATCTGCCGGCGCGCTCGAGCAGCACCTGGTGCGGCACCAACCGCTCACCGTCCCACCGGTACAACCTGCTCGGATCCAGGTGGTCGGCGTGCGCCACGAAGAATGCGTCGTGGAACGAGAACGGATGCCAGTTGTAGGCCCATCTGGACGGGATGCGCTGGAACTCGACGAACGACGACCCATCCCACTCGTAGATCATCGATTCCCGGTTCGGCCCCTCGACGTGCGGTACCTCGAGGCCCTGGGCCAGCCCCAGGAAGTGGCGCTCGCCGATACTCCAGTGCTTCCACTGCTTGGCGGCGTACGTGGTGATGTCCTGGAACTGTACGAACCCACCGTCTCGCCACTCGAAGATTCTCGAAGTCGTGGTGTACCGGTAAGGGCCCGCTCCGTCACGAATGCTCGCAACCGCCAGGAACGAGCGGCCACCGATGGCGAAGAACTCGGCGTCCTCCCCGCCCGGCGCCGGAAGCGTCGAGAACGGCACGTACCGGCCGTCCTGACGCAGCATCAGCAACAGGTCGGTGCCGCTGTCGCCGGCATTCATCCCGGCCGGCTGATCCGGCACGTCCAAGGCCAGTTGGGGAACCGCCAGCAACTCCAGCCCGTCGACCGAGATCGCCTCGACTGCCCGGGCTCCTGAGGTGGGCATCTGCTGCAGTTCAGTAACGGCGATCACCATGTCGTCCACTGAACTCGACGCTTGCTTGGCGCCACAAGTAGCATCCGTTCAGGGTTGCCCACACGTGGCGTTAACGGATGTGACACATGCTTGACATAGAAAAGTTGGTCACGCTGCGTGCGGTCGCGGCTCACGGTTCCTTTGCTGCTGCGGCGCGCGAGATGGGCTACACCCGGTCAGCAATGTCCCAACACGTAACGGCTCTGGAGCGAGCAGCGGGATCGCCGCTGCTGGTCAGAAGCGGCAAGCGGGTGACGCTGACGCCGGTCGGAAGTCAGCTCCTCGAGCACACGGAGCGAATCCTGATCGAGCTCCGTGCAGCTGAGGCCACGCTGCGTCGCAACGTCGGCGAGGTCGCCGGGCGCGTGCGGATCGGGGTACCGTTCCGCGAAGGACCAGGGGTGATGAGAACTGCCCTGACCAGAGTTCGCCAACGCTTTCCCAAGCTCGAGATCACCCTGACGGCAACCTCCAATGTCACGGGTGCGGAAGACGTGCGGCATGGCCGGCTCGACATGGTCATCTTGTCGCTGTACGGCGTTGCGCCCGCGCCGTGTGAGCCGGGTCTGCGCCAATGGGTGCTCGGTCATGACGCCCTCCAGCTGTGCGTGCCGGCCGGACATCGCCTGTCCGAGCAGGCGAGTTGCTCCGTCGCCGACCTTCGCGACGAGAGGTGGGTGATGAGCCCGAGCACTCCGCTCGGACGGCTCAGCATGGCGCTGTTCGCCACCGCCGGATTCCAGCCCTCGATCTCGGCCAGCGTGGACGACGTAGGCACCGCGCTCGGGTTGGTCAGCGTCGGATGGGGTGTCACGATCGCGCCTGAACTCACCCCTATCGCGGCGGACGCGAACATCGCCCGCATCGGCATCACGGGCCTCGACGCCTTCCGGCACAGCGTCCTGCTGGTGCGCGACGGCGAGCAGGACGCTCCTCAGATCGCACCGGTCGTCTCGGCCGTGCACGTTGCCAGCAGCAACTTCGCCTACCTGGCTTAGGGCGCCTAGACGGCCCCCTCCAGAGCCGCATCCTGATGATCAGAACGCCTCTGGCCGGTCGTAGCTCCACCGTCGGTGTCGTTGGCGCAAGCCGTGCGGGGCGGCCACGAGGCGGCACAGCCGCGAGGTCGGCTGGAGCCCCAACTCGTCGTGAAGGCGCCGCGCATAGTGCTCGAAGTCACGCAGAGCCTCCGATGGACTGCCCTCCGCGAGGTGCGCGCGGATCAGCCAGGACTGGCTGATCTCCCGCAACGGATCGGCACGGACAGCCGCGCAGGCCGCCGCCACCGCCTCGGCGTGCCGCCCGGAGCAGACGAAGTGCGCCGCCAGCGCCTCGAGCGCATGGATGCGGAGTTGCCGCCAGTCCTCTGCCTCCAGCAACGCCCAGTCGTCGTACCAGCCGGGCAGGAGATCGGCGGAGAAGTCCTCGACCACGTCCAAGTCCAGGCCGTCGAGATGCATGTCGGGGTCGATCAGGCGGTGCGCGAGCGGGCGGAGACGGTGCAGGTCGACGCTGGTCTGCCTGGCCAGCCCGACCTCGGTCCGGCTGACCTCCAGCGCCTGCCTTCCGGCGCTGCGCAGCCGCGCCAGCGCTGAGCGAAGGTTCGCATGCGCGCAGTGCTCCGGGGCGTCCGGCCACAGGGCACCTGCGACCATCGCCCGGGGGACGGCGGCACGGCAGCGCAGAGCGACGAACGCCAGCACCCGCTCAGAGTTCCCAGGGACGTTCACCGGTTCCTCGCCGACCCACAGGCGAAAGCCACCCAGCACGGCGATGCTCGCACCGACCACGCCATCGTTGCGTCGGGCGGCCGCAGACCAACCACCGTCTGCACTCATCGCCCCGTGAGCAGGGGTGGGCAGGGGCGACTTCTGTCCCCCGGCAGCGCTGCCGTCGCCCTGGCGACTGCCATCCATGACTCCTCCGCGCACCTCTGCAGAGACGGGATCAGACTAATGTCCACAACCCCTCATCCATGCTCCTCCGCTCGCCGGATCCTGTCGAGGCGGCATCATGTGCTGTAACACTTGGGGAGCGCAGCACGAACACTCGTTCAACGTGGGCGTGAAGTGTGGCTGACCTGCGCAGACGGTCCCCGGAAGTCCGCTGTCGTAGGCCGAAGTACGGGGGTCGTTGTAGCGCAGTTGGAGACTCAGCCCTGCTGCCACCGGTGCAGCATCAGACTGCCGCTAGATGCGAGCTATCGGCGGGACGGTTGCTAAGGGCAGTGCGTGCACTTGAATGTGCCGCACGGCGGCCATCAAGGTGCGTTCACGCTGAGGTCACGTGGGCGTCACGCGGTGAGCGGCAAAGTAGACAAACCAGCCAAAACAGGAGATGAGGTGCGCCATGCGCAACCGACTGGCCTCCGTGCTCGCTGCAGCAGTCGTTGCAGTCCCGCTCGCCGTAACAGCCTCCGCGGCCCCCACGACCGCATCTCCAGCGCCTACCTCTCAGAGGGCGGCAACCACTCCGAACAAGCCTGCCGGAGGGGTATTCAGCATCAACTGCCCTGTCGCGCCGGGTGTCTGGAGCCACTGTGCGGACGCCTTGGTCCCGGCCGGCGACGTGGTGGCAGTGCAGATCATCTACCCTTCTCCCATGGACCAGGCCTACTTCGGCTTGATGGTCCGCCAAGCACCGGCCAAGTTCACCAGGACCGGGCTGGTCTCCGTCGACAACCCCGAGCGGACACAGATCGGGCGCAACAACCGCGGCCGCGAGGTGTGGGCCGAATTGTGGGGAGCCTCCGGTCGGCATCTAAACGACAAAGTCCGTGCGATGGTCTACTGGTGAGACTCTGCTACCTCGGTTGAGATGCTGGCACCCCTCCGCTGGGGCTTCAGCTGGTGGTTGTGACCCAGGTCCGGCCGGTGGTCGAGGTGAGTCCGAGGGCGCCGAGGCGCGCCACGTTGACGGCAGCTTCCGAACTCGCCCACAGCGAAACACCGGCCACCTAGACGAGGCCGCCGTTGAGGGTCAGGCCGCCGTCGATCGTGATGGTCTGGCCGGTGATCCAGGATGCCTCGTCGGACAGCAGGAACCACACCAGCGACGCGACGTCCTCCGGTACACCCAGCCGCTTCATCGGGTACGTCGACGCCACCTTGTCCTCACGGCCTTCATACAGGGCACCGGCGAACTTGGTCTTCACCACTGCGGGTGCAACCGCGTTGACGCGGATCGTCGGTGCCAGTTCCACCGCCAGCTCGCTCGTCACCCGTGACAGCATCGCCTTGGTGGCGCCGTACCAGCCGATGCCCGGCGATGGCGCCAACCCGGCTACTGACGACAGGTTGACCACTGCACCGCCATGAGCACCCATCCACGCATCGCGGCAGGCCTTCACCCAGGCCATAGCCGCCAGCACGTTGGTGTCGACCATCTTCGCCGCGACCGTCGGGTCGACGTCCAGTAGCGAGCCGTAGACCGGGTTGATGCCGGTGTTGTTCACCAGCAGATCAACCGACCCGTACGTCGCGACCGCGGCGGCGACCACGCTGCCGCGGTGTGACGGGTCAGCAGCCTTGCCCGCGACCGCGAGGGCGTTCTTGCGGCCACCCAATCCGGCTACTGCCTCGTCGAGGGTTTCCTGGGTACGACCGGTGATCACCACGCGGGCCCCATCGGCCACAAGCCGGTGCGCGATCGCCAGGCCGATTCCTCGAGAAGCTCCGGTGACGATCGCCGTACGGCCTTCGAGTCCCATCAACTCAGGCGCTCGAGGATGACGGCCATACCCTGGCCGCCGCCGACACACATGGTCTCCAGGCCGAACTGCTTGTCATCGGTCTGCAGGCCATTGAGGAGGGTAGTCATGATCCGGGCGCCGGTGGAGCCGAACGGGTGCCCGAGCGCGATCGCGCCGCCGTGCACGTTCAGCTTGCTCTCGTCGATGCCCAGTTCGCGGGCCGAGCCGATCACCTGGACCGCGAAGGCTTCGTTGATCTCGACCAGGTCGATGTCGCCGATGCTCAGGCCGGCCCGGGCCAGCGCCTGCTTGGTCGCATCGACCGGACCGAGGCCCATGATCTCCGGGGAGAGACCGCTGACCCCGGTGGCGACGATCCGCGCCAGCGGGGTGAGGCCGAGCTCGCGGGCCTTGGTGTCACTCATGATCACCACGGCCGCGGCACCGTCGTTCAGCGGGCAGCAGTTGCCGGCCGTGACAGTGCCGTCGGGACGGAAGACGGGCTGCAGCTGGCTGACCTTGTCCAACGTCGTACCTGCGCGAGGGCCGTCGTCGGTGCTGACGGTGGTGCCGTCGGGCAGGGTGATCGGGGTGATCTCGCGGGCGAAGAAGCCGTTCTTGATCGACTCCTCGGCCAGATTCTGCGAGCGGACGCCGAACGCGTCCTGGTCGGCCCGGCTGATCCCCTTCAACGTGGCTACGTTCTCGGCTGTCTGGCCCATTGAGATGTAGATGTCCGGCATTTGGCCGTCGGCGCGCGGGTCGTGCCAGGTGTCGTTGGTCTCGGCATACTTCAGCGTCCGCTGCTGGGCGTCGGCGAAGAGCGGGTTCTGCGAGTTGGGGTCGTCCACGCCGGCCGAGCCGAAGCTCTTGTACCGCGAGACGCACTCGACGCCGGAGCTGATGAAGATGTCACCCTCGCCGGCCTTGATGGCGTGGAACGCCATCCGGGCGGTCTGCACCGACGAGGCGCAGAACCGGTTGACGGTGGTCGCAGGGGTTGAGTCCCAGCCCAGCTGGACGGCGATCCGGCGAGCCATGTTGCCACTGTGCTCGTCATGCGGTTCGGCACAGCCGACCGCCAGGTCCTCGATCTGGTCGCCGGTCAGGCCGACCTTGTCCATCGCGGCCTGGATCACCTGGACCGCGAGATCGTCGGGGCGGACGTCCTTCAGCGAACCCTTGTACGCCCGGCCGATCGGCGACCGCGAGGTGGAGACGATGACTGCTTCAGGCATGTCCGATTCCCTTTCAGAGGCCTAGATCACGGCCGATGAGTTCCTTCATGATCTCGTTCGAGCCAGCCCAGATCTTGGTGACCCGGGCATCTCGCCAGGCGCGGGCGACGCGGTACTCGTTCATGTACCCGTAGCCGCCGTACAGCTGGACACAGGCGTCCAGGATGTCGTTCTGTACCTGTGCACTCCACCACTTCGCCTTCGCCGCGTCCACCGCGGACAGCCTGTCCTCGTTGTAGGCGACGAGGGCGTTGTCGACGTAGGCCTGGGTGACCTCCGCCTTGGTCACCAGCTCGGCGATCAGGAACTTGTTGTACTGGAACGAGCCGACCGGCTGCCCGAACGCCTTCCGCTGCTTCACGTACTCGATCGTCTCGTCCAGGATCTGGGTCGCGTGCGCGATGTTCGACACCGCCGCGCCGACCCGCTCCTGTGCCAGCCGCTCCATCATGTGGATGAAGCCGCTGTCCACCTCGCCGATCACACTCTCGTCCGGCACGAAGACGTCGTCGAAGAACAGCTCCGACGTGCCGGACTCGGTCTGACCGACCTTGTCCAGCTTCCGGCCGCGGGCGAAGCCGTCCATCCCCTGCTCGATCGCGAACAGCGTGATGCCCTTCGCGCCCTTGGACGGGTCGGTGCGGGCCGCGGTGACGACAAGATCGGCCATGTCGCCGTTGGTGATGAAGGTCTTCGAGCCGTTCACCACCCAGCCACCGTCGACCTTCTTCGCCGTCGTCTTCAAAGCGGCCAGGTCTGAACCACCGGAAGGCTCGGTCATCCCGATCGCGGTGATCAGCTCGCCGGAGCAGAATTTCGGCAGCCAGCGCTGCTTCTGCTCCTCGGTGCCCAGATCCACCAGGTACGGCGCGACGCAGTCATAGTGGATCCCGAAACAACTCGAGAGCGACGCGGAGACCTTCGAGACCTCCTCGGCGAAGATCGCGTTGAACCGGTAGTCGCCCACCGACGAACCGCCGTACTCCTCCGGCACGTCGAGGCCGAGGAAGCCCTGCTTGCCCGCCTCCAGCCAAGCGGCCCGCTCGATCGTCTTCTCCTCGAGGAACTGCTCCATCCGCGGCACCAGCGAGCGGTCGGCGTACTCCTTCGCACTGGCCCGGAAGGCGTGGTGATCCTCGCCGAAGATGGTGCGCTGCATGCTGGTCCTCCGCGTGTCGACAGACGTCAGCGCCGGGATGAGACAACTCACTAAGCGCTTGCTTAGCATCGCCAACCTGAGGCAAGGTGTCAACGTGTCCGCGATCACGACTCCCCTGACGGAATGGGAGCACATCCAGCCGGCGGCGGCCCGCCGGCTGTTGACGGGCGCCATCGCCGCATTCGCCGAGCGCGGCTTCCAGGCCACCACCACCCGCGACATCGCGTCCCGGGCGGGGATGAGCCCGGCGGCGCTCTACGTGCACTACCCGTCGAAAGAACGCCTGCTGTTCGAGATCAGCTTGTACGGCCACCGGGCGGCGCTGGAGATGCTCGCCTCGGCCGGCGGGGCCTCCCCCGCCGAACGGCTGCGCGCGATGATCGCCGCCTTCACCGCCTGGCACGCCGAGCACCACACCATCGCCCGGGTCGTCCAATACGAACTGGCCGCGCTGACTGCGGAGCACCTGGCCGAGGTGGCCACGATCCGCCGCTCGATCAGTGCGCAGGTGGAGCAGGTCCTGACCGACGGTGTCGCCGACGGGTCCTTCCGGGTGGACGACCTGCCGGGTACGACGCTCGCCGTACTGTCACTGTCGATCGATGTGGCGCGGTGGTTCGACCCCGCCCGCCGGGCACAACCCGACGAACTGGGCAGCCTGTACGGCGAGCTGGCCCTGCGGATGGTCAAGGCCTGATACGACGAAAGGCCCCCCTGCACAGGGTGGCCTTTCGCCTCGAGCCGCGGGACCTGCTCAGGCCTGTAGGGCGGCCTGCACGTCCAGGTGGATGTCGACCTTGTCGCCGACGAGCAGCTTGCCACCCTCGAGCGGCACGTTGAAGTCAATGCCCCAGTCCTTGCGGCTGATGCTCGCGGCGGCCTCGAAGCCGATGATGGTCTGGCCGTAGGCGTTCTGCTCGACGCCGAGGAACTCGACGGCCAGCTCGATCGGCCGGGAGACGTCCTTGATGGCCAGCTCGCCGGCCAGCACATAGTCGTCGCCGTTCGGGCGGAGCTCGGTGCTGGTGAAGCTCATCTTGGGGCTCTTCTCCACGTCGAAGAAGTCACCCGAGCGCAGGTGGCCGTCGCGCTGCTCGTTGCGGGTCTCCACCGAGGACAGCTCGACGGTGACGGTCGCTGTGGACACCTCGAGGGTGTCCTTGACGACGATCTCACCGGCGAACTCCTTGAAGCTGCCGCGCACCTTCGTCATCAGGTGGCGGACGGTGAAGCCAATCTCGGAGTGTGCCGCGTCCACGGCATAGGTCCCGGCCACCAGGCCGGGAATCGTGCTGGTCGTTGTGCTGGTACCGGTCTCGGACATGGGGTCCTCTCGAAGGAAAGCCTGGGGGTGCTGACGCAGTCTCGATGAAGTTAAAATTTCAACCGATGGCCACGACAGTAGGGAACGACGGTTTAAATGTCAATCACATTCCCGCTACACTTGGCCCGTGACGACGACTACTGGGGCCCGATGGCTGAATGCCGAACAGCAGGTGGCGTGGCGTGCCTACCTGCTGGGCACAGCCCGGTTGATGGCGAAGCTCGATGACGACCTGCGCGAGTTCGGCCTGGGAGTCAATGACTACGAGATCCTGGTCCGGCTGTCCGAGGCGCCCGATCGCCGGCTGCGGATGGCCGAGCTGGCCGACCGGCTGCACCAGAGCCGCTCCCGCCTGACCCACACCGTCGGACGACTCGAGGCCGCGCAGCTGGTACGTCGTACGTCGTGCAAGAGCGACAAGCGCGGGGTCTGGGCCGAGCTCACCGACGCCGGGTTCGCCCTGCTGGAACAGGCCGCACCGTCCCACGTGGAGGGCGTCCGGGAGAACCTGGTGGACCTGGTGTCCGCGGACGACTTCGCCGCCGTCGGCCGGGTCTTCGACGCCGTCTCGGAGCACATCGGGCAGCGCTGAACCACCGCGCTGCAATTGGATCGGGCCGGCACCCGAGTCAGGCTTCGGCGGCCTGACCGCCGCGCAGGTCGGCCTGGATCTGGCGGGCGGCGGCCTGCAGGGGTGGCAGCAGTTCACGACGGATCACCTCAGACGAACCGCGGCTGGTCCGGGCCGACACGTTCATCGCCGCGATCACGGCGCCGCCGGTGTCCTGGATCGGCACCGCCAGCGACCGCAGGCCGTCCTCGAGCTCCTGGTCCACCACCGCGAAGCCCTGGCTGCGGATCCGGTTCAACGTGGCGCGCAGCTTCGCCCGGTCGGTGATGGTCCGCGGGGTCAACGCGCGCAGTTCCACCGTGGCGAGGTAGTCGTCGAGCCAGTCGGCCGGCTGATGCGCGAGCAGCACCCGGCCCATGGACGTCGCGTACGCCGGGAACCGGGTGCCGACGCTGATCGACACCGTCATGATCCGCTTGGTGGGCACCCTGGCGACGTACACGATGTCGTTGCCGTCCAGCAATGACACCGAGCACGACTCGTGCACCTCGGCGACCAATGCCTCGAGGTGCGGCTGCGCCACCTCTGGCAGGGACAGGCTGGACAGGTAGGCATAGCCGAGTTCGAGGATCCGCGGCCGCAACCCGAACAAACGCCCATCGGTGCGCATGTAGCCGAGGTCGACCAGTGTGAGCAGAAACCGCCGCGCTGCGGCGCGGGTCAGCCCGGTGGCCCGGGCGACATCGGACAGCGTCAGCTCTGGATGGTCGGCGTCGAAGGCGCGGATGACGGCGAGGCCGCGCTCCAGCGACTGGACGAAATCCGAGCTTCGGGCCGACTCGCCGATCACGAAGCGTCCCACGTCGAAGGGTCCTCGCGGAGCACCCGTTGGGCGATGCCGAAGGCCCTGTTGGCGGCCGGCGCACCGGCATAGACGGCGACCTGCAGCAGCACCTCGACAATCTCCTCCCGGGTCACACCGTTGCGGATGGCGGCGCGCACGTGCATCGCCAGTTCGTCGTCGTGGTGCAGCGTGGCGAGCATCGCCAGCGTGATGCAACTACGGGTCTGCCGGGACAGGCCGGGCCTGCTCCAGACCTCACCCCAGGCATAGCGGGTGATCAAGTCCTGGAAGTCGGCGGTGACCTCGTCGACAGCATTTACCGCCCGATCGACGTGCGCATCGCCGAGCACCTCGCGCCGGACACTCATGCCTAGTTGCCGACGGCTACGATCTTCCTCCACGCCCTCATCCTCCCGTTTGCGAGCCCCGCGGGCTCAGATGGTCCACCAGGGTCGCAGTCACGATCTCGGTCTGCTCCACCGGAGCAAGATGAGCCGCGCCATCCACGACGACCAGCCGGGCGCCCGGCACCGCTTCGGCGATCTCCACTTGGTAGTCGACCGGAATCGCCGCGTCCTGCGCCCCGCCGATCACGACAGTCGGTACGGCGATGCCGGGCAACTCGGGGCGGAGGTCCATCGCGGCGATCGCTTCGCAGCAGCCGACGTACCCGTCCTCGGGCGTCGACTCGAGCCCGGCCCGGAAGGCCTGTACGACGTCCGGATGGCTCGCCGCCCAGCGGGGCGTGAACCAGCGGGCGAGTACCGGATCGGCGATCGCCCGGAGGCCACCGAGACGAACCGCGGCGACACGGTCCTGCCACGGCTCGGCTGGAAGTCGCGCCGCGGTACACAGCAGCGCCAGCCGGTCGATCCGTTCCGGGGCATTGATCGCCAGCCACATGCCTACCATGCCGCCGAGCGACAGTCCGGCGTACGAGACTGTCCCGAGGCCGAGCCGATCGAACAAGCCCAGGGTCGCGCGTCCGAGCCTCTCGATCGTGTACGGCCCCTCTGGTACGGCGGAACCGCCGTGGCCGAGGTGGTCGTACCGAACAACCCGGAAGTGGTTGGTCAGTGCCGGCACCAGCGGCTCCCAGAGTGCGCAGGTCGTCCCGAGCGAGGTGCTGAGGACCAGCATCGGGTGGTCCGCCGGGCCCTCGACGATCGCATGCAGTCGATCGTTCAGTGGATCATTCAGTGGATCGTTCAGTGGATCGTTCATGGGAGCTCCTTGGAGCAGCGTGCCTGTGCGTCGAGCGCACGGTCGATCAGGGTGTCGGCACTTCCGAGCCAGCCGGCCGGGTCGAGAGCCGCGTCGATCTCGTCCGCGGTGAGTACGTGGCGGACGCCGGGGTCCCCCAGGAGTTGCTCCCTCAGGGTGGTGTTGCCCGCAGTCGCGGCCTGGCCCAGCTTGGTCAGCAGCTTGTGCGCCGCAGTCCGGCCCAGGGACGGCGCCAGCCGGGCGACGACGCTCTCCGACATCACCAGCCCGCGGGTGAGATCCAGGTTGGCGCGCATCTTGTCCGGGTGCACCTGCAGGTCCCTCAGGACTCGACCGGTCCGGACGCTTGCCGCTCCGGCCAGCCGGGCTAGGTCACGCAACGGTTCCCACTCCGCATGCCAACTGCCAAAGGCCCGTTCGTGCTCGTGCAGGCTCGCGTCATACAGGGTCGCGACCAGGCCGGGGGTCCGCCGCGCGATCGCGATGATCAGCACCGAGGCGACCGGATTCTGCTTGTGCGGCAGGGCCGAGGAACCACCCGACGCGCCCTCGGACACCTCCGCGATCTCGGTCTGTGCGAGCAGGGCGATGTCCATCGCGACCTTCCCGCAGGCCGCGGCCATCGCTCCCAGCGCCGCGGCCAGCCGGAGGATCGGCTGGCGGTTCGTGTGCCACGGCGCGACCGGGGTCGCCAAGCCGAGCCGACTGGCGAAGCGTTCGAGCACCAACGGCCCTGCGTCCCCGAACGCCGCCAGCGTGCCGGTTGCGCCGCCTAGCTGGGCTGGTAGCGCTGCACGGGCCTCATCAAGACGTTCCTGCGCCTGAACGAGGCCGGTCAGCCAGCCGGCCGCCTTCAGCCCGAACGTGGTCGGTCCGGCCTGCTGTCCCAGGGTTCGTGCCGGCATCAGAGTGCGGCGATGCTCCCGGACCAGCGCCGCGACCGCCGCCAGCGCTTCCTGCAGCTCAGCCGCGTCCAGCGCCCGCCCGACGCACAGGAGCAGTGCCGTGTCGAGGATGTCCTGGCTGGTGCCACCGTGATGCAGCCACGGTTTGGCTTCGGCCGGCAGTTGCTCGTCGATAGCCCGGACCAGCGGTACGACGGGGTTGCCCGCGGCCTGCGCGTCCCGGCCGAGCTGCGAAAGATCGAACCGGTCTGCCTTGCACGCCGCGGCGATCGCCGTGACCGCGTCGGCCGGCACCACACCCGCGTCCGCGCCGGCCTCGGCGAGAGCCCGTTCGCAATCAAGCATCGCCTGCAGCAACGCCCGGTCGGACACCTCGGCGTCAACCCGCTGGACCCCGGACAACGGGCCGAGCAAGGAATCGCCCGCGCCGGCCGCCTCGTACGGGTCGTACGGGTCGTGCGGTTCAGAGGGTGAAGAAGACGGTTTCATGGTCTCCTTGCAGCCGGATGTCGAAGCACAGACCATCGCCGGCACCGTCGGTCGCACTGCCAATCAGCGTAGGCCGACGACCCGCCGGAACCGTGCCAAGCACCGGATCGGCATCGTTCGCGGCCCCCTCATCGGGGAAGTAGATCCTCGTCACCACCCGGTGCATCAGCCCCCGGGCGAACACGGACACGTCGAGGTGTGGCGCCTCGGTGGCCTCGTCCGGACCGGGTAACGATCCCGGCTTGACCGTGAGCACCCACCATTGCCCGTCCGCGTCGGTGGACGACCGCCCGAAGCCGCGGAATCCCCATACCGCGGAGGCCCGCGCACCCCGCGGGTCGTCCGGGTGGTCGAACCGGCCGGCCGGATCGGCCTGCCAGGTCTCCACCACCGCATCCGGCACCGCCTTGCCCTCGCCGTCGAGCACCCGACCGCTGATCCGGATCGCGCCCGGCGTGCCCTCTGGTACGACGTACGGGCCGTCGGCCCAGGTCAGACCGAGGGACAGAAACGGGCCTACCGTCTGCGACGGGGTGGTTCCCCGGCCCCGGCGCTCAGTCATCGTCCTCGTCCAGCGGGGTGGCGTCCCGGCCACGAAGGACCACGTCGAACTCGTACGCGAGGGCCCAGCCGGGCTCGGTGTTGTCGTGGTCGTAGCGCGAGATCATCCGTTCCCGGGCCGCGGGGTCGCGGACCGCGTTGAAAATCGGATCCTGGCCGAACAGCGGGTCGTCCGGGAAGTACATCTGGGTGACCAGCCGCTGCGTGAACGCGCGCCCGAACAGGGAGAGGTGGATGTGTGCGGGCCGCCAGGCGTTGGCGTGGTTGCGCCAAGGGTAGGCACCGGGTTTCACGGTCACGAACCGATAGTTGCCGTCGGCATCGGTCGTGGTCCGCCCGGCGCCGGTGAAGTTCGGGTCGATCGGCGCCCGGGTCTCGTCGGCCACGTGCCGGTACCGACCGGCCGCATTCGCCTGCCAGATCTCCACCAGGGTGTTGGGCACCGGTCTGCCGTCGCCGTCGAGCACCCGGCCGTGGACGACGATGCGCTGGCCGAGCGGCGCGTCGGCATGCTGCCTGGTCAGGTCGTGGTCGAGCTCGGACACGCGGTCCTCGCCGAACAACGGACCGGTGACCTCGGTCAGCCGCTGCGGCAGCACGACGAGCGGCTCGGCCGGGTGCCGCAGTACGGTCGATCGGTAGTCGGGGTGGTCCAGCGGCGGCTGGCCGGCGCTGTCATCGCCGTACCGCGCAAGGACGAAGGTCATGCCACTCCTCTCGCAACCCGTGCGGACCACGCGGTGTTTTCAGCAGCGTTCGCATTCCGCACGTGCGTTCTCATGGTGAACGTAAGCCGCGGAACAGTCCGGCGTCAATCCGGAGACAAACCATTGACTGTCCAGCGATCCGGCGACTATGTTCCCAATAAGAACACTCGTTCGCTGTGCGAACATCCTGTATGCCCTTCACGCCCGGGATCGACAGGAGGAGAGACCTATGCCACCTCGTCGAGAGCCTTGACGAGGTGGTCCCGTCGCTGGCGTGGCGCCGCGAACCCTTGCTGCTCGATGTCCGGGTCAGACCGGACGACAACCCTGGTGGGAGGCCATCGTGACCCTGCTCGACGCCGGTACCTGGACGAGCCGGATCTTCAGTGACGGTTGGATGAAGCCGTCCGGCGGCGAGGCCCCCGTGGTCCAACCGGCGACCGGCGATGAGCTCGGTCAGATCGGCATCGGCTCGCCGGACGACCTGGCCGACGCCGCGGCGCGGGCCGTCGAGGCACAGCGGGCCTGGGCGGCCACGAACTTCGAGGAACGAGCCGCGGTGATGCGACGGGCCGGCGCCTTGTGGGAGGAACACGCCGCCGAGGTGGAGAGCTGGCTGGTCCGCGAAGCTGGTTCGATCCCGCCGAAGGCCGCGGTGGAGACCCATGTCGCGGCCCAGGAGTGCTACGAGGCAGCGGCGCTGGCGTCGCACCGGCTGGGCGAGATCCTGCCGACCGCACGACCCCGGCTCAGCCTCGCGCGGCGACGTCCGGTCGGCGTGGTCGGCGTCATCGCGCCATTCAACTACCCGCTGATCCTGTCGATCCGGTCCGTCGCACCGGCCCTTGCCCTCGGCAACGCGGTCGTCCTCAAGCCCGACCCGCGCACCGCGATCTCCGGTGGTGTCACGCTCGCCCGGATCTTCGAGGAGGCCGGGCTGCCGCCGGGGCTGTTGCACGTGCTGCCCGGCGGGGCCGACCTCGGTGCAGCGCTGGTCGAGCACCCGCAGGTACCTGTGATCAGCTTCACCGGATCGTCCGCGGCCGGACGAATCGTCGGGGCGACCTGCGGCCGGTTGCTCAAGCGGGCGCTGCTGGAACTCGGCGGCAACTCGGCCCTGATCGTTCTGGACGACGCCGACCTGGACCTGGCCGTGTCCGCCGGCGCTTTCGGGTCGTTTCTGCACCAGGGCCAGATCTGTATGACCACCGGTCGCCACCTGGTCCACTCCTCGATCGCGGACGAGTACGTCGAGCGGCTGTCCGCGAAGGCGGACGGTCTGCCGGTCGGGAACCCCGCGACTGAACAGGTCGCCCTGGGCCCACTGATCGATGCCGGCCAGCGCGACAAGGTGCACGGACTGGTCACGGCGAGCGTCGGCGACGGAGCCCGGCTCGCTGCCGGTGGCAGCTTCGAGGACCTGTTCTACCGGCCGACGGTGCTCGCCGGCGCGGTGTCGGCAACTCCGGCGTACACGGGTGAAGTGTTCGGTCCGGTCGCCGCGGTCAATACCTTCCAAGACCTTGACGAAGCGGTGGCGCTGGCGAGTGATTCCGAGTACGCCCTGTCGCTCGGCATCCTGACCGCTGACGTGTCCAAGGCACTCGCCCTGGCCGATCGGATTCCGACCGGTATCGTGCACATCAACGACCAGACGGTCGACGACGAGGCGGTCGCCCCGTTCGGCGGCCGGGGCGCGTCCGGCACCGGCGCCCGGTTCGGCGGTCCGGCCGCGAACATCGAGGCATTCACCGACACGCAGTGGCTAACCATGCAGGGCACCATCGACCAGTATCCGTTCTGAGGCATCTGTGCAGACACCGACTGCCTCCGGGCGTACCGCGACCAGTGCCACGGCTGTCATCATCGCGATCGTCCTGGTCGCGTTCAACCTCCGGGCAAGCATCGCCGCGGTGTCTCCGCTACTGCCGGACATCCGAACCGACCTTGGCTTGTCCCGCTCTGCCGCGGGCCTCCTCACGACGCTGCCCGTCCTCTGCTTCAGCGCACTGTCGGCGGCGTCGGCCGCACTCGGTCAGCGGATCGGCAGCGATCGGGCCATCGTGCTCGCGCTGGTCGTCCTGGCCGCGGCCTGTGCGCTGCGACTGTTGCCGGCTGCGGCCTGGTTCTTCGCCGGCACTCTGGTCCTCGGTGCTGCCATCGCAGTCGGCAACGTACTGACCCCGACTCTGGTGAAACAGCACCTGTCCGGACGGTTCACACACCTCGTCGGCGTGACAACCGGGCTCTACACCGCAGCACTAATCGGCGGTGCAGCTGTCGCCTCGGCAATTAGCGCACCACTGGCTGATTCTGGCGCCGGCTGGCGCGGTGCGCTGCTGGTCTGGGCTGCGCCCGCCCTGCTCGCCGCCGTCGCCTGGTCTGTCCTCGTACGACGCCCAGCCGGCGTCGGCGTACCGGTCGAAGGCAACGTGCAGCAGAACATACAGCCGGGCACCCGGGACGGCGTACGAGAGGACGGGCGGGCGCGGCCGACCGTCACCCGATCTTGGGTCACTTGGGCGCTGGCGGTGTTCATGGGCACGCAGTCGCTGGCCTACTTCGCTGTCCTGGCGTGGCTGCCTGCGCTGCTGCGGGACAACGGCATCGACGCGCAGCAGGCCGGGTTGGCGTTGTCGCTGTTCAACCTGCTAGGCATCGCCACGGCGCTGGTGACGCCGACCCTGGCTGGACGGATGACGGATCAGCGGCCGCTCGCCTTGTCCGTCTGCGGCCTATGGGCGATCGGCGCGGTGGGGCTGCTGGTCGATCCAGGGCTCTATCTCGTCTGGTCGGTACTTGCGGGACTGGCGCAGGGCGCGGCGATCAGTCTTGCACTGGCGCTGATCGTGCTTCGGGCCAGAACCCCGGAGGTCGCCCGTCAGTTGTCCGGCACGGTCCAGTCAGTGGGCTACCTGATCGGGGCGGCCGGGCCGTTGGCCCTGGGAGCCTTGCGTGACGCTACAAAAGGCTGGAGCGCGTCGCTGGTAGCGCTGCTGGCCGCGGTGACATTGATGGCGATCGGCGCTTGGGGCGCGGGTCAGAACAAGGTGGTGGGTTGATGCAGTTGCGTACCCAGGTCGGCATCGTCGGCGCAGGACCGGCGGGGCTGATGCTCTCGCACCTGCTGCACATGGCGGGGATCGAGTCGGTGGTGCTGGAGGCCCGCAGCCGTGACTACGTGGAGAGCCGCGTGCGGGCAGGCGTTCTCGAGCAGGGCTCGGTCGACCTGCTCCGCGCAACCGGCGTCGGCAAACGGCTCGATCGTGAGGGTCTCATCCATGGCGGCATCAACCTGCAGTTCGCAGGCGAGCGGCACCGGGTTCCGATGACCGAGCTCACCGGCCGCGCGATCACCGTGTACGGGCAGCAAGAAGTGGTGAAGGACCTGATCGCCACCCGGTTGGCCGCGGGTGCGGACATCCGCTTCGAGGTGGACGACGTACGCCTCAGCGGCCTCGCCGCAGACGAGCCGCTGATCCGGTTCGTCCAGGACGGCCGTGAGCACGAGCTGCGGTGTGACGTCATCGCCGGCTGCGACGGCTTCCATGGCGTGTGCCGCGGCGCGGTGCCGGGCGGCGTACTGACGACGTACGAGCGCACCTATCCCTTCGCGTGGCTCGGCATCCTGGCCGAGGCGGCGCCGTCGACCGAGGAGCTGATCTATTGTCACTCGCCGCGCGGCTTCGCCCTGGTCAGCATGCGCTCGCCGAAGATCTCCCGGCTGTACCTGCAGGTCGCCCCGGACGAGAACCTCGACGACTGGTCCGACCGCAGGGTCTGGGACGAGCTGCACGCCCGGCTCGAGGGCGTCGGCGATTGGCGCCTCACCGAAGGCCCGGTGATCGACAAGGGTGTCACCGCGATGCGGAGCATGGTCGTCGAGCCGATGCAGTGGCGGCGGTTGTTCCTGGCCGGCGACGCCGTGCACATCGTGCCGCCGACAGGTGCGAAGGGTATGAACCTCGCACTTGCCGACGTCCGTGCACTGGGCGCCGCCCTGACCGCTTGGTACGCCGACGGGCGCACCGACCTGCTCGAGTCGTACTCACGGACCTGCCTGGACCGCGTCTGGCGAGCTCAGCACTTCTCCTGGTGGATGACCTCGATGCTGCACCAGCTTCCCGGGCATGACCCGTACACCGAACGGCTGCAGCTCGCCCAGCTGCGCTACATCATCAGCTCGGAGTCGTACGCGCGCAGCTTGAGCGAGAACTACGTCGGCCTCCCCTTCGAGTAACGGTCAGCCAGCGTGATGAGGAAGCATTCTCGGCGCAGTCTGCGCCGCGGTTTTGCTCGAGATGGCGCTAGCATCACGCGCCACTAGCGGCCCTGCCCGAGCTTGTTCGCCCCGCGGCCAGACGTGGCGAGTCCACAACGCTATCTCCAGGGCGTCCACGCCGGGCTGTACAGATGCTCAGCTCGGGCGACTCGACAGAGGTCAGAGGTCCTCCGGGGCTTCTCGTCGGCCAGACAACGCAATAGGTTGACAAGCCGTCGACCCGCTTCTTCACACTTGCTTCCGGTGAATATCCACGCCGACGCCGGAGCGGAGACAGTCGTGCGGTCGAAGAACACACAGGCCCGCCCCGGCACATCGTCGGGACGGGCCAAGGGTGTCGCTGGCCGGATCGTCAGTCAGTCGCGGGTGAGCTTGCGGTAGGTGACGCGGTGCGGGCGGGCCGCGTCCGGGCCGAGCCGCTCGACCTTGTTCGCCTCGTAGGAGGCGAAGTTGCCCTCGAACCAGAACCACTTAGCCGGATCCTCGTCGGTGCCCTCCCAGGCAAGGATGTGGGTCGCGACGCGATCCAGGAACCACCGGTCGTGGGAGACCACCACTGCGCAGCCCGGGAACTCGAGCAGCGCGTCCTCCAGGGACTGCAGGGTCTCGACGTCCAGGTCGTTGGTCGGCTCGTCGAGCAGCAGCAGGTTGCCGCCCATCTTCAGCGTCAGGGCCAGGTTCAGCCGGTTCCGCTCGCCACCGGACAGCACGCCGGTCGGCTTCTGCTGGTCCGGACCTTTGAACCCGAACGATGCCACGTAGGCGCGGCTTGGCATCTCGAAGTTGGCGACCTTGATGTAGTCGAGCTCGTCCGAGACCTGCTGCCAGACGGTCTTCTTCGGGTCGAGACCGCCGCGCGACTGGTCGACATAGGAGATCCGGACCGTGTCGCCGAGCTTCAGCGAACCCTTGTCCGGGGTCTCCTCGCCGATGATCATCCGGAACAGGGTCGACTTGCCGACACCGTTCGGGCCGACCACGCCGATAATGCCGGCCCGCGGCAGCGAGAAGCTCAGGTTGCCGATCAGCTTGCGGTCGCCGAAGCCCTTCTCCAACTTGTCGACTTCGAGCACCGTGCCGCCCAGGCGCGGGCCCGGCGGGATGGTGATCTCATCAAGGTCCAGCTTCTTGGACCGCTCCGCCTCGGCCGCCAGCTCCTCGTACCGGGCGAGCCGGGACTTGCTCTTGGTCTGCCGGGCCTTCGCGTTCGACCGGACCCACTCGAGCTCGCGCTCCAGGATCTTCTGCCGCTTCTGGTCCTTGCGACCCTCGACCACCAGCCGCTGCTGCTTGGTCTCCAGGTACTTGGAGTAGTTGCCCTCGTAGCCGTACGCCTTGCCGCGGTCCAGCTCCAGGATCCACTCCGCCACGTTGTCCAGGAAGTACCGGTCGTGGGTGATCGCCAGCACAGCACCCGGGTACTTCTGCAGGTGCTGCTCCAGCCACTGGACCGACTCCGCGTCGAGGTGGTTAGTAGGCTCGTCGAGCAGCAGCAGGTCGGGCTGCTGCAGGAGCAGCTTGCACAGTGCCACCCGGCGGCGCTCACCACCGGACAGCTGGTCGACCAGCACGTCCGGCGGCGGGCAGCGCAGTGCGTCCATCGCCTGCTCGAGCTGCGCATCGATGTCCCACGCGTTGCGGTGGTCCAGTTCGGTCTGCAGGTCGCCCATCTCGGTGAGCAGCGTGTCGTAGTCCGCATCCGGGTCGGCCAGCTCGGCGGAGATCTCGTTGAAGCGGTCCAGCTTCGACTTGGTGTCGCCGACGCCCTCCTCGACGTTCTCCAGTACCGTCTTGCCCTCGCTCAATGGCGGCTCCTGCAGCAGGATCCCTACCGTTGCATCCTCGGCCAGCCGGGCCTCACCGTTGGAGGCATGATCCAGGCCGGCCATGATCTTGAACAACGACGACTTGCCGGTGCCGTTCGGCCCGACCACGCCGATCTTCGCGCCGGTCAGGAAGTTCAAGGTGACGTTGTCGAGAACGACCTTGTCGCCATGGGCCTTCCGGACGTTGCGAAGGGTGTAGATGAATTCCGCCATGACCTAGAGCCTATGCGCTGGGGCCCGCTGTCTCCCAACTGGTGGCCGCCCCGGAACCAGCCGGGAGCCCAGCGGGTGTCTCTCAGGCCGCTCGCCTGGCTCTCCCAGCTCCAACCTCCTGCTCCGAACCGCTGCCCGAACCACCGCCCGATTCGCTGCCCGAACCACCGCCCGATTCGCTATCCGAACCACTATCCGGACGGCTTCCGGTGCCCCCGACCGGAATCAGGTCCGCGGCCGCCGCGATCTCCTCGGCACCGAACGGACTCTCCTCGCCGACCGAGGCGTTCGTCTCCACCAGATCCGACAGACCGCGCATCTCTTCGTCCGCTGAGACCGACGCCAGGGCCCGCTCCTGAGGAGGGTTCTTCCGGAAGGCGGCCGTCCCTCGGGTCAGATCGTGTCCGACCGAGAATGCGTCGAGCACCGTCCGGCTCCGCTGCACGCCCTGGTCGACCCACTCGGTGGTCTTCAGCCGACCGGTGACCGTCACCGGCTGACCTCGCACCAGTGAAGCCTTCACATTCTCAGCAAGGGTCCGCCAGCACTCCACCGTGAACCAGGTGGTCGGCCGGTCCGCCCATTGTCCCTCGCCCCGGTCGTAGAACCGCGGCGTCGAGCCCAGCCGAAAGGATGCCAGCGCAACCTTCGACCCCGCCGCCTCCTTGAACTGCACGTCGCTGCCGACCCGACCCTGCACGGTCACATAGGTCTCGCCAACACTCATGTCGTCCACCTTCCCTTCGGTCGCATCTGTGCGGACACCAGAGAAGATGCAGGCCTTCCAGCCCTTTCTCGGAACGACTTCACCGGCTGGGGATAAGCAACCCCATATCTCAGGCTTGACTTATATAAGTCCTGACCGGCACTCTGAACCGAGTACTGGCAAATCCACCGAGTACCGGCAAATCCGACGAGAGGGAAGCCCTGTGATCGACCTCCTCGAGCACATCAACGCCATCCGCCGCCACGTCAGCAGGACGGGCGAGGACGTCAGCGTCCTGCTCACGCGTAGCTACGGCGCCCCCATCGAGGATGTCTGGGACGCGCTCACCGACCCTGAGCGGATCCGGCGCTGGCTCATGCCGATCACAGGCGAGCTGAAGATCGGTGGCACCTTCCAGCTGGAGGGCAATGCCGGCGGCGAGATCCTTGAGTGTGAGCCCCCCAGCAGGTTCAAGGTCACCTTCGGCGGTCCGACCAGCCTCGTCGAAGTCCGTCTGACCGCGGGCGCGGAGGATGAGACCACCGAACTGAAGTTGAACCATACGGTGCCGGCTGAACTCGCCGGTGGCGGCGCGGGCGCCCTATACGTGGGTCCGGGCTGGGACGGCGCGCTGCTCGGCCTGGCCTTGTACCTTGCCGGCGAGACCATTGGTGATCCAGTGGCCGCCGCCAACTCACCGGAGTTGCTGCGCTTCTCCGAGCGCTCCGCACGCCGGCGGATCGCCGTCGTACGCGAGTCCGGCACGGCGACCGAGGACGAGCTCAGCGCCGCCACCGAGGCATCGCTGGCACAGTTCGCCCCTGGCGTACCGAGTAGTGAGAGCTAGTGGTGTGCCAAGCTATTTGCCAGACAGACCACTAGCCGCGGGCGATGGCGATCTGGTCGCGGCAGCGGGAGTAGGACTCGAGCTCATCGCGCGCCGGTGCTACCACGTGGCTGTCGGCGACCGTCTCCAGTTCGGACTGCAGGGCCTTGGCGACGAGCCTGGCTCTGCGGTTCGCCCCGCTGGCCGCGAAGAGCCGGCAGCACACTGACACAGCAATACCCAGCACTGCGCCGCCGATAAGCATGATGGTGGCGTACGGGACGCTGCGCCACCTGGGCAGCGGCGGATCGGCCAGTTGTAGGTAGCTGGAGCCGGCCATCGCCGCAAGCCACAGTGCGCCGCCCAGAGCCATCAGGAACAGCAGCCACTGCAGGAACCGGGCTATGCCCCACCAGCGCGGGCTACGGTTGACGCCGAGGTCGGTACGCACCACTGCTTGGTCGAGCTCGTCGCCAAGGCTCTCCTCCCGACGGCGGATCGTCGACCGGACAGAGTCGGCCCACGGCCGGGAGAGACCGGCAGCAGCCTTGTTGGTGATGGTCCGGACAGCCGTGTCCATCCGGGCACGCTGCACCGGTGTTGCCGCAGGCAAGGAAGACCGCGCGATCGACACTTCATCGGAGGCGGACTTGCGCAGCGCCTTGCCCTCCTGCCTCGGGACCTGGTTCAGGTGGAGCCGCCGCAGCGGATCCGGCCGGAACCGCCCGAGCCACTTCGTTACAGGCCAGCCCGTGGCTGAACCAGCGCGCTGCAGGTACGAACGCCGTACGGCATCGACTACAACGGGGACACCACTGGCATCGGACAAAGCGTCCACCAGCAGGGTGATGTCGGCTTCGGCGACCTCCGGGGTCTTGGCGTTGCCGCACTGGCTCGCCATCCGGTCCGCGACCCGGTCGACATCCGCAGCCAGCCGGTCACGGGCAGCTCGCTTGTCCCTCACCCGCTTGAACAGCAGCGCCCGCAGGTCGTCCAGGCCGTGACCAGTCACAGCCGAGGTGGCAACGACCGTCGGGCTGTCGAGGCCGTCCGATTTGAGCAGCCGGGTCAAGTCGCCCACGCAGCTCGTGCGCTGCTCCTCGGTGAGTTCGTCGGCGTGGTTCAAAGCGAACACCATCACCGAGGCGTGGGAGGCCAGCGGCTTGATGTACCTGTTGTGCAAGGCGGCATCCGCATATTTCTGCGGGTCCACCACCCACACCAGCAGGTCGACCAGCTCCACCAGCCGATCGACGATCAGCCGGTGCTCCACCTCGATGGAGTCGTGGTCGGGCAGGTCCAGCAGCACCAGCCCGTCGAGGTCTTCTGACGCCGCATCCTCCAGCGAGCTGCGATGTGCGACCTGGTGCCGGCGCGGGATACCGAGCCAGGTCAGCAAATCACCGGCCGGCTCCTCGCCCCACACACAGGCGAGCGGCATCGAACTGGTGGGCCGACGGGTCCCGATCGCGGCCAGGTCCAGCCCCGTGATCGTATTGAAGATCGACGACTTGCCAGACCCGGTCGCGCCGGCCAAAGCCACCACGGTCAGGTCGCCCGACATCCGGAGCCGTTGGGCGGCTCGGTCGACGATCTGCGCGGCCTCCGACAGGACGACCGGGTCCAGCCGTCCATGGCCCGCCTCGGCCGCTTGCTCAAGAGCATCGATCTTCGTCAGGACATCGGTGGAGCCCCTCACCAGGCCCTTGACCGCCTCCATAATTCCCGTCACGTGCAGTCCTCCACCGCGCGCGCGGCCTCAGTCAGTCGCCTGGGTGCATCGGGATCGACCGGATGCTGGTCGAGCACAGCCAGGTAGCGGGCGAATTCGGCATCCATCAGTGCATGAACCCTACTGTCCAGGTCCTCGCGGGCCTTGGCCGCCAGGCCGCGGACCGCCTGGTTACCGAAGACGGCTTCGAGTAACTTCCGGCCCACCACCGCGGTCCCAGCGCCGGGACCGGCCTTGCCGCCGGTGGTATCGGCGGTGCTCGCGAAGATGACGATCATCAGCGCGAGCCCAAGGCCATTGACGCCGTAGGCAAGGACCTTGGCGGTAGATCGATTCTCGGCGCCTTCCTTACGAACCAGGTCGAGCACGAAGCCCTGCCAACCGCGGACCACACGACTGGCTTCGGCCGGGAACGTCTTCGACATCCGGCCCAGATCGCGATCCCCCAGCGCCAGCAACTGTCGCCCGGCGACGGTCGACTGCCAGGACTCCTGGGCCCGCTCCGCAGCGGCCTCGGCGTGCTCTCGCAGCAGCGATTCCAGTCCGGACTCAACCGCATCATTCAGGTTCCGGGTAGGCGGCGACTTGCCAACGACAGCGGACTTCATCTTGTCGCGCATGCGCCCGACATTCGTCTGCAAACCCTTCAACAGTTCGCCAGTGCCGACAAACTCCTGCCAGCGCGCCAGCACCTCGCCGCGCAGCATGGTGCCGTCCTGGGTGGCCTTGGCGACATCGTTCACGGCCTGCTCGTACTCCGTCTCGGCGTTCGAGCGCAGCTCCACGATGGTGTCGGCCTGAGCCCGGACCGCCGTGGCGAACGCCGGCGTCTTCTTCGTCATCGCCGTCACCGCGCCCTGCAGGGTCCGGCGTACGACGGCCGACCGGGCGTCGGCGTCTGCGGCCAGGTCGGTCAGCCAGTCCTTGATCGAGACAACGAGCTCGGCCGGGAGCATCCCGTTGCCGTCCACAACGGTCTCCGGGATGCTGAACAGCGGCGAATCGCCGAGCCCCTGCTCGAGCAACATCTGTGCCAGGTGCCCGGTGATGTCGTCGACCGTATCCGTCGGTGCCCGGTCCAGCACAACTGCCACCGCAGTGCTCCGGCCGGCCGCACGCGTGAGGAAATCCCACGGTACGGCGTCCGAGTAGCGCGCGGCCGTCGTGACGAACAACCAGAGGTCGGCAGCCGCGAGCAACTGGGTCGCGAGTTCACGGTTCGCCTCGACGACTGAATCGACGTCGGGCGCGTCCAGAATCGCCAGGCCCTGTGGAACGGTGTCAGCGGCAACCAACCGGATCGACCCCGGATCCTCTATGCCACCGGGCTTCTCGCCGCTGGAACGGGCCAGACCGGGCAGCACCCGCTCGCCCGTGAACCACTCCGCGTCGACCGGGTTGTGAATCAGGACAGGCGATCGGGTGGTTGGCCGGAGCACACCTGGCTCACTGACGAGCTGGCCGATCAGTGTGTTCACCAGCGTCGACTTGCCGGCACCGGTCGAGCCGCCGACGACCGCGAGCACCGGCGCCTCGATCTGAACGAGCCTAGGCAAGATGTAGTCGTCGAGCTGGTCGAGCATTGCCTTCTGCTCCAGCCGGGCCTCATCGGCACCGACGACATCGATCGGCAACTTGCTGCCGGCAAGAGCACCACGAAGCCGCATGAGCGCGGTGATGAGGGCCATCGTGGCCTGCTCGGTCGCCGTCTTCTCAGCCGACTCCGACTCCGACTCGGCGCCCGCAGCCGCAGCAGCGCCATCAGCGTCGGCGCTCTGAACCCCGGCACTCTCGCCTCCGGCATCGCCGTCCTGAGCCGCGCCGTCCCGAGCCGCGCCGTCCCGGGCCGCCCCGCCCTCCGCTTCGCCATCCTCCGCGCCGTTTCCGTTGGCGTCGCTGGCCTTCGCGCCGCCGGTCGCGTCTTCGTCAGTGGGTGTCGCATCCTCGTCAGCCGGTGTCTCCTCAGCCTCAAGGCCTGCACCAGACGCGTGCTTCGGCCGGACCACGTCGTTCGCGTCCACTTCTTCGACCGCGTCCGCCTTGCCGACCGCGTCCACTTCTTCGACCGCGTCCGCCTCGCCGACCGCGTCCACTTCATCGGCTGAACCGGCTTCGACGACGGGAGCCGCTTCAGCTGGCGCAGTGTCGGTCTGGGCGTCCTCGATCTGTACGGTCTCGCCCGATCCACTCGGATCCGCAGATCCGTCCTGCGCCTCGCTCGAGCCGTCGTCGGCAGCCTTGCTGTCTTCGCTCCCCGACCGCTCCCTCTTCGCTGCCTTGCTCTCTGCCGACTCAGCAACCGAGTTCGCGTCCTGTCCGGGCTCACCGACCTCGTACGATATATCCGCCTGGTCAGACACCTCGATTTGCTCGGACGCAGCGGCCGGCTCGGCCTCGGTCGCCAAGCTCCTCGCCTCAATTGGCTTGGGCAGGCCGATGATGATGTCGCCATACTCCGCCGGAAACCCGTCAGGCGACTCGTCGGGCTCATAAACCACACCGACCGTCGGCCTGGGCCTCTCCACCGGCTCCGCGGCCTCCTCGGCTTGGCCTTCCGCCTCCTCGGCTTGGCCTTCCGCCGCCACGCCGTCGGCGCTGCCCTCGCCGTCGGCGCTGCCCTCGCCGTTGGCGCTGCCCTCGTCCTCGGCTGCGCGGGCGACCCCAACGGTCTGCGCTACGGCTCCGATCCCTGCCCCTACGGCTGTGTCGGCATTCGCTTCCGTGCCCTCGGCGCGATTGCCTTCGGACTCATCCCCTTCGGCCGCTGTAACTTCGGCCGCTGTAACACCGTCACCACTCTTTGCGCTCACCGCGTGAGCGGGTGCGGCTGCTTCGGAGTCGATTTCGGCGTCGCCCGGCTCGGCTACGTCCGATCGACCGGCCTTGTCTGCCTGGCCCTCGGCATCCGCCGAGCCCCCCGCATCCGAGGAGCCCACAGCATCGGCCGAGCCATCGGCGGCCGGCGAGCCGTCAAGGGTGGACGTCGCGCCGTCGGCTTCCGCGTTCCCAGAGCTCGTCGCGTCAGAAGCACCGTCACCGGTCGAGGTCGTCGTACCGGCGTCGCCTGAAGCCGTCGTACCGGCGTCCGACGAGGATGTCGTACCTTCGTCGGCCGAGGCCGTCGTACCAGCTTTGTCCGGTGACGTCGTACCGGCCTTGGTCGCCTTGTCCGCTGCGGCTCCGGGCGCGGCCGAGCCGGCAGCCGCGGCAGCCTTCGCCGCCTCGGCGGCCGCTGCGGCGTCAGCAGCAGCGGCCTTCCGGCGGCGACGGCGGAACAAACCCTTGCCTTTGGCACCGGTGTCAACAGGTGCGGTCACCTGGCTCCGGGCAGGGTGATCCGCGGCCGGAGCACTCGGCTTCCCCGAGTGCTCCGCACCTTCACCACTTACTGACGTGGTGTCAGACACGGCATCCGCCCACGAGCAAAGGGTGCCCGGTTGGACGGCGCTGAAGCAAAGTCATCTTCATCCCCGTGTGGCGGCGTGGACGGTGGACGGTCACTGTGACGGTGGATAGGGACCGTATCCTCCCGGCGGTCGTTGTGTTCCAGGGGGTCCCGGTGGGTAGCCATGTCGAGGCGGTGGGTAACCGGCCTGACCTGGCGGATATCCAGGCTGCGCGGGCGGAAAACCCGCCTGGCCGGGCGGATAACCCGCCTGGCCGGGCGGATAACCGGGCTGGCGGAGCGGATAACTGGGCTGACCCGGTGGACGTCCCGGCTGCATCGGCGGCGCCAGCTGCGTCGGCTGCGCGAACGCGGGCATCGGCGGGAACGGCACGCTCGGCCGGCGGGCCCGGAGCTCGTCCAGCAGCTCCTTCTCCGTCTCCAGCGCCTCCGCCCCGATCACCTGGCGGACGATCTTGTCGCGCAGATACGCCAGTTCGGTCGCGGTTTGCTGGAAGGCCTTGGCCGCGGCCTCCGCCTGTGCGCCGTACCGCTTGGCGTTCTGCCGGAGCGCCTTGCGGCCGCGCAGGGTGGCTATCAGCGGCACGTCCTGCGGAGTCATCCAGCCGAAGCGCACGTAGTCGTACAGCCGCGAGGCGATCATCTGCCCCTCGCGTGACCGCATCACCAGCGCGAACACGACCATGCCGATGAAGACCGGCACCATCAGGAACAGGTAGACCCCGATGAATCCGCCGCCACCGGCCCAGCTGGCGCCACCGTTCCACAGCCCGTGGGCCAGGACCGCACCCAGATAGCCGAGAACCGGCGCGCCGAAGCGAACGACGGTATTGCGATGCCTGACGGCTATCCCGATACCGATAGCCGTGAACGAGGTGAAGAGCGGATGCGCGAACGGCGAGATCCCGCCGCGGATCACGAACAGCACGATGGTGCCGCGCAGACCCGCGTTGCTGCCGGCCTCCTGGGACAGCTGGTCGAAGATGCGGCCGTAGTAAAGGATGTTCTCGGTGAACGCGAAACCCACGCCGACCATGCCGGCGTACACCAGGCCGTCGATGATGCCGTCGAACTCCTTGCGCCGGACCAGCGCCAGCAGCAGGATCACCGACCCCTTCGCAAGCTCCTCCACCGGCGGCGCCACGAACACCGCGGCCCTCGACCCACCACTCCGGGTCTCCCCCATCAGGTTCGCGGCCTCGGTGTTGATGAAGATCGCCGCCAGCGTCGCGATGAACGCACCCCAACACAATGCGAACAGTAGGTACTTGGCCGGCTCCGGTTCGTAGCGATCCAGCCAGAGGTAGAGCGCGATGATCGGTACCACCGGGACGAACGCGAAGATCAGTCCCCAGGTGAACCCACTCCACCCGGTCGACCGGGCCACGATCCCGAAGATCGCCAGCCCCGCCACCGCGAACACGACGGCGATCACGATCCCGATCAGGATGCTGCGGTTACGGCGCTGCCCAGGGACCGGATGTGTCCCGAGCCTATTCGGCTGCGGGTACGGGCCACCGGGCGCATAACCCGACCCGGCTCCGACCGCGGGTTGCGGCGTGTCGGACGGGCGTCCTGAGGGGTAACTCATGCCCGCAGCCTAGTTGGAGGGGTGTCGGCGTCGCAGGACCGCCCAGACAGCGTTACAGGGATGGAACGACGTGTGTGTGTTTGTCACCATCCGACTCTCGCCCGGCTCCGGTCCCCGGAACCCATTTCGGGTACGCCGGGGCGCCAGGCCCGGCGCCGGCCGCTCAGCGACGCGAGCTGAGGACGTGCCCGGGAACCGACGAGCGTGAACAGGCCCCTATCTGAGAGACTCTGATCTTGCCATGGCGTCTCCGCGCCAAGGCAAGGCGCCCGTAGCTCAGCTGGATAGAGCGTCGGACTTCTAATCCGTTGGTCGCAGGTTCGAATCCTGCCGGGCGCGCAACGCTCTGACCTCGGCATATGTCTCACGGGACATGTGCCGATCGAGAGCTTGGGAATCCATCTGGGAATCCCGGCCCCCTAAACTCCCCTCATGGCAGGTCGAACGGGGCAGCGCGGGCACATCGAAAATCACGGTGCC
The DNA here is from genome assembly GCA_033851055.1 of Kribbellaceae bacterium. Taxonomy (GTDB): domain Bacteria; phylum Actinomycetota; class Actinomycetes; order Propionibacteriales; family Kribbellaceae; genus Kribbella. Next base: position 1,795 of record JAWWPC010000054.1, on the reverse strand, counting down.
AAGTACAGAGCAGTCGTCTTCGCAGGCCGGGATCCTCTCACTGGCAAGAAGCGATACCTCAAGAAAACCAGCGATACAGAGAAGCAGGCGGGGGTAGAGCTGACGAAGCTGCTTCACCAGGTCGACCAGCAGCGGCAGCCTCGCAGTGGGATCACCGTTGGGCATCTCATCGAGAAGTGGTTCGAAGTCCAGGAGCACGAGGAGAGCACACGTAAGACGTACGTGGGGCTGGTCAAGAACTACATTGCGCCGGTCTTCGGGTCGACGCAGGTGGCCAAGCTCGACGCCGAGCTACTGGAGACCTTCTACGCCAGGCTTCGCAAGTGCCGACTGCTCTGTGAGGGCAAGCGAAGCCGCGCGCAACACGTCTGCAAGCCTCTCTCCACCAGTTCCGTTCGACAGATCCACGCCATCCTCCGAGGATCACTCGACCGAGCCGTTCGATGGACGTACGTCGGCGTTAATGTTGCTGAACTCGCCTCGCCACCGCGGGCAAAGAAGAGCACACCAGACCCACCGTCGGCAGAGGAAGTGGCGGCAATCCTCAACGAGGCCTGGAGAGACCCTGAATGGGGTTTGCTGCTGTGGCTCGTCATGGTCACCGGTTGCCGGCGCGGTGAGCTGTGCGCAGTGCGCTGGTCTGACGTGGACCTAGATCGCAAGAAGATCGCCCTAGAACGCTCAGTGACGCGCAGCGAGGAGAGCCCTACCGGCCTGAAGGAGAAGCGGCCGAAGGGTGACAAAGAGCGTCGACTCTCGCTGGACCCGTACACGGTCGGCCTCCTCCGAGCCCATCGGCTGGCTACCGAAGCACAATGCAAGGAACTCGGCACGAAGATGGCTCGTCACGCGTTCGTCTTCTCGCTGACGCCCGACCACGCGGAACCCATCAGGCCAGATACCGTGACGCAGCGATACAGGCGTCTGGCGATTCGGAACCAACTGCGCAGCAGCAGGTTTCACGCGCTGAGGCACTACTCGGCGACTGAACTACTGACCAGCGGCGTGGACCTCAAGACCGTCTCAGGCCGGCTCGGTCACCAGAGCGGCGCAACAACTCTTCGGTTCTACGTGGCATGGCAAGAAGCGACCGACGGCGCCGCAGCCGACACGATCTCGAGCATCATCCCGCGGCCAGAGATGACACCACGCTGGCCACACGAGTTCATCGCCTTCGACCTCCGCAAAGCGATCGCCGACGGCACCTACCCGGTGGGTTCTTCGCTGCCGATGAACGAAGAAATCCGCGCGAAGTACAAAGTCGCCACGGGCACTGTCAGCCGCGCCGTCCATCAACTGCGGGACGAAGGCCTCCTGCGGGTCGTTTCAGGGAAGAGACCCAAAGTGATTGCAGTCCCCGCACTCGAACGGGATCCACTAGCGAGCGCTGACGGTCTGGCCTAACCAGCAAGCCATCAAGCTCGCCAACATCGAGTGTCGCTCTCCCGAGTGGGTCGCAGAGATTGGGCGGATGCTGGAAGCCGAGTTCGATGCCCCGACCTGGCTGATCGATGCGGCGAGCATGTATTGGCCTGCGGGTCAGGTGGACCCGTCCCGACTCGCTCTCGACTGACGCCCGCACTCGCCGTTGTCGGGGTGGCTACGCTCGCGCGCTCATAGCCGCTGACCGTGAAGCTCGGAACTGCCGATGTGCGGGTTGTGGTGAGCTCACGCGTCCCAGGGGTAAACGGGTCCTCCCGAGAGCACCCAGGCGTGCGCCCGTGGGCGGGCGAGGATGCGCGGGCGATAACGGATCTCAGCCGCCAGTTCGACCCGGACCGAACCGCGCACCAGC